>NZ_JBQVNP010000215.1:0-5890 GCF_052436255.1 Roseateles sp. | reverse complement strand
GCGTAAAGCACGCAGACCTGGTCAACCGCCTTCATGATCCAGGCGGCCTCGCCGAAGGCGCGGCCCGACCGCGTATCGAACCAGTTCCAGCAGCCCTGGGCGTTGCTCAGCCGCGGCTGCTCCGGATAGAGCACGAGGAAGCGCTCGCGCACGGCGACGCTGTTCATGCGCGTGCTGTCCGCAAAACTCTTGGCGTCCTGGTGGCAGCCATGCAGCATGACCAGCAGCGGCAGCCGCTCGCCGAAGCGCACGCCCGCAGGGCGGAACAGGTAGTAGCGGCGCGGCCCGTCCGCCGCCATCACGAGGCCCATCAGCCAACTGCCGGCGCTCGCGCTGCTGGCAGGCGGCCGGTGCCGCTCGCGCAATGGCTTCACCGCCCGCTGCAGCAGGCTGGCGTTGCGATTCAGCAGCGTTGCCCAGGAGGCATGCTTCATGGGCAGGCGGGGTGATCCGGGTTCAGCGTGCAATCCACCTGCTCGAGCTCGCCCGGGTCCGGGTGCTCACGCAGCGCGGCATTCAGCTGATCGATCTGCACACACCAATCGCCGTCGTCCTGGAGCCATTGCTCGCGCAGGAAGGCCACCTGGCCCGCGCTCCAGAACGGCGCCTCGGACAGGTTGAGCGTCTGCGGCAGCGGCCGGTGCAGGCGGATGAAGCGCTTGATGTCGGCCGGCGAGTTGGGCAGGCCGAGCTGGGCGAACAGCGCGGGCATGTCGTGATGGGTGGTGGTGTCCATGGGGGCTCCTTTCACAGCGGACTGCGACGAAGCGACCTTAGTCGGCGCCGGCGGCGCGCCGTGTCAGCGGGCGCCTCATCCGCTGCGGGCCGGGCTGTCAGCCCAGGCCCACAGGCGCGGCTGCCAACGGCTGACAGACGGCCGCAGGCCTGCAACCTAGCGTGGGCGGAGCGAATCTTGGAGGTCTGACATGACCTGGAACGAGCTCCTCGCGCGCGTCGAAGCCGCTTGGCCGCAGGTGGGCTGGATGGATGTACTGCCGGCACTGCTGGCCGGTGCGCTGACGATCGTCATCATCAAGGTGGGCCTGCGCGTGCTGGTCAAACGCCTGCGCAAGCTGTCGGCGCGCACCCACACCACGGTGGACGACGGTCTGGTCAACGTGCTGGAGCGCACCAACAGCGGGCTGATCTGGATCGTCGGCCTGCTGGTCGGCCTGAACATGCTGCCGCTGGACGACCGCTGGCACGGCCGCGTGTCGCAGCTGTGGTTCGCGGTCGTGGCGTTGCAGATCGGCCTGTGGGCACAGCAGGCGGTGGCCCAGGTGCTGGCCAGCCATCAACTGCGCCATGGCGGCAGCCCGGCGCTGTCGGCATCAGCCACGCTGCTGAGCTGGGGGTTGCGCGGCGCGCTGTGGGTCATCGTCGTGCTGGCGGTGCTGTCCAACCTGGGCGTCAACATCACGGCCTTCATCGCCAGCCTGGGCATCGGCGGCATCGCGCTGGCCCTGGCGGTGCAGAACATCCTGGGTGACCTGTTCGCTTCGCTGGCCATCGCCGTGGACAAACCCTTCGAGGTGGGCGACTCCATCACCGTCGGCGAGGTCACCGGCACCGTCGAGCGCGTCGGCCTGAAGACCACGCGCATCCGCAGCCTGGGTGGCGAGCAGATCGTCATGTCCAACGCCGAGCTGCTCAAGCGCACGGTGTCCAACTTCAAGCGTCTGCAGGCGCGCCGCGTGGTGTTCAACTTCGGCATCACCTATGACGCGACCGCCGATGAGGTGGCCGCCGTGCCACCGCTGATCCGGGAACTCATCGAGTCCGACCCGCAGCTGGAATTCCTGCGCGCCCATTTCAAAGGTTTCGGCGAAAGCTCGCTGGACTTCGAAGTGGTCTACCGCGTTCGCGACGCCAACTTCGATGTCTACATGGACCGGCGCCAGGCCTTCAACCTGGCGCTGATGCGCGCGCTGCAACAGCGTGGCCTGCAGTTCGCCTTCCCGACCCGCACGCTCAACATCGTGGGCATGGACGCCCTGGCGCCCCGCGGTCGCGCGGATGCCCAAGCGCCGGCACCGGTGCCGGCGCCGGGCTGAGGAGGTGGCTCAGGTCGTGCCGGCGAGCGAATCGGCCTGCGTGACCAGGCTGCCGGGCGCCACGCTGCGTGTCAGCCAGACATTGCCGCCGATGACGGCGCCGCGCCCGATGGTGACGCGGCCCAGCACGGTGGCGCCCGCATAGATGACGGCCTCGTCCTCGACGATGGGATGGCGCGCCTGGCCCTTGACGAGGTTGCCGTCGCCATCGGTCGGGAAGCTCTTCGCGCCCAGCGTGACGTTCTGGTAGATGCGCACCCGCTCGCCGATGACGGCGGTCTCGCCGATGACGACGCCGGTGCCGTGGTCGATGAAGCAGCCGCTGCCGATGCGCGCGCCGGGGTGGATGTCGATGCCGGTCTCGGCATGCGCCAGCTCGGCCACGACGCGCGCGATCAGCGGCAGGCCGAGCTTGTAGAGCTCATGCGCCAGCCGATGGCTGATCAGCGCGCGCAGCCCCGGGTAGCACAGCAGCACCTCGTCGACGCTGCGCGCCGCCGGGTCGCCCTGGTAGGCGGCCAGCACATCGCTGTCCAGCAGCACGCGCACGCCGGGCAGTGTGCGCAGGAAGCGGCCGACCAGCTCGTCGGCGTCCTGGCCGGGCGTGTCGTCGCCGCGCTGGCGGGCATCGTGGCGCAGCTCCAGCGCGGCCTGGTGGCGCAGCGTCGTCATCGCCGCGCCGAGGGTGTGGCCAACGTAGAAATCTTCGTCCTCGGGCCGCAGCGTCGGCGGGCCCAGACGCATCGGAAAGAGTGCCCCGGACAGGCCCTGGATCATGGCGGCCAGCAGCTCGCGCGACGGCAGCTCGCGACCGTCGCCGCCGCGGCGGTGCGCCTCACGCCACTGCCGGCGGGCGCCGCGCAGGGCCTCGACGACGGACTGCAAGTCATCGCCGGGGGCGGGCGTCGACGTGGGGGTGGTGGCGGGCGCTGGGTTCATGGGTTTCGAGTATAGAAATCCATCTCTGCCGGGCGCCGGCCAGGCACCTTGCCCCTGCCTCGCCGAGGGCCGCCGTCACCGCCAGCATGGCCGCCATGTGCACGGCCACGGCCGCCAATGCCAGCAGCAGCGAACCCGAGGCGGTGATCTCGCGCGCCGGTGAGGCGCTCAGGCAGAGGGGTACCAGCGCCGGCACCAGCATCAGGCCGCTGCCATGGGCGCTGGCCATCAGGCAGGACCACAGCGCCAGCCCGGCCCTGGCGCGCCGCAGCGCCAGCGCCAGCAGCAGCAACAGCCCGCACAGCCACGGCCAGCCGGCCGTTGACCCGCCGAGGGCGATCAGAGCTGCCACACCGCCGACGGCGACGGCATGGCCCACCGCAAGCGGCAGCAAGGCCTGGCGCGGCTTGCCGGAGCAGGCGGCCAGGCCCCAGCCGGTGGCCGGGTTCAGCCCGTGCAGCGCGCCAGCGCCGGCCAGTGCGATCCAGGCCCAGGCGTCCATGTCAGCCGCCGCAGCAGGAAGGCGCCGGCGCTGCCGACTCGTAGCGGTCGTGGTGGCGCACCCACGCCATGCCCTGGCCGGTCAGCTCGTCGCGGCCCTTGGGGGTCAGGTCGATCAGGCTGTAAGCACCCATCATCACTTCCACGCCCCGGCCGAAGGTCGAGTAGCTGTGGAAGACCTGGCCCGCCTCGTCCTTGCAGAAGACGCTGATGCCGGGCGCCTCTTCCTTCGGGAAGGGCGTCATGTGGAAGTTGTAATAGACCTCGCCATCGACGCGGTCCTCCGGCGCAAAGCTGACGTGGAAGTCGCGGTTGAAGTCGTTGCCATTGGACGAGGCCCAGTCGAACCGCCAGCCCATGCGGCGCTTGAAGGCCTCGATCTCGGCCAGCGGGGCGCGCGACACCACCAGCAGCGTGATGTCGCGCTGGGCCAGATGCGGCGCCATGCCGTCGAGATGGTCGGCCATGAAAGAGCAGCTCTTGCAGCCCTGCTCCCAGCCGGGGCCGAGCATGAAATGCTGCACCAGCAGCTGGCGCCGGCCCTGGAAGAGCTCGGACAGCCGGCGCGCGCCGGCGGGCGTGTCGAACAGATAGTCCTGCTCCAGCGTCGCCCAGGGCAGGGCGCGGCGTTCGCTGGCAACCTGGTCGCGCAGCCGGGTCAGTTCCTTCTCCTGCGCGAGCAGGGCCTTGCGGGCGTTGATCCAGCGGTCGCGGGTGACGACGGGGTGGGTGGTGCTCATGACATCTCCATGCGTTGACAAAGGGAAAGCAATGCAGCGGCGCCACCCGACGGCCCGGGCGGGTGCTGCTCAGTGGAACTCAGGGTTTAGGCGCGCCTGGGTCTGCGCACGGCGCGGACCTTGCCGGTGCCGCCGCCGCCGGCATAGAACAAATCGGCGCCGTCGGATTCGAGGCCGCTGACGTTCGTGCCCGGCGGCATCTGCAACGTCTCCAGCACGGCCCCGTCGGCCGGGTCGACGCGCCGGATCTCGCTCGCGTCGTCCTCCCAGGTGCCGTGCCAGAGTTCGCCGTCGATCCAGGTCACGCCGGTGACGAAACGGTTGGACTCGATGCTGCGCCGGATGGCCCCGGTGGCGGGATCGATCTGGTGGATCTTGCGACTGCGGTGCTGGCCCACCCACAGGCTGCCCTCGGCCCAGGCCATGCCCGAGTCACCGCCCTGGCCGGGCGCGGGAATGGACGCGACGACCTCGCCGCTGTGTGGGTCGATCTTGTCGATGCGTGCCTCGGCAAGCTGCCAGAGGTAGCGGCCGTCGAAGGCCGTACCGGCATCGCAGGGGCGCTCGATGCGCTGCTGCGCCTGCCCGCTGGCGGGGTCGAAGGCGACCAGCGCCGCGCCCGTGGCGGCCCAGACGCGGCTGCCGTCGTGCGTCACGCCGGCGATGGACTTGCCGCCTTCGAAGGGGCCGTACTCGCGCACGATTTCGGCGGGTCGGGGGGTGATGCTACTGCTCATGGGGTTGGTTCCTGCTGGCTTGCGATGGGCGAACCTTAGCCAAGCGGCAGCGCGGCGGGGAGTAACAAGATCGTCGTGAATCCCGTCAGCGGCGGCGCCAGCCAGCGTCGCGCCCGCGTCTGGCCGATGGCGCGCACGCGGCCGGCGGCCTCCAGCTCGGCGAGTGCGCGCTGCACGGTGCGCTGGCTGTCGCCCAGGGCCAGCGCCAGTGCCGAGGTCGACCAGGCCGCGCCGTCGGACAACAGGGCCATCAGCTCGCCGGCGTCGCCGTCGATGGGCGGCGCGAGCACCGCGACGGATCGCGCCCGAAGGGCGAAGCCGCGCGAGCTGGCCTCGATGCCGGCCACCGGCTTGATGAGGGCACGCAGCCGCCCGACCTCCACCCGCAGCCGGGCGCGGTGGGTCTCGTCAGCGTGGCGGGTGCGAAAGGCGCGCGCGATCAGTGCGTCGCGGTCCGCATCGCCCGGCCAGGCCTCGGCGAGCGCCCTCAGCAGCGTGAACAGGATGGGCCGGCGCGCCAGTGGCAGCGTGAAGTCGTCGACACGTAGCGCATGGCGGCAGGCGTCGACGACGAGGGCGCCCGAGGCCATCAGTGAGGCGACCTCGTGCAGGCGCAGCGGCTGCCAGTGGCCATCGACCAGCCGGCGCGCGGCGGTGCGCGCCAGCGCAGCGCCCGCCTCGGCGATCTCGGCCTGCAGGGCGGGCACGTCGGCGCGTGCGGCGGCCTGCTGGGCCTGACTCAGGGCTTGCTGCGCGTCATCGACACGCAATGAGCGCAGGGCCAGCTCGACGTTTGCCAGCGCCGCGACGGCGGCCAGCAGCGGCGGCAGCACGGCGATATCGACCGGCGCGAGCAGGCTCGCTGCCGCCGCCAGCCGGCCCAGCAGCAACAGCCGCCGTGCCGCGATCAGCCGTGCCT
>NZ_JBQVNP010000214.1:0-5899 GCF_052436255.1 Roseateles sp. | reverse complement strand
TGGAAGGCGTCTCCTGAAGGGATGTGGCAGTGGGTTGAAGCGCGAAAAGTCGGAACTTCTTGTTCCGGAATTCGTTTCGGCGGAATATAGGACGCCATCCGCTTCGCGTCAAACAATTTACAAAAAACGGAACGTCTTGTCTCTTTTTTTGTAAAACACATATGATCCGCGCCATGAAGATCGTCAAAGGCCTCACGCCGGAAGCGCAGGAACCGGCGGGCGACACGCCCACCATGCGACTGTTCGCACTGCTCGAAGTCATGGCCGCGAAGGACCAGCGCTACTCGCTGCAGGGCCTCGTCGAAGAAACCGGCCTGCCCAAGCCCACGCTGCACCGCATGCTCCAGCAGCTCGAAGGCGCGGGTCTGCTGCAGCGCGAGGGCGACGGACGGCACTACGGCATCGGCACGCGGCTGCGGCGGCTGGCCGAGAACCTGCTGCTCAACGACAGCCTGCACGGCGCCCGCCACACGGTGCTGCGCCAGCTGGTGGAAGAGATCGGCGAGAGCTGCAACCTCACCGCGCTTTCGGGCAGCGAGGTCGTCTACCTCGACCGCGTGGAAACCGCCGCGCCGCTGCGCTTCTACCTGCACTCGGGCTCGCGCGTGCCGGTGCATTGCTCGGCCAGCGGAAAGATCTTTCTCTCGCAGATGAGCGCGGCGCAGCGCCGCCGGCTGCTCTCGCACGCACCGCTGGAGCCGTACACGCAAAGAACGCTGACCGACCCCGAGGCGCTGGAGAAGGAAGTGCAGCGCGTGCGCAAGGACGGCTACGCCATCGACCACGAAGAGTTCCTGCCCGGCCTGCTGTGCATCGCCACGCTGGTGCCCTCTGGCGACGATGCGCCCTCCAACCTCTGCATCGCGGTGCAGGCGCCGGTGATGCGGCTCGATGCCGCCAAGGCGAAGACGCTGCTGCCCGCACTGCAGCGCGCAGCGCAGGCACTCAGCCGCATCGATGCCGACGCCGCCTCCGACCGCGCGCAGGCCTGACAACCACACAGCTCCGGAAACCGCCATGACCGACACCGCCGACCTTCGACCCGACAGGATGCTCAGCGTGCGCGAGGTGTTCGGCATCGACACCGACCTGCGGGTGCCTGCCTTCAGTGAGCGCGACGACCACGTGCCCGAGGTCGATGCGGTCTATCGCTTCAACCCCGACGTGACGCTCGCCATCCTCGCGGGCTTCACGCGCGACCGGCGCGTGATGGTTCAGGGCCTGCACGGCACCGGCAAATCGACCCACATCGAGCAGGTGGCGGCGCGGTTGAACTGGCCCTGCGTGCGCCTGAACCTCGACGGCCACATCAGCCGGCTCGACCTCGTCGGCAAGGACGCGGTTGTGCTGCGCGAGGGCCGGCAAGTCACCGAGTTCCAGGAAGGCATCGTGCCGTGGTCGCTGCAGCGGCCCGTGGCGCTGATCTTCGACGAGTACGACGCGGGCCGGCCCGACGTGATGTTCGTGATCCAGCGCATCCTGGAGCGCGACGGCAAGTTCACGCTGATGGACCAGAACCGGGTGCTGCGCCCGCACCCCTTCTTTCGCCTGTTCGCCACGGCCAACACTGTCGGGCTGGGCAACCTCAACGGGCTGTACCACGGCGCGCAGCGGCTCAACCATGCGCAGATCGACCGATGGAACATCGTGGCCTCGCTCGACTACCTGCCCGCGGCGGAAGAGATCGCCATCGTGCAGGCACGCGTGCCTTCGCTGGCCGACGCAGCGGGCACGAAGCTCGTCGCGTCGATGGTGGCGGTGGCCGACCTCACGCGCAAGGGCTTCGCGGCGGGTGACCTCTCTACGCTGATGTCGCCGCGCACCGTCATCACCTGGGCCGAGAACGTCGAGATCTTCAAGGACCCGGCACTGGCCTTCCGCCTTTCCTTCGTCAACAAGTGCGACGACGCGGAGCGCCCGCTGGTGGCGGAGTATTTCCAGCGCTGCTTCGACCGCGAACTGAAGGAGTCGCACCAGCTCTCGCCGGATTCGCGCGGATGAACGCCGGGCCCGCGAGCGCGATGCAGCGCCGCGTGCGGCAGGAAGAGCTGGTCGCGGAGCTCTGCGCGGGCGTGGTCCGCGCATTCAGCGGCGAGCGCGACCTGCACTTTCGCGGACGGCGGCTACATCGTGGCCGCGCGGCGCTGCCGTGGTTCGCGCCGCATCTGCATCCCTCGCCCGACACCGACGACTTCGCTTCCTTTCGCGGCGTGGCGGACGGCCTCGCGTTGCGGCTCACCGCATCGGACGCCGCGCTGCACGAAAGCCTGCGCCCCGAGGAGCCGGTCGAGCGCATGCTGTTCGAGATGCTCGAGCAGTTCCGCGTGGAAGCGCTCGCGCCCGAGCTCATGGCCGGCATGCGGCACAACCTGAGGCACCGGCACGAGCAGTGGTCGCTGGCCTTTCACCACTCGGGCCTGACCGACACCGCGCGCGGCCTGCTGCTGTATGCCGTGGCGCAGATCTGCCGTGCGCGCGTCAGCGGCGAGCAGGTGGTGGAAGAAACCGAGGACATGCTCGAAGCCACGCGTTTCGCGCTCGCGCCGCTGATCGGGCACGCCCTGGCAGGCCTGCGAAAGGATCGCACCGACCAGGCCGCCTACGCCGCGCACGCCCGCGCCATCGCGCACACCGTCGCAGCCATGCTGCACGAGGCTGGAGAAGAAGGCAGCGATGCCGCGCGCGATCCGCATGTGGACGACAAGCGCAGCGTGTTCAGCCTCGTGGCCGACATGGACCAGGAGATCGTCGAGCGCTTCACCACCGCCGAGTCGGGCCGCAGCGCCGTGCTCGAGGATGCGGGCGGTGCTTATCGCGTCTTCTCCAATGCCTACGACCGCGAACACAATGCCGCCACGCTCGCGCGCAAGGAAGTGCTCGCAGGCTATCGCGAGAAGCTGGACCGCCGCATCGCCGCGCAGGGCGTGAACATCGCCCGCCTCGCCCGCGAGTTGCGCGCGCTGCTGGCCGAGCCCGAGCGCGACGGCTGGGACGGTGCGCAGGAAGAAGGCCTGGTCGATGGCCGCCGCCTCGCGCAACTCGTGGCCTCGCCCACCGAGCGCCGCCTGTTCCGTACCGAGCGCATGGAGCCGGTGGCCGACTGCATCGTCACCTTTCTCATCGACTGCTCGGGCTCGATGAAGGAGCACGCCGAGTCGGTCGCGATGATGGTCGACGTGTTCGCGCGCGCGCTCGAGCAGGCCGGCGTGGCCAGCGAGGTTCTGGGCTTCACGACGGGTGCATGGAACGGCGGGCGCCCGCAGCGCGAATGGGTGCGCGCAGGCAGGCCGCCGCATCCGGGCCGGCTCAACGAGCGCTGCCACATCGTCTTCAAGGCCGCAGCCACACCGTGGCGCCGCGCACGCCCCGCGATGGCTGCGCTGCTCAAGGCCGACCTGTTCCGCGAAGGCATCGACGGCGAGGCCATCGACTGGGCCTGCATGCGGCTGCGCCAGCGCGGCGAAGCACGCAAGCTGCTGCTGGTGAGTTCCGACGGCTCGCCGATGGACAGCGCCACGCACCTGGCCAACGACGAGCACTACCTCGACCCCCACCTGCGCGACGTGGTGGCGCGACAGGAGCAACGCGGCGACATCGCCATCTCGGGCATCGGAGTGGGCCTCGACCTGAGCCCCTACTACAGCCGCAGCCATGTGCTCGACCTTGCAACCTCCAGCGGCAACAGCATCTTCCGCGAAGTGATCGAGCTCATGGCCGGGCGCCATCGGCGCTGAGCCGCTGAGGCCTTTGGAACTACATCCAAGTCCCCGATTGACAAAGGGCGCGTCGGGTTCATACATTGCGTTTCAAATTCAAGAACGTTGTTCCAATATTTGGAACAACAAGGAACGCCAAAGCCTCATGGACTCCACGCTTGCCAAGGGTCTCGCCGCCATCGAATGGATGGTGCGCCAGCAGCGCGAATGCCGCGTCACCGAACTGGCACAGGCCTTCGGCATGGCGCGCAGCAACGCGCACCGCACGCTGCAGACGCTGGTCGAATGCGGCTGGGCCGTGCAGGACCCGGACACGAGCACCTACCGACCGAGCCTCAGGCTCTTCGAGCTGGGAGCCATGGTCTCCGACGCATCGGACATCGGCACGCTGCTGCGGCCCCATCTCTCGCGGCTTGCACAGGCCACGGGCGAGACCATCCACCTCGCGGTGCTCAACGGCGCGGAGATCGTCTACCTCGACAAGTTCGACAGCCCGCTGCCCGTGGCCGCCTACTCGCGCATCGGCGGCCGCGCGGCCGCGTACTGCGTGGCATCGGGCAAGGCGCTGCTCGCGGCAGCAGGCCTGAGCGTGCCGGCGCTGCAGGAGTGCCTGGGCACGCTGGTGGCGCACACGAAGAACAGCATCACCGACTTCGACGCCCTCTTCAACGAACTGGAACGCTCGCGCGCCCGCGGCTACGCGGAGAACCGCGAGGAATGGCGCATCGGCGTCTGCGGCCTCGGCGTGCCCGTGCTCAACGCACGCGGCGAGGCCGTGGCGGCCGTCGGCATGAGCGTGCCCTCGATCCGCTTCGCGCGCACGCAGGCGCGCGGGCTGGCCGACCACCTGATGGCCTGCGCGCGCGATGCGAGCGTCACGCTGGGCTATCGCGTGGGTGCCTCACCGGCCGGGCCGTCGCCGACGTCCATCACAAAGAGAAGGAGACCTGAATGAAGCCGTTCCTCGCCCCCTGGCTGCACGCCGGGTTGCTGGCCCTCGCCGCTTTTGCATCGCCCTTCGCCGCGCATGCGGACAACGGCGACTATCCGACGAAGCCGATCCGCCTCGTCGTGCCCTACCCGCCCGGCGGCGGCACCGACGTGATCGCCCGCATCGTGCAGGAGAGATTCGCGACGCTGCTGGGCCAGCCGGAGCTGATCGACAACCGCGGCGGCGCGGCCGGCTCCATCGGCACCGAGCTGGTGGCCAAGTCGGCGCCCGACGGCTACACGGTGCTGTTCACGCTGTCTTCGCACACCATCAACCCGGCCATCTACGCCAAGCTGGGCTTCGACACCGCGAAGGACTTCGCGCCCGTGGGCATGGTCGCCTCGCTGCCGCAGATCCTGGTGGCCAACACGCAGTTTCCGGCGAACACGGTGGCCGAGCTGGTCGCGCTGGCCAAGGCCAAGCCCGACAGCATCTCCTTCGCATCGGTGGGCAACGGCTCGCCCGGGCACCTCGCGGGCGAGCTGCTGAAGCTGCGCACCGGCACGCAGATGACGCATGTTCCCTATCGCGGCGGCGGCCCGGCCGTGACCGACGTGATGGGCGGGCAGGTGCCGCTGCTGTGGGTATCCATTCCCGCCGCCGCGCAGTTCGTGAAGGCAGGCAAGCTCAAGGCGCTGGCCGTGTCCACCATCAAGCGCAGCGCGGCCTTCCCCGACGTACCGACGATGCAGGAGGCCGGCGTGCCAGACTTCGACGTGGACTCCTGGTACGCCGTGTTCGTGCCCGCGAAGACGCCCAAGCCCGCCGTCGACAGGCTCAACCGCGTGATCAACACGGTCGTGAAGGAGCCGGAGATCCGCGACAAGCTGCTCGCCCAAGGCAGCGAAGGCGTGGGCGGTACGCCCGAGCAGCTCGGCAAGGTGGTGACCACCGAACTCGTGCGCTGGCAGAAGCTGGCGAAGGAAGCAAGCATCAAAGTCGATTGAGACGCACAGGTCCCCATGGAACATCCGAACACTCCCTCTTCCCCCCTCGCCGACCTGGTGGCGCGCGCCCGCGCCGCGCAGCGCATCTACGAGACCTGGTCGCAGGCGCAGGTCGACACTGCAGTGGTCGCGGCCGGCTGGGCCATCATCGAGCCGGCACGCAACCGAGAGCTGGCCGAGCTGGCCGTGAAGGACACCGGCGTGGGCAACGTCGAGGACAAGGTGCGCAAGAACCACCGCAAGAC
>NZ_JBQVNP010000213.1:0-6007 GCF_052436255.1 Roseateles sp. | reverse complement strand
CTGATCTTGGGTGGGGTGGTGGCAGCCATGACGGCTCTCCTTGATCCTCTCGGGCACATGCCCGCATCGGTCAAGGTACGCCGCTCCGACTCTGCTGGCTTCCCAGCCAGTAAACCACCGCGTCAGCGGTTTAGTTCAACGCGTCAAAGCGTAGCAGCGGCCCGGCGCCTACCCTGCCATTACGGCATCCCGGCCGCAAGTCTTGCGGCAAGCCAGGCCGACTGCCTGCTCCGCAGCGGCCCAGACCGCTGGAACAGCGCTTGCCATCGCAGCAGCAGGAAGACTTCCTAGGACTGGCATGAAACGACGACACCTGGTTGTAGCCCGTGTCGGCCGCAACTCCCTGCACCCGCGCTGGCTCGACGGCGCCGGGCAGCGCAGCTGGGACCTGCATCTCTGCCCCTTCGAGCCGCTGCCGGCAGCCGCTCTGCAGGGCTGCAGCAGCAGCGAGGTCATCGTCGGCCCCAAGTGGGCCGGGCTGAACGAGCTGCTGACGCGCTGGGAAGGCTGGCGCAACTACGAGCTGATTTGGCTCCCCGACGACGACTTGCTCACCCACGCCGGCAACATCGACAGCTTCTTCGCCTCCGTCGCCGCCCTGGGCTGGGAACTGTCGGCTCCGGCGCTCGACGAGGACTCCTACTACGCCCACTACAGCATGATGCGGAACCGACGCTGCACGGCGCGCGGCACCGGCTTCGTGGAGATCATGGCGCCCTGCTTCTCCGGTCGGGCCCTGGAGCGCCTGCTGCCGACCTTCTCCTTGAGCACGACGGGCTGGGGCTGGGGGCTGGACTCGGTCTGGCCGCGGCTGCTGGACTACCAGCACATGGGCGTGGTCGATGCCACGCCCGTGCAGCACACGCGGCCTGTGGGCGCATTCCGTGACGCTGAATTGGCAGCGCGGGTGCTGGCCGAGTCGGACCGGCTGCTGGCCCAGTACGGCTGCGGTCAGGTGCACCGCGTCTTCCAGGCCTTCGGGCCCGACCTCAAGCCGCTGCTGCTTGGCCCGGCGGAGCTGACCGCCGTGCTCGTCGACGGCTGGCAGTACCTGCTGCCGGGCAACCCGGCGCTGCTGCCCTGGATGGTGCAGGCGCAGGCCCCCGCCGACGGCTGGCCGGCCTACCCGGTCGCCGGCACGCCGACCCATGCAACCCGGGGCAGCGCCGGGCCCCCGCAGGAGGGCGTGTGATGCTGGCGCTGCCCGTCTGCCCAACCCTTTCCGCGGCCGAGCTCCAGGACACCATCGGCCCGCGGCGCGCACCGCTGCTGCTGCGCCCGCGGCTCTCACCCGCGCTGCTCGGCAGGCTGCCGGCCGGCGTGGCACGGCCGCGCTTCGACGTGCACGCGCTGCGCACCGGCATCCTGCACCTGGGCTGCGGCGTCTTCCACCGCGCCCACCAGGCGGTGCTGACGCAGCGCGCCATCGAGGCCGGGATGACTGCTGGCCGGTTGCCGCCCTGGGGAATCGTCGCGGCCAGCCTGCGCACCGGCAGCGCACTGCCGGCTCTCAAGCAGCAACAGGGCCTCTACACCGTGCTGGTACGCGGCCCCCAGGGCTTGCGGGCCGAGGTGGTGGGCAGCCTGCGCGAGGCCCTGCATGCCCAATGGGATGCTGCACGCCTGCAACAGGTGCTGCTCGACCCGCAGCTGCGCCTCGTGACGCTGACCGTCACCGAGGCCGGCTACTGCCTCGACCCCGGCAGCGGCCGGCTGGACTGGCAGGACGCTGCGGTGCGCGCCGATTGCCACCGCCCCTGGCCATGCACCATGCCCGGGCTTCTGGTGCGCGGGCTGGCAATGCGGCGCATGGCGGGCCTGGCGCCGCCGGTGCTGATCTCCTGCGACAACATGCCCGCCAACGGCCGGCAGCTGCGCCAGATCTGCATGGACATGGCGGCACTGCAGGACGACGGCCTCGCCGACTGGATCGGGCGCAACGTGCAGTTCCCATCCTCGATGGTGGACCGCATCGTCCCCGCCACCACCGAGGCGGACCGCCGCTGCGCCGACGCCCTCCTCGGCCTGACGGACGCGGTGCCGGTGAGCACCGAGCCGTTCAGCCAGTGGGTGATCGAGCACTTCGAGGGGCCGCGCCCATTGTGGGAAGCGGCCGGCGCCGTCTTCGTCGACGACGTCGCGCCCTGGGAGGCCGCGAAGCTGCGCCTGCTCAACGGCGGCCATCTGGCGCTGGCCTGCCTGGGCCTGCTGGCTGGTTGCGCCACGGTGGCCGAGGTGATGGCCGAGCCCTTGATGCGCCGCTATGCGCTGCGCCTGCTCATCGACGAGCAGCAGCCGACGCTGCCGCCCGGCGGCCCCAACATCAGCGCCTATGCGCATGAGCTGGTCGAGCGCTGGAGCAACCCGCGCATCGCCCATCACCTCGAACGCGTGGGCCGCAACGCCTCGGGCAAGCTGGCCGCGCGCCTGCTTGCCGGCCTGCGCCTCAACCTCGCAAGCAGCCGGCCCGCGCCGCTGACCCTGTTGGCCGTGGCCGCGTGGATGCGGTGCGCCAGCGGCCACGACCCGCAAGGCAGCGCGCTGCTGAGGTCAGACAGCCTGGGCGACACGCTTTGCCGCGTCGGCCGCGAAGCCGGCGACGACGCCGCCCGTCTCGTGGACGGCTTGCTGAGCCTGCGCGAGATCTTCGGCGACGATCTGCAGCGCCAGCCGCTGGTCGTGGCCGGCCTGCGCGAAGGCGTGCGGCGCCTGCAGTGCGATGGCGCCGTGGCCGCCGTGGGCGCCGCCCTCGCTCATGCGCACCGCCGGCGCACAGAATTGACGCCATGCCCTTGACCACGCTCCGCTGCGCCAGCCTGCCCGACTTCGACGCCGTCATCTTCGACATGGACGGCCTGCTGCTCGACAGCGAAACCCTG
Source organism: Roseateles sp. (assembly GCF_052436255.1). Classification (GTDB taxonomy): domain Bacteria; phylum Pseudomonadota; class Gammaproteobacteria; order Burkholderiales; family Burkholderiaceae_C; genus Pelomonas. The sequence continues at coordinate 3,128 of NZ_JBQVNP010000213.1, read as the reverse complement.
GCCCTGGACGCGATGAAGGACGCGGCCGAGGCGCTCGGCCTGGACATGCCGGTGGCGCTGCGGCGCCAGATGATCGGCGTGCCTGACGATGTCTGCCGCTCGCTGGTGGCCGCCCACTATGGCTCGGTCGAACCTGTCGAGCCGTTGTTCGCCGGCGCCGCACGGCTGCTGGAGGCTGCCGTGGCCGCCGGGCGGCTGCAGCGCAAGCCCGGGGTGGGCGCCGTGCTCGACCAGCTCGACCGCCTGGGCCTGCCGCGGGCGGTCGCCACATCCTCCGGCGAGCGCCGCGCCCACCACCACCTGGACATGGCCGGCCTGCTGCCGCGGCTGGACGCCGTGCTCACGCGTGACAACGTGGCGCGCGGCAAGCCGCATCCCGACCTCTACCTGGCGGCGGCCCGGCACCTGGGCATCGCACCGCAGCGCTGCCTGGCGTTCGAGGACTCCTACAACGGCGTGCATGCTGCCGTCGCCGCCGGCATGCCGGTGGTGATGGTGCCCGACCTGCTGCCCGCGACGGCGGAGATGCAAGCCGTGGCGGTGATGGTGATCGGCTCGCTGCGCGAGATCCTGCCCTGCCTGGCGGAGCGCAGCCGCGCCAGCGCACCGCGTTGAAGACCTGCGGGGCGCGCGCCGGGCTGCCCCGTGCCGGCCCGTCCCCGACCAGACTCGCTCGCGTTCAGCGGCGCGAAGATGGGCGAGGGGCGTCTCTGCTCGCTCGCCGGCGCTCGGACAGGCGACCGAACGGGAACAGGTTGCCCAGCACACCGCCCACCGTGGAGACCTGGTTCACCGTGCGCAGGGCCTCCAGGCCCAGCTCCTGGATGACGCGGCGCTCGCTGACCTCGCTGCCCTCGCGGACGCGTGACACCGCGTGCATCACATACAGGCCGAGCAGTGCGGAAATCGCGAACAGGAATTCCCAGTGCGCGAAGCTGAACACCGACACCTCGCGCATGGCGCCCGGCGACACCCAGCGCACCAGCAGCGACAGCTGGCGTTCGCTGAACCATTGCGCCAGCGTGCCTCCAGCCAGCGGCGCCAGCCCCCCGGCCACGGCGCCGACCAGGCCGATGGCGGCCAGGTAGCTGGTGGCCCGGTCGCGCGGCGCCAGCTTCATGCCGAGGTTGCCGGTAGCCAGGCCGATGCCCCCACCGGCCACGCCCATCAGCGCATGCAGGACGGCCAGGAAGGCGAACTGCACCAGCGGTGACGCGCCGACCGGCACGAACACCAGGCCCAGCGTGCAGCTGAAGTACAGGGGCACGGCCACTGCCAGCACCGACTTGTTGGACAGCCGGTCCGAGACGCGGCCCCATGCCAGCAGCGTGGCGGCATTGCAGACCTGACTCATCACCCACAGCGCCGTCACCTGACTGAGGCCGAAGCCCAACTGCTGCATCAGATAGACCGTCAGGAAGGGCGCCACCAGGTTGCTGGCCAGGTTCCAGCTGGCCAGGGTCAGCAGCAGGCCGCGGAAGTCGCGGTCGATGAAGGGACCGCGCAGCTGGTCGCGCATGCGGCGCACGGGCCCGCCGGCATCCATCTCGGGCTCGGGGCAGCGATAGAGGCTGGCCGAGCTCAACAGCCCCGCGATCCCCGCCCCTGCAAAGCACAGCGTGAAGGCCAGCATGCGCGAATCCAGCGGCGGGTGCTCGACCAGCACGCCGGCACCAAGGGTACAGATGCAGGCCAGCCCGGTGGCCCAGAGCAGGCGCCGCGAGAAGAACACGCCCAACTCCGACGGCGACAGCAGCTGATGGAACCACGCGTTGATGGCACAGGACGCCGCCGAGCTGAGCACCGAGATGAAGGCCTGCGCCAGCAGCAGCAGGGCCAGCCGCGGCTCGGAGTCGGGCAACATCGGCAGCACGGCCAGCAGCAGGATCAGCAGCCGGGCCAGCGTGATCGTTGGAATGCCGATCAACTTGCGCCGACGAATGCGCTCGACCACAAACAAGGCCGGCAGCTGGGCCGCCTGGGCGATGAAGGGAATGGCGCCCAGCAGGCCGATGGCACGCGGCCCGGCGCCCAGCTCCAGCGCAAACGCCACCAGCACCACGCCGCCCGACAAGGCGCCTGTCATGCTGGCCCACGCCGCGTCCGCCACCAGGGCGCGCTTGCCGGCGACCAGTGCCGGCGCGCTGATCTCTGGGCTGGGCATCAGGCTCATCGGCAGCGGCCGGCAAACGGCATTCCAGGCGCGGGGCGGCACGCAAGTTGCCGAAGCCGGCTCCCGCGTCCTCCGACTTCCCCTCATGAACGACCGCCAGCCCCATGCCCCCACCGCCCCCGCTGCACGGGACTACCTGGTCTTCGTGCGCGCCGGCCGCAGCTCGCTGCACCCACGCCTGCTGGCCGAGGACCCTGGTCGCAACTGGGATTGCTGTGTCAATACGTGGGGCGACGTGCGGGCGGAGGAGTCACCCGGCGCCGAAGCGGAATGGCATCTGCCCGGCGGCCTCAACAAGTTCGAGGCCTACCAGGGCCTGCACGCCATGCTGATGGCTCGGCGAGCCTACCGCTACGTGCTGATGCTCGACGACGACCTGCTCTTCACGCCCGGCGCGATGTCCCGCTTCTTCCAATATTGCGACGAGGACCAGCTGGCGCTGGCACAACCCGCCATCGCGCTGGGCAGCCACAGCAACCACCTTGTCAACATCCGCAACGCCGCCTGCCGGGTGCGGCGGGTCAACTTCGTCGAGGTGATGGCGCCCTGTTTCTCACACGCGCTGCTGGAGCGCCTGCTGCCGACCTTCACGCTGACGCGCTGCACCTGGGGCATCGACTACGCGTGGTCCTCCATGCTGGCCGATACGGGCGAGAAGCTGGCCATCGTCGACGCCGTGCCGATGCGCCACACCAAGCCGATGGACGTGAACGGCGGGCCGTTCTACGAGCGCCTGCGCGGCATGGGCATCGACCCCAAGCAGGAACTGGCCCAGGTACACGCCAGCTTCGCCCCCTGGGGGCCGATGCGCACGCTGGCGCAGGGCCACCGCTATCGCTGGCCGTTGCCCGCTGCGGCCAACGCCGCGCTGGTGCAGGCCCTGGAGGCGCGCAAGGGCGCCATGCACCTCGGCCGCGGCGGCACGCTGGCACCGCAGACCCCGGCACCGCAGGCC
>NZ_JBQVNP010000212.1:0-6028 GCF_052436255.1 Roseateles sp. | reverse complement strand
CCGCAGGCCTGTACCGCACCGACGGCGCCTGCGTCGTGGTGGACCTGTGCATCGCTCCGGCCCACCGCGGCCGCGGCCACGGCCGCCGGCTGCTCGACGCGCTGGCCGCACGCGCGCCGCGCCTGCCGCTCTACGCCGTCGCCGAGCCACAGGTCGGCGCCTTGTATGCCGCCGTGGGCTGGCGGCCCGTGGCCTTCATCCAGACCTTGCGCTGCAAGTCATTGCTGCCGATGTTCTGAGCCCGCCAGGGAACCAAAGCGGCCGCTTCCCCCACCAAGGCCTGAAGGCCTGCCCGATCTCGCGTGCTGGCCATGAATCGGGGCAACGGATATGGCACTTGGCGGACTACTCGGCGGCAGCAGCCATGTGATGTCGATCAACACGACGCTGGGGGCCGACAAGCTCCTGGTGCTGCGCATGGACGGCCAGGAGCAGCTCGGCCGCCTGCCGGAGTGGCGCGTCGAGCTGGTCGGCAACGTCAACCTGCTCGGCATGAAGGAGCACATCAACCTGCACGGCCTGCTGGGCACGCGCGCCAACGTGACCATCGACCTGCACGGCGTCAAGCGCGAATTCAATGGCTACGTGACGCGCGCCCAGCGCGGCGAACGGCATGGCCGCTTCGAGGCCTTCAGCATCGTCATGCGGCCCTGGCTGTGGTTCGCCACGCGCAGCAGGAACTCGCGCGTGTTCCAGAACAAGAGCGTCAAGGACATCGTCACCGCGGTGCTGACGCCCTACAGCAGCGACTTCGCCTGGCGCCTGCTGCTGCCCTCGGTCTACCCGACGCTCGAATACTGCGTGCAGTACGACGAGAGCGACTTCGACTTCGTCAGCCGCCTGCTCGAAGAAGCCGGCATCTACTACTTCTTCGAGCACACATCGACGACGCACACGCTGGTGCTGACCGATTCCATGGCCAAGCACCGCAGCAAGGCCAGCACCGCGCCCATCGAATGGGCCAACCGCCTCAAGCACGAGCAGTGCATCATCGACTGGCGCAAGCAGGAGGAGGTGCGCGCGGTCAAGGCCACGGTACGCGACCATGACTACCTCGCCAGCGCCACGCAGATCGAGCAGGACAAGTCGGCCCTGCCGCTGTCGGCCACCGCCAAGCTCGGCGACGGCGAGGTCTACGAGTACCCGGCGCGCGCGGTGCTCAACCAGAAGAACCCCGAGTCCGCCTCCGCCACGTCGGCCGCCACGCAGGTCGCCAAGGTCAGGCTGGAGGAGCTGCAGGCGCTGCAGACCGTCTACACCGGCACCACCAACTGCAACGACATCGCGGTAGGCGCCACCTTCCTGCTGGCCAAGGCCGCTTCGCTGCTGGAGAACAGCAACTACCTCGTCGTCGGCATGAGCTTTCGCGCCGAGTTCGGCGACCACGAGGCCATCGAGGACATCAAGTCCATCAAGCGTCGCCGCGATGGCTTCACTGCCGACATCTCCTGCATCAGCATGAGCGGCAACCCCTTCCGCCCCGAGCGCCGCACGCCGCGGCCGGTCATGCACGGGCCGCAGACGGCCACGGTGGTCGGCGCCTCGGGCAACGAGGTGGAAGTCGACAAGCACGGCCGCGTCAAGGTGCAGTTCCACTGGGACCGCGAAGGCGTCAAGGACGCCAACAGCTCGTGCTTCGTGCGCGTGGCCCAGCCCTGGGCCGGCAAGGGCTCGGGCCTGTGGATGATCCCGCGCATCGGCCACGAGGTCGTTGTCAGCTTCATCGGCGGCGACCCCGACCGGCCCATCGTCACCGGCTCGGTGCACAACGACGTCAACCTGCCCGCCTACGAGCTGCCCAAGCTCTCGCATGTCAGCGGCTGGCGCACCCACTCGACCAAGGAGGGCGCCGTCGACATGTACAGCGAGCTGCGCTTTGCCGACGAAAAGACCAAGGAATACATCTGGCTGCAGTCGCAGCGCAACTTCTACCGCCACGTCAAGGAAGACGCCTTCGACTTCGTCGTCAAGAACGAGACCCGAAAGATCAAGCTCACGCGCAAGGAAGTCATCGGCGAGAACTGGTATGTCAACGTCGGCAAGGATGTGATGCACGACCTGGGCAAGGACCTGCACACCAAGGTCGCCGGCGACATCTTCACCACCGGCGCGGCCACCTACCAGCTCAAGCTGACCAAGGACTTCAACGCCAAGGTGGGCGCCGACCACGGCCTGGACGTGACCGGCAAGACCGACCTCAAGTCCGGCGGCGCCATCAGCCTCCAGAGCGGCGCCGACATCAACTTGAAGGCCACCGGCAAGATCGCCCAGGAGGCCACCGGCAAGGTGTCGCTCAAGTCCGTGGCCGACATCGTCATGGAGGGCCTGGCCATCAAGGCCAAGGGCCAGACCGAGATCGTGCTGGAGGCCAGCGTCGGCATCAAGATCGTCTGCGGCGCCTCGGTCATCACGCTGGGGCCGGCCGGCGTCACCATCGACGGGCCGCTGGTCAAGGTCAATTGCGGCGGCGGTGGTGGTTCGGCCGGCAGCGCGGAGTCGGCGGCCGACGCCGCCCCTGCGGCGCCCGCCGACGCCCTGGACCAGGCCGACCTCAAACCCGACCAGGCCACCGATTTCGACAAGCTGTTTGCCGACCCGATCACCGCCGGCGGCGGAGGCAGCGCTTGACCAGCCCTGCGTTCATGGCGGCGCTCTGGCCCTTCGACGGCGCGCGCGTGCATGCGGTCATCGACGGCGCCGTCGTGGCCGGCCTGCCCGAGAAGCTGAAGACGGCCGACTGCGCGGGCTGGGACTGTCTTCAGCGCGGGGCGCTCGGTCCTGACGCCGCCGAGCAGGCGGCCTACATCGTCGAGCTGTTGCCCGGGGCCGGCTTCACCGCCTGGCTGCTCGTCGATGTCAACGCCGCCTTTGACGGCTGGGGCGTGTTGATGAGCTCACGCCAGCCTTTGCTCGCCATGCGCGAGCACAGCCGCGACCTGGGCGAGGTCCGCACACCGGAGGGCCAGCGGCGGCCGTGGCGCTGGTGGGACGCCGAGTTGCTGGACACGCTGCTGCCCACGCTCACGCCGCCGCAGGTCGACGCGGTGTTCGCGCCGGGGCAGCAGATCGCCTGCCCGGGGCGGGCGGCGTGGGTGTGGTGGCAGCGCTTGGATGGGGTGGTTGATCGGCAGGTTCGTGAGCTTGGCGCTTGATATGTGGTGGCTTTCTGGTGGCTCCGGGAGGAGTGGGTTGCTGGCCAGGCCCATGCCGGGAGTTCGCCCCGGCGGGCGACCTACTTTGGCTTCGCCGAAACCTTCCGTTTTCTTGTCCGCACAAGAAAGTAGGCAAAGAAAGCGCCCCTGCAAAACCGCCCCTGCGGGGTTCCCTGCGATGCTCGAAGGCCGAGGCCCGCGCTCAACTACCTTCGCTACGCTGCGGTCGGACAGTAGCGCGGAGTCAGAAGTTGAAGCGTGCTGCGCACGCGCCTCGGCCTTCTGCGCTTCTCGGCGGTTTAGAAGGGGAGTCCCCAGAACAGCCGAACAGCCAACAGCCAAACCCGAAAACCGTTCGCAGCGAGGTATTTCTCTTCCCCCCTTTGAGCCCGCCGAGGAACGGAAGGTCTTGAGGCCGTGCGCGCAGCGCACTTCAAGCTCTGACTTCGCGCAGCTGTTTGAGCGGCGCGTAGCAAAGCGAGTTCTGCGCGAGGCCTCAAGACCTGAGTACCGCAGGGAACCCGAAGCGAAGCGGAGGGCGGGCGGGTCGGGGGCGGTTTCTTTGCCTACTTTCTTGGGCGCCCAAGAAAGTAGGTCGCCCGCCCGGGCGAACTCCGGGCATGGCCCTGGCCATCAACCCAAACCCACCAAAGCAGCCCCCCCATGCTGCACCTGACCCCCACCCAGCTCGACCACATCGAGCGCCTGCAACTGCGCCGCGACACCGCCTCGCTCATGCAGCTGCTCAGCCAGGCCTGGCCCGATGTCGCCGAGCAGCTCCAGGCCCGCTGGCCCGCCTTTGTCGATGTGGCGCTGGAGCGCGCCCACCAGCTCGGCCTCAAGGACATGGCCGACCAGGCCCGCTATGCCTGCCTGTGCTGCCTCTGGGGCGCCAGCTTCGAGACCAAGCCGCGCTTTGAATGGGCGGCCGCCCTGTGCGCCGATGCGGCCCTCAGCCCCACCGTGCGGCTGCACCAGCTCAGCCACCGCTCGCGCGAAGAGCTGGTGCGCCGCGCAGCCAAGGCCGAGCCGACACAGCAGGCGCTGACACCGGGCGGTTTCGACAAGGCCATCGCGGCCGTCGAGGCAGGGCTGGCCGCCATCACGCGCGGCCGTGCCATCTACCTGGACCAGCCGCCCACACCCCGCCCCAAGGCCTGCGACCTTGGCGCCATCAGCTTCGCCGTCGCCGAGCCCAGGCCGCTGCAGGCCTACCAGGGCCAGGACGGCGCCTGGCGCCGCGCCGACCTGCCGCCCTGGGCGCCACCGCCCGAGACGCTGGCCGCCGCGCTGGAAGAACCCCGTGTGCTGCCGGTGCTGAGCCGCGCCGTCGGCACCGGCGCCAGCGCCCGCCTGCAGCTGGCCGTCGACACCCTGGCCGCCTGCAGCGCCCACCATCCCGAGGTCCTGCATGTCAGCGCCGCCGGCCGCCTCGCGTGGCGCGGCGCCGACACGGCCAAGCTCAGCCTGACGCTGCATGCCCCGCCGCCCGACCCCAAGCTCGGCCCCGCGGGCATCGCCCACGTCGAGCCGCCCGACCTGCAGACCGTCAGCATCACCAGTTGCGGCATCCGCGATACCGGCGCGCCGCTGGGCCAGCTCCAGCTCGGCCTGCAGGTGCATGCCGCCACTCAGCGCCTGGTCGAGGTCAGGCATGGCGCCATGCCCGCCCAGGCCTGGCCGGCAGAGGGCGAGCCGGCCGCGCACACAAGCACCGCCGCCACCGCCTGCCACCTCGAAGCCGATGGCCAGGCCCAGCCGGCGCCGGCCTGGCTCAAGGCCTGGCAGGGCCTGCAGCCGCTGGCGCGCACCGGCCTCGACAAACTCTTTGCCGCCTGGTCGCGCGAGATGGCCGGCAGCAGCGGCCGGCTGGAGGCCGAGCTGTCGCCGCTGGTCGGCCAGGCCGGCATCACCTGGGGCTGGCAGCACGGCTCAGAGGGCGACGTCGCGCTGCGCCTGCAGGGCGCCATCGACTTCACCGCCCTGGTGCTGGACCTGCGCCTGGCCGGCGAGCTGGCCTGGGGCGCCAGCCGCGCCCGCGTCAGCCTGCGCGCCCACGGCCGCAGCGAATGGCGCATGGCGTTGGACCAGCGCGGCGCCACCGCGGCCGAGGGCCAGGGACTGGCACAGGCCAGATGCAGCTGGCGCCACCCGTTCGCCCTCACTGTCGAGGCGATGGCCACCGGCGACCCCGCGCTGCTGTCGGCGGGCCCCTTGCCTGAAGCCCTGCGTGGCGCCGTCATCGGTGAATGCGGCCTGCGCCCGCGCCCCGACGGCCGTGGCATGCAATGGTTCTACCGGCTGGCCATCGAGCCGGTGCATGTGCTGCTGCTGCGCCAGGACCCGATCGGCGGCACCCAGCGCCAGCGCCGCGAGCTGCTCCCGGCCCTCGTTCTCATCGACTGGAGCGCAGGCTGATGAAGCCCCCACGTTCGTTGCACTCACTGCCTTGCAGGCCGCACCGGGCCAGTGGCCCGGTTCTTCACCGGCCATGCAGCGTCCACTGGACGCTGCATGCGCGGGTTCAGCCCCCCGGGGGGGCGCATCAGCGCCTGCGGGCGGCCGGGCGGCGCTGACATGGACCGCCTCATGTGCCTGCACGTCCAGACCAGCGGCGAGCCCGTCGAGGTCCATGTCAACGGCGTGCCCGTGCTGGCCCTGCCGGCCGGCGCGGGCAGCCAGTCGGTCACCGTGCACGAATACCTGCAGAACGGCAGCAACCGCATCAGCCTGGTCGTCGCGCCGCCACCCATCGCCCAAGCGGTGGCCGCGCCCCATGCGCCGGCCCAGCCGCGACTGGCCGCGCGTGCGGCGCAGGCGCGGGCGCGGCTGGTGCTGCTGCGCCAGGGCAAGAGCCTGGCCGATGAGGCCGTGCG
>NZ_JBQVNP010000211.1:0-6081 GCF_052436255.1 Roseateles sp. | reverse complement strand
CCACACGGGCCTGCATCAGCTCCGCCGGGCTTTCGCCCAAGGCCGAGGTGGCACCGCCGCCCGCCGGCGTGGCGCTCACGTAGACGCCGGACCCGCCGCGGATCTCCACTTGGCCGTCGATCTCCAGCGCAATCAACGCCTCCCGCAGCGACGGGCGCGAAACACCCAGCTGCAGCGCCAGTTCCCGCTCGGCTGGCAGCCTTGAGCCGGTGGCAATCCCCTCGTCGGCGATGAGGGCGCGGATCCTGTCCGCTACCACCTGGTACTGCCGGCGCGCCTCCCCGGCGCGGTGATGAATGGGCATGGCCACTGAACCTCTAACAAACTGGACTGACCAAATGGTAACGCGAACAGCGCGATCGCCTCATCCTAACCGCCGCATGAGAAACCCTGACCATAGGGGTATGCACTGGTCTGACCGCTTTTGTTGTATGGCAAAGTGGCAATACCAAACTGGCTTGACCGCAAAGCACAGATTTTGCCAGTCGCCGCAAGGCTGGTCAGGCCAAAGAGCCACGAGACAAACATGCAACAAGCGCGCCCTGCGGGGCGATCCAACCCTGTGTGCAGCCCTGCCGCCAGGCAAGCGCGTGGCGCGTAGCGCGCCGGCCTTCACCCGTTCCCCTTCTCCGTTCCCCCGGCGCCCTGGCGCCCGCCTGCGGCGCCGGGGCCTTTCTGGATGTCCATGCGTTCGCCTCTTCTCCATCTCCGCCTGACCGCCGTGTGCCTGGGCAGCCTGTTGCTGGCCACCGGCGCCTGGGCCCAGGCCACCCGCTTCGTGCAGCAGGACGGCCGCCACGCCCTGATGGTTGACGGCAAGCCCTTCCTGATGCTCGGGGCGCAGACGCACAACTCCAGCAGCTACCCCAGGGCGCTGGACAAGGTCTGGGCCGCCGTCGCCGACCTGCAGGCCAACACGGTGGAGGTGCCCATCGCCTGGGAGCAGGTGGAGCCGATCGAGGGGCGTTTCGATTTCTCCTTCCTCGACACCCTGCTGCGGCAGGCGCGCGAACGACAGCTCAAGGTCGTGCTGCTTTGGTTCGGTACCTGGAAGAACACCAGCCCGCAGTACTCGCCGGCATGGGTCAAGTTCGACAATCGCCGCTTCCCGCGCATGGTCGACGAGGCCGGCAAGGACAGCTACTGCCTGTCGCCCTTCGGCGAAGAGACGCTCAAGGCCGACCGGCGCGCCTTCACGGCGCTGATGGCCCACCTGAAGAAGATCGACGCGCAGCAGCGCACCGTGCTGATGGTGCAGGTGCAGAACGAGGTCGGCACCTTCGGCCTGGCGCGCGACTTCGGCCGCGCGGCCCAGGCCGCGTTCGAGCAGCCTGTGCCCGCGGCCGTGCTGGCGCGCAAGAAGCCGGTGGCCAAGGCCAGCGGCAGCTGGCGCGAGGTCTACGGCGACTACGCCGACGAGTACTTCCACGCCTGGGCCATCGCCAGCTACATCGAGGAGATGGCCAAGGCCGGCCGCGCCGTCTATGACCTGCCGATGTATGTCAACAACGCGCTGCGCGACCCGCTGGAGCAGCCACCCAAGCCCTGGAAGAAGGACTTCGCCAGCGGCGGCCCGACCTACGACGTCATCGACATCTACAAGGCCGCCGCGCCGTCCATCGACATCGTCGGGCCGGACATCTATCACGTCGAATCCGCCAAGGTGGACGCCCACCTGAAGCTGTTCAAGCGGCCGGACAACGCCCTGTTCGTGCCGGAGCTGGGCAATGCCTCGCCCTACGCGCGCTACCTCTACAAGATCCTGGGTCAAGGCGCCATCGGCGTGGCGCCGTTCGGCGTGGACTACTTCGACTACGCCAACTATCCGCTGGGCGCCAAGACCAACGACAAGGCCACGCTTGAACCCTTTGCCAAGGTCTATGCCGCCTTCCGGCCCATGCAGAGGCAGTGGGCGCAGTGGGCCTTCGAGGGCCGCACGCACGGCGTGGCCGAGCCCGACGACCACGCCGACCAGTTCGTCACGATGAAGGGCTGGAAGGCGCATGTGACCTTCGGCCAGTGGCAGTTCGGCGAGCGCGAGTGGCCGGGCAACCAGAAGGAGAAGCCCGCCCACGCCGGCACGCCAGCCGGCGGCGTGGCCATCGCCCAGCTCGGCGACGACGAGTTCCTGCTGGTGGGCCAGCTGGCCCGCGTGCGCATCGAGGAGCTGCAGGACAGCGGCCGCGCGCTGATCGACCACGTCGAGGAAGGTCGTTATGACGCCAAGGGCCAGTGGGTCACGGAGCGCCGCTGGAACGGCGACCAGACCGACTGGGGGTTGAACTTCACCGCCAACCCGCGTGTCATCAAGGTCAAGATGGGCCGCTACCGATGACTACCTAAGACCGCCATGCCGCTCGTCCTCCGCACCACGCTCGCCGCCACCTTGCTTGCCGCCACGGGCCTCGTCCAGGCCAGCCAGGATCTGGTCATCCTTCCCGCCGCCACCGACGCCTGGCGCCTCGTCGTCGGTCACTTCGAGGGCCGCACCGAACTGACCGGCGACAGCGCCACCGTGCCGCCGCCGATCGTCGAGTACGCGCGCAAGAGCCACGTCGGCGCCAGCGCTCGCACGGTGGCGGGTCGCCGCGAGGCCCTGTCCTTCGAATGGCGCGACCTGTGGCAGGCCGGGCTGCGCATCGAGAGCCCCACGCCGCTGGACCTGCGGCCCTACGTGGGCGGCACGCTGCAGTTCGACCTGCATGTGGACGAGCTGGCAAAGGGCGGCGTCTACGCCAAGCTGAGCTGCGGCAGCGGCTGCGAACGCCGCGTCAACCTCGTCGAGCCGGCGCGTGGCTGGGCCGGCAAGGGCTGGCAGACGGTGTCGCTCGCCGTGGGCTGCTTTGCCCGCGAGGGTGCTGACTTCTCCAAGGTCGGCCTGCCCTTTGCGCTGGATGGCACGGGCAGCGGCCGCGTCAGCGTGGCCAACGTGCGCATCAGCCGCGAGGCCAAGCCTGCTCTCGCCTGTCCCGACTACCGGACCGAATCGGTCACGCCGGCGATGCTGGGCGAAGCCTTCGCACTCGACTGGTGGAAGCCGCGCCACGAGCAGAAGCTCGCACAGAAGCGCCAGCTGATCGACGCCGGCACGCCGCCGCAGGTGGTTTTCATCGGCGACTCCATCACCCAGGGCTGGGAGAAGGAAGGCGCTGCCGTCTGGCAACGCCATTTCGCACCGCTGCACGGCCTGGCCCTGGGCTTCGGCGGTGATCGCACGGAGAACGTGCTGTGGCGCCTGCAGCACGGCGAGATCGACGGCATTGCGCCCAAGGTCGCCGTGCTGATGATCGGCACCAACAACACCGGCCACCGCGCCGAGGCGCCAGCGACGACCGCCGCCGGCATCCAGCGGCTCGTCGCCGAGATCCGCCAGCGCCTGCCCAAGACGCAGGTGCTGCTGCTGGCCATCTTCCCGCGCAGCGAGAAGCCCGACGATTTCCTGCGCCGCCTCAACGAGGACGTCAACCGGCGCATTGCCGGGCTCGCCGACGGCAAGGCCGTGCACTTCCTGAACATCAACCCGGCCCTGCTCAACCCCGACGGCACGCTCAGCAAGGACGTCATGCCCGACCTGCTGCACCCCAATGAGCGCGGCTACGAGATCTGGCAGCGCGCCATGGCGCCCCAGCTCCAGCAACTGCTCGACAAGACGCCCTGACCATGCCCGCTCCCACCTCACGCCGCGGCTTCATCGCCACCACCACCATCGCATCCTCGCTGTCCGCGCTGCCCCGCTGGGTGCTGGCGGGCGCCGCCCATGCGGACGACAACGCGACCTCGCTCTGGTACGACCAGCCCGCCGGCCCCTGGATCGAGGCCCTGCCCGTGGGCAGCGGCCGCCTGGGCACCATGGTGTTCGGCCGCCCCGCGCAGGAGCGGCTGCAGTTCAACATCGACACGCTCTACGGCGGCGGCCCCTACGTCCAGGACAACCCGAAGTTCCGCGAGGCCCTGCCCCAGGTGCGCGCCCTGCTTGACCAGGACCGCTGGAAGGAGGCCCACGATCTGGTCGCCAGCTCGCTGATGGGCAAGCCCATCAAGCAGATGCCCTTCAGCGGCGCGGGCGACCTGCTGCTGGACTTCCCCGGCCTGCAGGAGCCGGCGCGCTACCGCCGCAGCCTCGACCTGGACAGCGCGATCGCGACCACGAGCTTTTTCAGCGGCGCCACCCGCCACACCCGCGAGGTGTTCTGCAGCGTGGCCGACCAGGTCACCGTGATCCGGCTGACCGCCGAGGGCGAGGGCCGCATCGACCTCGACCTGGGCTACCGCCACCCCGACTACCAACCCTATGGCGGCTTCGGCGACACCAAGTACGACGCGCATGGCGTGGTCTACGTCGGCGCGCCCTGGGACCACCGCGAACCGGCCTTCGCCGAGAAGCGTTCGCAGGGGCTGTCCGTGCAGGCCGACGGCAGCGATGCGCTGCTCATCGAGGGCCGCAACGTGCAGGCCTTCGGCATCCCTGGCCAGCTGCGCTATGCGCTGCGCGTGCAGGCCGTGGGGAACTTGGGAGGTGGCCGCATCGAGACCGTTGGCGACCAGCTGCGCGTGCGCGGCGCCCGCCAGCTGACGCTGGTGGTGGCCGGCGAGACCAGCTATGTGAACTGGCAGGACACCAGCGGCGACCCGGTGGCCGCGGTGCGCCAGCGCAGCACCGCGGCGGCACGCCGGCCCATCGACAAGCTGCGCGACGCCCATGTGAAGTCGCACCGCGCGCTGTTCCGCCGCGTGCAGATCGACCTCGGCGGCCACCAGGCCAACGCCCGCCCGACCTACGCCCGCATCGCCGGCGTGCCGCGCCAGCCCGATGCCGCCCTCGCCGCGCTGTACGTGCAGTACGCGCGCTACCTGCTGTTGTCGTCTTCACGGCCGGGCAGCCAGCCGGCGAACCTGCAAGGCGTTTGGAACGAAGTGCTGCACCCGCCCTGGGAGAGCAAGTACACGATCAACATCAACACCGAGATGAATTACTGGCCCGCCGGGCCGGCCAATCTCGACGAGTGCGTGGAGCCGCTGCTGAAGATGGTGGAGGACCTCGCCGTCACCGGCGCGCGCACCGCGCGCGACAGCTACGGCGCACGCGGCTGGGTCACGCACCACAACACCGACCTGTGGCGCTCCACCGCGCCCATCGACGGCCCGAGCTGGGGCATGTGGCCCTGCGGCGGCGCCTGGCTGTGCACGACGCTGTGGCAGCACCATCAGTACAGCCCCAGCCCGGCGCGGCTGCGCCGACTGCTGCCGCTGCTCAAGGGTGCCTCGCAGTTCTTCCTGGACACGCTGATCGAAGACCCGAAGGGCCGCGGCCTCGTCACCTCGCCATCGTCCTCGCCCGAAAACGACCACCACCCCGGCGTGGCCGTGTGCGCCGGCCCGGCAATGGACAGCCAGATCCTGCGCGACCTGTTCGACGCCACGCTGCAGGCGCAGGCGGAGCTGCATGACAACGACACCGCCTTTGCAGAGCAGCTGCGCAAGACCCGCGCACGCCTGCCGGCCGACCGCATTGGTGCCCAGGGCCAGCTGCAGGAGTGGCTGGAGGAGAGCTGGGACGCGAGCGCGCCCGACCAGCGCCACCGCCATGTGTCGCACCTGTATGCCGTCTATCCCGGCGAGCAGATCAACGTGCGCGACACGCCCGAGCTGGCCCAGGCCGCCCGCGTGACGCTGAACCGTCGCGGCGACGAGAGCACCGGCTGGGCCACCGCCTGGCGCCTGGCGCTGTGGACGCGGCTGGGCGACGGCGAGCGCGCCTACAAGGTGCTGCAAGGGCTGCTGGGCCCGCAGCGCACCTATCCCAACATGTTCGACGCGCATCCGCCCTTCCAGATCGACGGCAACTTCGGCGGCGCCGCCGCCATCCTGGAGATGATCGTGCAGTCCTGGGGCGGCGAGGTGCACCTGCTGGCCGCCCTGCCCAAGGCCTGGCCCGACGGACGGCTGCATGGTGTGCGCGCGCATGGCGGCGTGGACGTCGATGTCGACTGGGCCGACGGCCGCCTGGCCCGTCTGCACCTGCGCGGCCGGCCCGGCCAGCGCGTGGCGCTGCGCCACCGCGGGCGCCGCGCGGACGTGACC
>NZ_JBQVNP010000210.1:0-6400 GCF_052436255.1 Roseateles sp. | reverse complement strand
GCTCAGTTGCAGGCCATTGGCGGCCAGCGCCTCTTCGGGCAGTCCGAGGGCGGCGAGTGCGGCGGCGGCACCACCGGCGGCAAGGAAGGATCGGCGATCAAGCATGTGGTTCTTGAGGGTTGCGAATCTTCGGAAGAAGAGAGAAGAGAAAGGGGAAAGAAGGGGAAGCGGAAACGATAGAGCATTCTCCGCTCCACGGCCGGGAACATCCCCGAGCTTGCCCCGGCCCGGTTCGCCGCAGCGTCAGCCAATCCGCGCGGCGTACGCCGGACAAAGCCGTCAATCGACGCGATCGCCGGAAAATTGTGCGTTTATGTATCGGCGGCTTCGTCCGTCGCCTTCAGCGCGTAGAGCGCATACAGCGGCACGCCGAGAAACAGCATGACCATCGGTGCGAACAGCGTGTAGGGCAGGCCGATGCCCTCCAGCACGCGGTAGGTGCCGCTCAACTGCAGGCGCGGATGGGGCTGCGTCAGTTCGGCTGCGCGGCGGATGCCCCACTTGAACTCGGCGCCGGTCACTCGCACGGAGGGGTGCTGCTTGCCGCGTCCCACCGCGAGCCAGCACATGGCGTCGAAGGCCAGTACCGAGCCGGCGGGCGCGCGCTCGCCGAAGGTGGCGAGCACCGCCTGCACCTGCGCGGGCTCCAGGTACATCAGCACGCCCTCCGTGAACAGGAACACCGGCTGGGCATTGCGCTTGCGCGGCAGGCCCAGCTGCTCCCACCAGCCGGGGGAAGTGAGGTCGAGTTCGCGCACGTCGTGGCGCTCGTTGGTCTCGGGGATCAGCTGGCGGCGCAACTCGAGCACCTCGGGCAGGTCGGCATCGGTCATGCGCGACTTGTCGTCGTCCAGCCACTGGAAGTAGTGGCTCAGGCCGCAGCCCATGTTCACCACGCGCGCGCCGGGGTGCAGCTTGAGGAAGTCCTGCGCCAGGCTGCGGAAGCGCCGCGTGCGCGAGAGGATGCTGTAGATGGTGGCCCGATCTTCCGGCAGCGCATGGCCGTCGTCGCGGATCTGCTCGAGGATGCCCGCCGCGTACGCGTCGCGCACGGCCATCTGCGGGAACATCGCGTCGCCCGAGGCCCGCGCGGCCAGGGGAATCCGCAAGGTGGACGGGACTGCCGACAGCCGGCGTACGGATTTGCTGGTGGTCATGAATGCTGGAGCTGCGCCAGCACAAAGTCTGGCCGCTCCGGCACCCCGGGGCAAGTCAGTCTTTGGTTACGTCGCGCGGCGCATGGCGCGCATCGACGTAGGCCCAGGCCCGCACGCCCGACGCCAGCACGACGCGGTCGCGGCGGTAGTCGTCCACCTCGTAGGCGTCGGCATGCGCCAGCTCCGCGGGCGTGATGGCGAAGACCGCGCCGTCGACGCCGTCGCCCGGCGTGGCGCTGGGCGAGACGATGGGGTGATGGGTCTTTCCGCTGGTAGCGACCACGGCTGCGTCGCGGATGGCGAGCTGTTCGAGCCGATAGCCCGGCAGGCGGTCGGGATGTCCGTCGAGCAGGCGCCCGAAGGTGGCGACCTGCACGGCGGGCAGCTGCAGCGTGCCGTAAGAGAAAAGTTGCTCGGTGGCTTCGTCTTTCATGGGTTCCCTGTTCAGCCCGCCACGAGTTCGGCGGTGGCGGCCGCGCCATTGTCGGCCGGGGCGTCGTCCTCCATCAGCAGGTCTTCGTAGAAGGCGCCGAAGGGGCGGGTGGGATGCGCGATCTGGATCTCCAGGATCCAGATGCCGGTCGCCGGGCAGAGGCCGAAGTCGCCGAGCCGGCCGGCCTGGTAGATCGCATGCGGAAAGTCGCAGACGCGGTGGCCCTTGATGTCGAGATTGAGGCGCCAGCCCATGGCTTCGGCGCGCTCGGCCGCCCAGGCGTAGAGCGCCTGGCCGCTGAGCCGGTCGGCGTGCCAGCGGTCGGCCACCTCGTGCCACAGCGTGCGCGCGGCCTCGGCGCAGGCCTGCATCTGCGGATCGTCGCCGGTCACGAAGGTATCGCCGGCATCGCCCTCGTGGCCTTCCCAGACGGGGCCGATGTCGACGAAGAAGATGTCCTGCTCGCCGAGCACGCGCGCGGGGTCGGACTGCTCCCTGAAGGTCTTGAGCGTGTCCTCGCCGAAGCGGATGACGATGGGGTGCCAGTTGCGCTCCATCTCCAGCTTCTGCAGCGTGGCCATCGCCAGGTCGTGCGCCTGCGAGTGCGTCATGCCGGGGCGCATGCCCGAGGCGATGCGGCGCACCGCGAGCTGCGAGAGCGCCCGCGCGGTCTGCATCGATTTCAGCGAGAACTTGGCTCCGGTGGCTTCGGTGCGTCCGGTTTCAGGTCTTGTCATTGGCAATGTCCAGGTTGAGGTTCAAGGATTCGGAAGGCTGCCGCGTGGGATGGTCCAGGGATGCGGGCGGTGGTATCCAGGCGGACCACACCTGGCCCGGCAGCACATGGCTGCGCGGCGGTGGGGCCTCGACCACGCTGCCCAGGCTCACGAAGCCGGCGAGGAATTCGTCGGGGCCGATGCCCAGCTCGGCGCCCAGCACCGGGTCGAAGCAGCGTTCGCCGCTGAGCACGATGGCGCCGAAGCCGAGCTGGTGTGCTGCGTTGAGCAGGTTGCCCAAGGCCGCGCCCGCCGACAGCCATTGCTCGCGGGCCGGCACCTTGCTGCGGGGACGCGGAACCACGACGAAGGCCAGCAGCACCGGTGGCCGCGTCGCATGCTCGCGCGCCTTGCGCAGGTCGGCGGGCGAGGCCAGCGGATCGCGACGGCGCTTTTCCGCCTCGAAGCGGTCGGCCAGCGCGGCGCGCTGCGCCTCGCGGAACTCCACCACGCGCCAGGGATGCAGCCCGCCGTGATCGGGCGCGCGCAGCGCGGCCTGCAGGATCAGGTCGATGTGCTCGGGTCCTGGCCCCGGGGGGCGCAGGCGCTTGGGGGAGACGGAGCGGCGTTCCAGCAGCGGGGCGAGGGCACTTTCCTCGCGAGAAGTCTGGAGGTCATGGTGCAGGGTCTCGCTGTGTTGCAGGAAGCTGCGCGCCCACTCCAGCACCAGTTCGCCCTGCGACGTGAAGCCCCCGAAAACGGCGCCGGGCCTGACCAGCGGGTGTCCGTACTCCTGCTCCAGCGCGCGGATCGCGTCGAGCAGTTCGGGTTGCGATACCTGGCTGGCCTGGGCGGCGCGGCCGAAGTGCTG
Organism: Roseateles sp.; assembly: GCF_052436255.1. Classification (GTDB taxonomy): domain Bacteria; phylum Pseudomonadota; class Gammaproteobacteria; order Burkholderiales; family Burkholderiaceae_C; genus Pelomonas. The sequence goes on along the minus strand of NZ_JBQVNP010000210.1, from coordinate 3,223 downwards.
TTCCTCGCCCAGTGCGACAAGGCAGCGGAGTTGCGGGATGACCATGAAGGGGGTTTTCGGGCGGGTGTTCGGAAGGTGCTTCGCTATATTTTAGAAAACATAGCGAAACGCCGCCCGAGGCAGGCCTGTTGCCCCTTGGTCAGTGCCCGGCAGGCTTGTCGCGCTGGCGTGCGAGATGGCGGTAGATGGTGCTGCGATGGACGCCCAGCCTGCGTGCGGCCTTCGCCACGTCGTGGTCGCTGACCTTCAGTGCCTCGTCGATGGCGTGGCGCGTGATGGCGACCAGGGGCTCGGCTTGCGGTGTGGCGTACGGAGGAGCCTGCTCGGGCTGCGGGGACTGGCTGTCCAGCAGGTGCGCAGGCAACCCGGCAGCCGTCACGGAGTCGCCTGCATCGGCCAGGGCCACGACGGAGCGCAGCGTGCTGCGCAACTCCCGTACATTGCCCGGCCAGCGCCAGGCCGCCAGTGCCTCGAGCGCATCGCTCTCCAGCCGCAGGTGCTTCGCCGCGCCGCCTGCCTCAAGGAACAGCCGCGAGATCAGCGCACGCCGATCGTCGCGCAGCCTCAACGGCGGCAGCGCGACGGTGAAACCGGCCACCCGGTACATCAGGTCGGCGCGAAAACGTCCGGCCTCCACCAGCGACGGCAGGTGGCCGTGCGTGGCGCAGACCAGGTCGAAGTCGACGGCCACGCCCTGGCCACCACCCAGCGGCGTGACCACGCGTTCCTCGAGCACGCGCAGCAGGCGCGTCTGCAGGGCCAGCGGTATCTCCGCGATCTCGTCGAGGAACAGCACGCCGCCGTGGGCCTCGCGGATACGGCCCGCCATGCCCTTGCGCTTCGCGCCGGTGAAGGCTCCCTGCTCGTAGCCGAACAGCTCCGATTCGATCAGCGTCTCGGGCAGCGAGGCGCAATCCACCGCGACGAAGGGCCCCGCGCTGCGCCGGCTGGCGGCATGCAGCCGGCGCGAGAACACCTCCTTGCCGCTGCCGGTTTCACCATTGACCAGCACAGGCACGCCTTCGTTCAGCACGCGCACCGCCTTGTGCAGCAACGGTTGTATGTCGTCCGCCTCGGCAGCGCCCTGGGTCGGCACGCTGCGCCTCTGGGCCGGGCGAGTGGTGCCCGGCGTGTTCGAACGCTCCATCACCGTCGCGATCTGCCGTCCGCCCGGCAGCGTCAGCAGGCCGCGCCGGTGTTCCATGCGCGGCCAGTTCGCGCCCAGGAAGGCCTCGGCGTCCAGGTCGAGCAGGCTCTCCCAGGAGTGGCCGAAGAGTTCGAGCGCGACGCGGTTGGCGGCGGCGATGCGCCCGCCCTCGATCACCATCAGCCCTTCGCGCGCGGTGCCGATGAGTGCTGGCCGTGAGTGGAAGCGCAACACGTGGCCGCCGGCCTCGGCCAGCAGCATGCGGTGCTCGACCTGCTGGGCCGCCATGCGCACCAGCCCCAGCGCATGCGTGTTCACGCGCACCGTTTCGCCCGAGATGTCGAGCGCGCCGGCCAGTTCGCCGCGGCCGGTGAAGATGGGCGCCGCCGCGCAGCCGAGCGCGCCGTTCTGGGCCAGGTAGTGCTCGCCGCCGAGCACCATCAGCGCTTCGCGTTCCGCCAGTGCCGTGCCGATGGCGTTGGTGCCCCGGTTGTGCTCCGACCATTCCACGCCGGGCTGCAACGCGATGCGCTGGGCCTTGGGCAGGAAGTCGGCGCTGCCGATCTCCTCGAGGATCAGCCCGCTGGCGTCCGACAGGATCACCACGCAGCCGTTGCCGATCGCATGTTCGGCCAGGCCGTCGAGCTCGGGCTGCGCGCAGTTCAGCAGGCGCATGGCCTGCTCGCGCCGTTCGCTGAGCAAGGCCAGCGCCATCGGCTCGGGGTCGATGGCGTGATGGTCGACCGGGCGGCTGCGCTGCCACGAGCGCGAGATGTGCGGCGCGATCCACGGCGCGGGGTCGCGGCCCTGCCCGAAGAAGAGCTCCCGGGCCTGTGCCACTGCGATCGACGGCAACTGCGCTTCAGCACTCATGCATGTCTCCGATGGGTTTTCGCCTTGTGCGACATCCTAGTCGCTATGTTCGCGCGAACATGTCGCAGATTGCGAATGAAAACCCGCTGCAACCTGCGCTTGCCGGGCGGAAGTTCTCAGGGAATGCCCTGATCCGGCCGGGTACGCGGCTTGCGGTTGTCCATGCGGGCCGCCGCATGTCGCGGCGCCACCACCCTGCACATGGAGACAAAGACATGGACATGCTCGAACCGGGCAAATTCGGTACCGCGGTGCCGTTCAAGAAGCGCTACGGCAACTACATCGGCGGCGAATGGGTCGCGCCGGTGGACAACCAGTATTTCGAGAACATCACGCCCGTCACCGGCAAGGTCTTCTGCGAGGTGCCGCGCTCTACTGCGGCCGACATCGACCGCGCGCTGGACGCCGCTCACAAGGCCAAGGGGGCCTGGGGCCGCACCTCGGCCACCGAGCGCGCCAACATCCTGAACAGGATCGCCGACCGCATCCAGGAGAACCTGCCCATGCTGGCCGCCGCCGAGACCTGGGACAACGGCAAGCCGATCCGCGAGACCATGGCGGCCGACCTGCCGCTGGCAGCCGACCACTTCCGCTATTTCGCCTCGTGCATCCGTGCGCAGGAGGGCGGCATCAGCGAGATTGACCATGAAACCTTCGCGTACCACTTCCACGAGCCCATCGGCGTGGTCGGGCAGATCATTCCGTGGAATTTCCCGATCCTGATGGCGGTCTGGAAGCTGGCGCCCGCGCTGGCGGCCGGTAACTGCGTGGTGATCAAGCCGGCCGAGCAGACACCGGTCTCTATCCTGGTGCTGATGGAACTCATCGGCGACCTGCTGCCGCCGGGCGTGGTGAATGTGGTGAACGGCTTCGGCGTGGAAGCGGGCAAGCCGCTGGCGTCGAGCAACCGCATCGGCAAGATCGCCTTCACCGGCGAGACCACCACCGGCCGGCTGATCTCGCAGTACGCGAGCCAGAACCTGATTCCGGTCACGCTGGAGCTGGGCGGCAAGTCGCCCAACATCTTCTTCGCCGACGTGATGGACAAGGACGACGCCTTCTTCGACAAGGCGCTCGAAGGCTTCGCCATGTTCGCGCTGAACCAGGGCGAGGTGTGCACCTGCCCGTCGCGCGCGCTGATCCAGGAATCCATCTACGACCGCTTCATGGAGCGCGCGCTGAAGCGCGTTGCCGCCATCAAGC
>NZ_JBQVNP010000209.1:0-6421 GCF_052436255.1 Roseateles sp. | reverse complement strand
CCGTGATGCGCGCTATCTCGCGCTCCGACTTGTTCTTGCGGCGATGCAATCGCCTGATCCTGCCAATCATGTCCATGGTGATCACTACTCGTCCTCGGATGCACAAAAATGCAGCAGAGTAGGTTGCTCACCTGGCTCAGTTTTAGGTCGGCATCAGGGCAAAAAGTGGCTCAGTTTTCGGTCGGCGAAAACACCGCATGGACATCAACAGCCTCACGCCCACCAGCGTGACATTGCGCGGCCCGGAAGGTGAAGTGGCGGTCAAAGTCGTTGCAGTCGAAGGCGGCGTGCTGACCTTCATCACGCCGTTGCAGCAACTGCTTCCCGCAAGCGCCTACAGCCTGTTCGTCAACGGTGCCCGCAGCGTTGCTGGGCAGCCGCTGCCCTTGCTTGCGCTTGGATTCAACACCCAATCCCTCGACGAGACCTCGGCCAACGCGGCGGCTGATGGTCCAGGGAATGGCAGGTCAGCTTTGAACAGCGCTAGTGCCGCTGTGCAGGCCCGCTCGGCGGGTGGGGGCTCAACATCGCCAGGCGCACAGAGCACATCGAGCGACACTGAGACAGACGAGACTTGGCTGCCGGGCGCCGAGCATCGGCGCGGCAATTGGCTCAGCAGGCGTGAGCATCTTGCAAGCCGAAGCTTTCCCAAGCACGGCGAGTCGCGCGCAGCGGCTGAGGCAAGAACGCCGCGCGTGGCGGACCCCATGTCGCTCATGACCGCCCGCGTAGCCTCCCTCAAGACAGACGAAGACCGTGGTCCGGGTTGGCAGGCCATGCAGCAGGCGTTCATGGCGCAGACTGACGGCCCAAGAGCGCGGGCGCGAAGCACGAGAGCTTCCATCGGTACTGCAGATGCAACCTCGCTCACCGGTCAACTGCTGCGCCTGAACGGCCTGCCGTTGGCGAACGCGACTCTCAGCATGGGAAGGGCGGCAACCAAGACGGACGCCAACGGCGAATTCACGCTTCAAGACATTCCTTCAGGGGAGCAGCTCCTCGTCATCGACGGGCGCACTGCGAGCACAGAGAAGACCCGTTATGGCCGCTTCGAGTACATGCATCACGTCGAAGCCGGGCAGGCCAACATCCTGCCATTCACGGTCTGGATGTCGAAGCTGGACACGAAGCACGCCATCCGAATTGATTCCCCGACCAAGCGTGACACCCTCATCTCCAACCCCAGCATGCCGGGGCTGGAGATCGTGCTGCCGGCGGGCTCGGTGGTGCGCGACGCTGACGGCAAGATCGTCACCGAAGTCACGTTGACACCGATCCCAGTAGACCAACCGCCTTATCCAGTTCCCTATGCCGACGTGCCGCTGCACTACACACTGCAACCCGGCGGCGCGGTGATTCAGAGCATTGACGGCAAACCTCGCGCTGCCCTAGTTCGTTACCCGAACTACTCCATCTATGGCCCTGGCACACCCGTGCAGCTCTTCGACTACGACGCCAGGGGACGGGGCTGGTACGTCTACAGCGCCGCACAGGTATCAATGGACGGACGCAGCATCACCGCCGAGCGCAACTTCCTGATCTACCAGTTCACCACCACGAGCTACTCCAGCGGCGGCCCGCCGCCCCCTCCAACGACACCGCCAACGTGCGGCGGCGGGGGCCCCGGCGGCCCGCCGCCGCCAGGGGGCGGAGGAGGAGGAGGCTCGTCCGGAGCCGGCAGCGCCAGCTCGGGCTGCGGCGGCGATCCCGTCGACCTGATGAATGGCAGCTTCCGCGAAACCGAACGAGATCTTTTCGTGGACGACGTCATCCCGATCGATCTGTTGCGCGTGTACCGCGGAAACAGCGCCACGAACGGCGTGTCGCCGCTGCCCAAATCGTTCGGCACAGACGCTACCCACCAATACGACGTCTATCTGTACTTCAACCTCGACACCCATAAACAGGTTCAGATGGTGATGGCCGACGGCAGCCGAGTGAACTTCGACAACCCGGCCGGGAGCACCGCATCCGGCTCGTACAACTCGCTGGCTTATCGAAGTACGTCCGAGCACGGTCCGTGGCGAAACGCGATGCTGCAAAAGTCTTCGGGGATGTTCGTCGTCACCTTCCGAGATGGCCGACGCTGGGGCTTTTCCATATATGGCGCGCGCCTGACGTGGGTCGAAGATCGCCTGGGTAACCGCTTGACTATCGACCGGACCGTGGCTAACCGCACCCGCATTACCAGCCCAAGCGGTCGCTACGTCGAACTCACCTATGACGCCCAGTACCGGATCAACGCCGCCACTGACAACATCGGCCGCCAGTTCATCTACACCTATCACCCGGGTACCAGCAACCTCGAGAGCGTTACCGACCCTGCTGGCAAAAAGCGCACGTATGGCTGGACAGCTGCCAATCGCTTGAAACAGGTGACCGATCCCAACGGCAATCTCGTCATCGACAACACCTACGAGATCGTCAACATTCCCGCGGGCTTTTGCACGCCAGTTGGGACCAACAGCCCCGCGCTGAACAACTATGAGACTGGTCGCGTGCGGAGCCAGAAGCTGGCCGACGGCAGCACTTTCAGCTTCAGCTATGGCAGCACCGCGGTCCAGTCGGCGTGCGCCGGCGGCTCAGTGTTCCTGCCGCCCTCCATGCAGACTGACGTGACAGACCGTCGCGGCACGGTGCGAAGAGTTGAGTTCGATGCGCTCGGCAATGTCATCAAGAACACTGCGGCGCTGGGCTTGTTGCAGCAGCAAGTAACCACCTTTACTTACACCGACAACCTGTTGACCAGCCTCACCGACACGTTGAATCGGCGGACCAATTTCGCCTACGACACCGCGGGCAACCTCATAACGCTGACGCGCATGGCCGGCACCGCCGAGGCCGTCGTCACCACCGCTACGTACGACCCGGTGTTCAATCAACCTTTGACAGTGACCGACCCGCTGCTCCACAAGCGCACCTTGCGTTACGACACGCGCGGCAACCTGGTGAGCATCACCGATCCACTGAGCCACGTCACCAAATTCACCTACGACGACCGGGGCCTGCTCATCAGCACGACCGACCCCCTCAACAAGACCAGCCGATTCACTTACGCCAATGCAGACCCGCTGAGCGCGAGCGACCCGTTGAATCGCACAACCAAGCAACTCACCGATGCTGTCGGGCGCGTTACGACGAACATCGACCCCCTGGGTAACACCACCGTCAACACCTGGGACGTGATGAACCGCCTCACAGAGATCACGGACGCACTGGGCGGCGTCACGAAGTTCAGCTACGACAACAACAGCCAGTTGCTCAGCCATACAGATGCCAAGAACCAGACGACCAGGTACACCTACCACCCCACGGGCCAGGTCAAAGACAAGACCGACCCGCTGCTGAAGGTAGAAAGCTACCTGTACGAGCCCGGCGGCCAGTTGAAGCAACGGACCGACCGCAAAGGCCAGGTCAGCGGCGTGACCTACGACGCGCTGGGCCGCGTGAAGACCATCGGTTTCGGCGCGACCGCCGCGAGCCCGACGGCTTACACCAGCACGGTGAGCCTCACGTGGGACAGTGCGAACCGCTTGCGGCAGATCGTCGACACCCAGGGCGGTGTGAGCAAGACCATCACCCGCGCTTACGACAATCTGGACCGGCTCACGCAGGAGAGTACCGACCAAGGCGAGGTGAACTACACCTACGACAAGGCGAGTCGGCGCGAGACCATGACTTTGAAGAACGGTCCTGCAGGTAGCCAGGTGGCGCAACCCACGGTGAGCTACACCTGGGATAACGCCGACCGACTCACGCTCATCACTCAGGCCGCAGGTGCGAGCAACGGCAATCAGGCACAGACCGTGGCTTTCCAGTACGACGACGCTGACCGCGTCCTCAAGACCACCTATACCGGCGGCATGAGCGTGAACACGACGTATACGGACGCGGGCGAGGTCAAGACGCTGAAGTATCTCAAAGCCGATGGCAGCGTCATCGCGCAGGGCGGCTACACGTATGACTTGGCCGGTCGGCGTATCGGGGTCTCGGGCGACCTGGCCAACTTCATCGGCACGCAACAGCCCGACATCACCGACGCCAGCTATAACGCGGCCAACCGCTTGCTTACATGGGGCGGCAAGACATTCAGCTACGACAACAACGGGAACATGCTTGGCGACGGGGCTACGACCTACACCTGGGACGCGCGAGATCAGCTCGTCAACATTGCTAACGCCACTACACCCGCCAGCTTCAAGTACGACAGCCAAGGCCGCCGCACGGCGCGCACCGTCGGGTCCGCAACGACCGCCTTCAACTACGACGGCGACAACTTCATCCAGGAGCTGGACGCGTTGGGCAGAAGCGGCAACATCAGAGCCAACCTCATCACCGGCGGCATCGATCAGCACTTCATGCGTCAGACCACCGTTGCCGGCTCGCCCAGCTTGAGCTGGGTCATGGCCGAGGCCAACAACAGCACGGTGGTGCAGGCCGACGGCGCGGGCAATGTGCAAAAGAGCTTCCAGTACACGCCATACGGCAGTTCGATCGCTACCACTGGTACCAGCACCGACAGCCAGCGCTACACCGGGCGTGAGGATGACGGCACTGGGCTGTATTACTACCGCGCGCGGTATTACCGCCCAGATTGCATGCGGTTCATAAGCGAAGACCCAATTGGGTGGGCGTCGGGGCAGGTAAACAACTATGCATATGTTGGTGGGGATCCAGTTAGCGCGACGGATCCGACTGGGGAGGTAGCCAATTTCGGAGTCGGAGCAGCTGCCGGTGCCATTACCGGATTTGCCTTAGCGAAGTTAACCGGCGAGTGCTACGGCGTACAAGACGCGTTCCGAGACGCTGCCCTGGGCGCTGTCGGTGGAGGAATAGCCAGCAAGGTTAACAAGCTTTACCGGATACTAAAACTTCGGAGCATTGCAAACTCTCGTGGTCTACAAAACGTAGGACAAAAAGGCTACACGGAGACGTGGAAAAACGGTCCGAATGCCCTTGAGAAACTGGACATAAAATTTGAGGCTGGCAAGAGTGCGGGATTGCAGGCTGGAAGTAAGGTACCAAGATTCTCCTATCGAATTGATGCGGGAAAGTTTTGGGATCCCTTCACCGGACAGATGGGACCGAAAGGTGCGCTGTCGCACGTCCCTCTTGAGCCATTCTTTGGCGGAGGATCTGGAGCAGCAGGTGCGGCAGCCGCCGTGTTGGGTGGCGCAATATCCACCGAAGGGGGATGCGATTGACGCTTGAACAGCCCTTAGGACTTATTCAAGTCCTTCTCGACCGCGATGCTGAATACGGAGATAGGCATGATGCGGCCATGGACCTTGGCGCTTTTAACGGGATTACAGTTGAAGACGCGCTCGCTCAAGTTGGATGTGATGATGGTGCAGAGGATGACCTTGCAGATGCATGCGGAGAGTCGTTGGCAGAAATATGGAGCCGTAAAAGGAGCGTTAACCGAGCCATCTTTATCAGACTTGCTCCAGCAGGTCGGCGCGCCGCGCTGGCTACCTTAAGGTCTATTTCCCCCGATCTTGCGACCGATCTTGATTCCTGACCGCTTGCACGGCCTTGGATGCAAGCTATTGAAGGCCACGCTTGAGTGAGCGAAATAGCTTGCGCTGGTCTGCGAGATCGGGGTAAGGCCGGACTGACAAGCACAATCGCTTGCGAGAGCCGAGCTAGCGAACTCATCTAGTGCTCCCCGAGTACTTTCCGCTGGTGTACGACTCCGGCAGTCACGCGTCATCATGTGTTTTGAGGATGCCCGTTGCGCTAAGCCGTATCTCTCTGGCATGCCCGAGATAGCGCTGCTGTCAATGGCCGGTTTTGTGACCGTGGAGTGAGCAGCTTGGAGAAGGGCTGGCCTGAAGGACGGCTGCTACGTGATCGTGGGCCTGATCTTCTCTGGTTCCTACACGCGGTACTGGCCGGCCGCTTGATCGTGCGTTGCGCCAAGTCCGCTTTGGGACCAATTTCGGTCGCCCAACTTACCGTCCGCGTGCGGCGGCAATCAGCCTAATTCCGGCCAGCCCAGAATCGGTCAACTTGAACCGGCACAGGTGGTCAAGTCCACCGGAATCCGCAGCGGGGCGCGGCGTCCCACCTCGCAAGGTCGATACGGCGGCCTGGTCGGCTTGAAAAGTTCAGAGTTGAATGAACAGAATCCCGGAAAGTTCAGACTTGAATGAGCAGGGAGTTCAGAGCTCTCCGAGCGACCTCTTCGCAAGTGCTTGATCTCTCAGTGGGTAGAGTTCAGAACTGATTGAACTTCAACACCTTCCAAGCCAAAACTTGGCTTGACATTCCAATGAGGGTAAGCGGTCATTGAACTACGCCCCTTGCCACCGCCATCGTGGCGGCGTAGACATTGCTCAGCGCGCTCCCAGCTCGATACGCCACGGCAGCAGCGCGGCGTAGTCGTCCACGGTCCTGGCATTGGGCAGCGCGACGAACA
>NZ_JBQVNP010000208.1:0-6496 GCF_052436255.1 Roseateles sp. | reverse complement strand
CCTCTACCCCCGAGAACATGCGCAATAATCACTAGCCCACGAACTAAGCGGGCCTTCCCGCCGCGCTGCTGGGGCGGTTCGGCGCCGCGGCTCGGCGCCTGCCGATCCGCGGCTGCCCCACAGCATGGGTGCGGGTTGCGCACCTGACGGCTTTCGTTCGCTTGGATCTGCATGATCAGACGACTTGTTCTTGGATGGTTGCTCGTGCTTTGCGTGGTGCCGACCTGGGCCTTGCCGCCCGAGGTGGCGGCGCGCATCGCGGCAGGCGAAGGCGATGAGCGCGTCGCCGCTTTGCAGCAGGCGCTCGCGGCCGGTGATGAATCGCTCGGGCCCTTCCTGCGCGCCTTGCAGGACGGCCGTGTGCGGCTCAAGGGCGGGCAGGCGCTGGTCATCGCCGAAGGCGCCGAGGCACCGCCCGAAGCCGAGGAACCGATGCTGAACAACCGCATGCGCCGCGAGATTGACTCCGCGCTGGCGGGGCTGGACCTGCTGTCCGCCGACCGCGCGATACGCGCCAAGGCGCTGGCCACGCTGCGCGACGATGCCGACGCGTCCAAGCTGCCGCTGCTGGAGAAGGCGCTGGCGGCCGAGACGGACAGCGACCTGCGCAGCAAGCTCGGTGCCCTGGTCGCCGGCGCCAAGCTCTCCTCCACCGACGCCGCGCAGCGCCGCACCGCCGCGCTTGAACTGGCCGGCAGCGCCGACCCTGCCACCCGCGCCCTGCTGCTGGAACGCCTGGGCAGTGAGACCGACGCTGAGGCCAAGGCCGCCATGAAGAAGGCCGTCGACGCCATCGGCGACCGCCTCGCCTGGGGTGAGCGCGCCCAGTTGCTTTTCTCCGGCCTGAGCCTGGGCTCGGTGCTCTTGCTTGTGGCGTTAGGCCTGGCGATCACCTACGGCCTGATGGGCGTCATCAACATGGCCCACGGCGAGCTGCTGATGGTCGGCGCCTATGCCACCTACCTGGTGCAACAGGGCTTTCGCGCCTGGGCACCGGCCGCCTTCGACTACTACCTTTGGCTGGCGCTGCCGGCGAGCTTCCTGGCTGCGGCCCTGGTCGGCGCGGCGATGGAGCGCACGGTGATCCGCTGGCTCTACGGCCGGCCGCTGGAAACGCTGCTGGCCACCTGGGGCATCTCGCTGGTGCTGATGCAGACCGTGCGCACGCTGTTCGGCGCGCAGAACGTGGCCGTCGAGAACCCCGGCTGGCTGTCTGGCGGCTGGGCGCTGCTGCCCAACCTGACGCTGCCCTACAACCGCCTGGCCATCCTTGCTTTCGCGGCCCTGGTGCTGGTCGGCATGGCGTTGCTGCTGGCCAGGACGCGCCTGGGCCTGATGGTGCGCGGCGTCACGCAGAACCGCCGCATGGCGGCCTGCGTGGGTGTCAACACGGCCCAGGTCGACACGATGGCCTTCGCGCTCGGCTCGGGCATCGCCGGGCTGGCGGGCTGCGCTTTGAGCCAGATCGGCAACGTCGGCCCCGACCTGGGCCAGAGCTACATCGTCGACGCCTTCATGGTGGTCGTGCTCGGCGGTGTCGGCCAGCTGGCCGGCACCGTCTACGCCGGCCTGGGCCTGGGCGTGCTGTCCAAGCTGCTGGAAGGCTGGCAGGGCGCCGTGCTCGCCAAGATCGCCCTGCTGTTGCTGCTCGTGCTTGTCATCCAGAAGAAACCGCAAGGCCTGTTCGCCCTCAAGGGCCGGAGCGTCGAATGAAGCGCGCTGCACTCATCGCCATTGCGATCACGCTGCTGCTCGCGCCGCTGCTGCACCTGGCCTTCCCGCCCGGCCACGCGCTGCACCTGAGCGAGTTCTACGTCGGCCTGCTCGGCAAGTTCCTGTGCTTTGCCATTTGTGCCCTGGCCTTGGACCTGATCTGGGGTTTCGGCGGCATCCTGTCGCTGGGCCATGGGCTGTTCTTTGCCCTCGGCGGCTATGGCATGGGCATGTATCTGATGCGCCAGATCGGCCGCGAAGGCCAGTACCAGTCGGACCTGCCGGACTTCATGGTCTTCCTGAACTGGAAGGAACTGCCCTGGCACTGGGCCCTCAGCGATTCGCTCGTGGGTCAGTTGATCCTGGCGTTAGCGGTGCCCGGCCTGCTCGCGGCCGTGTTCGGCTACTTCGCCTTCCGCTCGCGCATCCAGGGCGTGTACTTCTCCATCATCACGCAGGCGCTGACGGTGGCGGCCATGCTGCTGTTCTTCCGCAATGAGACCGGCTTTGGCGGCAACAACGGCTTCACCGACTTCAAGCGCATCGCCGGCATGCCGCTGAACACGCCGGGCATGAAGGTCGGCCTGTGCGTGGCCAGCGGTGTCGCGCTGATCGCCTGCTACCTCGTCGCCCGCGCGCTGACGCAAAGCCGCTGGGGTCGCATCCTGCAGGCCATTCGCGACGCCGAGGGCCGCGTGCGCTTCCTGGGCTATGACCCGGTCGCCTTCAAGCTCAGCGCCTATGTCATCTCAGCCATGATGTGCGCGCTGGCCGGCATCCTGTATGTGCCCCAGGTCGGCATCATCAACCCGGGTGAGATGAGCCCGGCGGCCAGCATCGAGATGGCCATCTGGGCGGCCGTCGGCGGCCGCGGCACGCTGATCGGGCCGGTCATCGGCGCCTTCTTCGTCAACGGCACCAAGTCGGTCTTCACGGCCGTCTGGCCCGAGGGCTGGCTCTACATCCTGGGCGGGCTCTTCATCGCCGTGACGCTGTTCCTGCCGCAGGGCCTGATGGGGCTGGCGAAGAGGTTCAAACGATGACTCCAGAGCTTCTCGAAGCCGGTGCCGAGGCGCGTGCGCGCGCCTTCACGCGCATCGCGACCGCCGGTGAGCCGGTCTTCAACCAGGGCGTGGCCCTGTACGTCGAAGACCTCAAGGTCGCCTTCGACGGCTTCCAGGCGCTGGGCGGCCTGAGCTTCACCGTCGGCGTGGGCGAGCTGCGCTGCGTCATCGGCCCCAACGGCGCCGGCAAGACGACGACGATGGACTGCCTGACCGGCAAGACGCGGCCCGACAGCGGGCGCATCTACTTCGGCAGCAACCTGAACCTGCGCCTGATGAACGAACAGCAGATCGCCCGCGCGGGCATCGGCCGCAAGTTCCAGAAGCCGACGGTGTTCGAGGCGCTGACAGTGGCCGAGAACCTGGAGCTCGCGCTGGCCGGCGACCGCCGCGCGCGCTTTGCGATGCGCGCCAGGCTCAACGGCGAGCAGCGTGACCGGCTGGGCGACCTGCTCAAAACCGTGCACCTCGCCGAAGAGCGCGACCGCGTCGCCGGCCTGCTCAGCCACGGCCAGAAGCAGTGGCTGGAGATCGGCATGCTGCTGGCCCAGGACCCCAAGCTGCTGCTGCTCGACGAGCCCGTCGCCGGCATGACCGACGAGGAGACCGAGCGCACCGCCGAGCTCTTCCTGAGCCTGGAGGGCAAGCATTCGCTGGTGGTGGTCGAGCACGACATGAACTTCGTCGCCGCGCTGGCCGGTGCGCATCGCACGGTCACGGTTCTGCATGAAGGCAAGACGCTGGCCGAGGGCACCATGGCTGCCGTGCAGTCCGACGAGAAGGTGATCGAGGTGTACCTTGGCCGATAACGCAGACATCCTCAAGGTCCAGGACCTGCACAAGCACTACGGCGGCTCGCACATCCTGCGCGGCCTGAGCTTTGACCTCAAGCCCGGCGAGATCACCGTCGTGCTGGGCCGCAACGGCGTCGGCAAGACCACGCTGCTGAAAAGTCTGATGGGCGTCGTGCCTGTCACCTCCGGCAGCATCGCGCTGGCCGGCGAGAACATCAACAAGCTCAAGACTCACCAGCGCGTGCGGGCCGGCCTGGGGTATGTGCCGCAGGGGCGCGAGATCTTCGGCCGACTGACGGTCATGGAGAACCTGCAGATGGGCCTGTCCAGCCAACCCGCTGGCACGTCGCTGCCCAAGGCGTTGTTCGAGCTGTTCCCGGTACTCGACAAGATGCGCTCACGCCGCGGTGGCGACCTCTCCGGCGGCCAGCAACAGCAGCTCGCCATCGCCCGCGCACTCGCGCCCGGCCCGAAGGTGCTGCTGCTGGACGAGCCCACCGAAGGCATCCAGCCCAACGTCATCCAGGACATCGGCCGCGTCATCAAGCACCTGGCCCACGACAAGGGCCTGTCGGTGGTGCTGGTGGAGCAGTTCTACGACTTCGCCGAGGAGCTGGCCGACCAGTATTTGCTGATGCAGCGCGGCGAGATCGTCATGCGCGGTCGCGGCGCTGACATGAAGGCGGATGGCGTGCGGGAGCGGCTGGCGATCTGACGCTCGTTGTCACGGCCGAACTGGCCTTGCAGGCTGAGGGCGCCGTGTGTCTTCCTGGTGCTGCGCCGTGTCAGGTCAACTGGTGGTGGCGCGCAGACGGCGGCGGCACCACGGCAGTGCGGCCAGGCCCAGCAGCAGCAGCGCCGACGACCGGGGCTCGGGCACCGGGCTGATGCTGATGCGGCCACTGCTCACCAGCTGCGAGCTGTCCAGGCGCCAGGGCTGCAGGCCCTCGACGGTGATGCTGCTGAAGTTGCCGGTGATTTCCGGAACTCCGAGCAGCTGCCAACTCATCGCTGCGAGCGGGTCCAGGCCGCTGAAGCGCAGGTGCAGGCTGCCGGCGGCGTCAAGTCGGGTCAGGCCGATGAGCTGGTCGCTTGTCCAGCCCGTCGAGCCTGCGGCGATGTCCAGGGTCAGGCGGCTGTCGTGGCTCAGCGACAGCGTGCTGCCGGGGCCGAAGCGCAGGCTGCCGATGCCGGCGCCCAGCATCGCCCCGGGGCTGAGTTCGCCCTGCAGGTGCAGGCGGCCCATGAAGCTGCCCTCGCCGCTGAGACTGCCGACCAGGCTCAGGTCACCCATGCTGCCAAAGAGACTCCAGGCCAGCATGCTGCCGTTGTTGACCAGCGGGCCGCGCAGCGTGGCGCGCCGGCCGATGTGCATCGTCTGGCCCTGCGCCAGCAGCATGCCGTTCGGCGCGGCCAGCTCGCTGTCGGTGCTCAGGTTCACGCGCGGGCCGAGGCCAGCGGGGTCCAGGCTGTCGAGCTGCACGCTGGCGCCCGAGGCAATGCTCAGCGTGCCCGCCAGGCCCACGGCACCGGCCTGTGACGCATCGCCAATGCGCAGCAGGCCGCCGCTGGCGTTGATGGTGGTGGCGCCGGCCACCCGGCCCAGCCACCGGCCGTGGCCGCTCACGACCGGTACCTGGCCGCCGAGCACGCCGGCCTTCAGCACGCCATCGGCCAGGCGCAGCTCGGGCGTGGTGAGCAGGCTCTTGCCGGTCATGGACAGGGTCTGCCCGGCGGCCACCGTCAGTGCGCCGTTCACTTTCAGGAAGCGGTCGTGGTCCAGCGTGATGGCCGGGCCCAGTGCGCCCAGCTCCAGCGCGCCCCGGGCCTGCACCGTGCCGCGTTGCCAGTCCAGCGTGCCGTTGCCGCTGCGGGCGAAGCTGTTGAAGCTCAGGTCGGCGCCCGACAGCGTGAGGCGGCCGTTCTGGGCGATGACCAGCCTATCGGCGTCGATGTGGGCGGATTTCTGCAGCTCCACCCGGGGACTCTTGTTGCCGCCGCCAATGCTCAGCGTGCCGCCGCTCGTCCAGGTGCTGCGCACCAGCTGCATGCGGCCGTCCTCCCAACCACCGGTGATGGCGGCGCCGTTCGGCGTGGCGAGCTGGCTGTAGGTGAGATTGAGGGCCACGCCCCGGCCGTAGTCCTGGTTCATCACCTCGCGCTTGAGCAGGAAGGTCCCGGCGACGGTGGCGTTGATGTCGATGAGGTCGAGGCGGTTGCCGACCTGGTTGGCCAGTTGCAGGTCGATGCCGGCGCTGCCGCCGTTCCAGGTCTGCGAGCCGAGGGCGGTGCCTTGCAATGTGGCCTGGATGGTTTGCCGCGCGCTGCTGCCGTTGTAGAGGCTGCCCATGAGCTGGATGCGGTTGCCGCTGATCGTGTAGGCCGTCAGGTCGCTGAAGCTGATGCTGTTGGCCGTGAAGCCGGTGGCAGCGTTGACGAGGGCGGTGGACCCGCTGGTGTGGCGAAAACCGAGGTCGTCGGAAGCATGCAGCGGGGCGCTCCAGTTGGCGTCCAGGTCAAGGCGGTTCCTCGGCACGTCGATCGAGCCCTTGCTGCCGCCGGTCCACCAGACGCGGGGTGTCGGCGGCGACGGGTTGCCGGGAATCTCGTCGATGAGGGCGTGGCCCGGCGTGGCTGCAGCCAGGGCGGCGCACAGGGCGGCCAGGGTGTTGAGTTTGAACATCGGTCCTCTCCTGCATGGGCAATTGCGCGGGCGGCGTGCCCGCCTTGCTCCCTTCACGGGAAAAATCCAGGCCACCTGTCAGCGGCACGGCGGGCCCCCCTTGTTTGAAGGGTCAGGCTGGTCGCAAAGGGTGCCCGGGCGGCAGCAGCCGCGTGCGCGTGGCGGCGGCCGCGGCGATCAGCGGCGCGGCCTCCGCGTCGCGCCGCCGGGTCAGCAGCCATTGGCCAAACGCGGCCTGGGCC
>NZ_JBQVNP010000207.1:0-6527 GCF_052436255.1 Roseateles sp. | reverse complement strand
GCCCCGACCCGGCCGCGCGGCTGGCATTCGGTCCCGATGGCTGCGGCGACTGCGTGCTGTGGCTGGACCTGGCCGAGGCACCGCGCGCCGATGCGGCCGAGGCCGTCGCCGCGCTGCACGCGCAAGGCCAACAGGTGCGGCTGTTGTCGGGCGACCAGCCCGCCACCGTCGCGCACATGGCCGCGCAGCTGGGTATCGCGCACTGGCAGGCCGGTGCCACGCCCGGGTCCAAGCTCGCCGCCGTGCGCGGCTGGCAGGCGGCCGGCGAGCGCGTGCTGATGGTGGGCGACGGCATCAACGACGCACCGGTGCTGGCCGCGGCCGATGTGCGCATCGCGATGGGGCAGGGCGCGATGCTGGCGCGCAGCGCGGCAGACGCGCTGCTGGTGTCCAACCGCCTGATGGCGCTGCCGCTGGCGCTGGCGCAGAAGACGCGCCGCGTGCTGCGCCAGAACCTGGCCTGGGCGGCGCTCTACAACGCCGCCTGCGTGCCGCTGGCGCTGGCGGGATGGCTGCCGCCGCTGGCTGCGGGGATCGGCATGGCGGCCAGCTCGCTCTTCGTGGTCCTCAACGCCCAACGCCTGAACCGCTGATGGACATCCTCTACCTCCTCATCCCGTTCTCGGTCGTGCTGGTGCTGTTCATCGTGGCGGTGTTCGGCTGGGCTGTGAACGATGGCCAGCTCGATGGCTTCGATCGGGAGGCCGAACGCATCCTGCTTGACCAGGATCAAGACGCCTGAGGCGCCCCCCTAGAAGAATCGTTCGCATCAGACTGGAGGAGTCGCGATGGCGAATGAAAGTGGCCCGGGCCAGCCGGGGATGACATACGACGACGGGCCAGTGCGGGCATTCGCGCTGGCCGCCGTGCTCTGGGGGGTGGTGGGTATGGCTGTGGGCGTCTTCATCGCCGCACAGCTGGCTTGGCCGGAGCTGAATTTCGGCATCTCATGGTTGAGTTATGGGCGCCTGCGGCCGCTGCACACCAACGCCGTGATCTTCGCCTTCGGCGGCTGCACGCTGATGGCCACCAGCTACCACGTCGTGCAGCGCACCGGCCAGACGCGCCTGTTCGCGCCGATGCTGGCCTGGTTCCACTTCTGGTCGTGGCAGGCGGTCATCGTGGCCGCGGCCGTCACGCTGCCATTGGGCATCACGCGCGGCAAGGAGTATGCGGAGCTGGAGTGGCCCATCGCGCTGTTGATCGCCGTATCGTGGATCGCCTACGCCATCGTCTTCTTCGGCACGGTGGGGCGTCGCAAGATCCGCCACATCTACGTGGCCAACTGGTTCTTCGGTGCCTTCATCCTGGCTGTGGCGCTGCTGCACATCGTCAACGCTGCGGTGCTGCCGGTCAGCTTCTGGAAGAGTTACTCCGCCTATGCCGGCGTGCAGGACGCGATGGTGCAGTGGTGGTATGGCCATAACGCGGTCGGCTTCTTCCTGACCGCGGGCTTCCTCGGGATGATGTACTACTACATCCCCAAGCAGGCCGAGCGCCCGGTCTACAGCTACCGGCTGTCCATCGTCCACTTCTGGGCGCTGATCTTCACCTACATGTGGGCGGGGCCGCACCACCTGCACTACACGGCGCTGCCGGACTGGGCGCAGAGCGTGGGCATGATCTTCAGCCTGGTGCTGCTGGCGCCGAGCTGGGGCGGCATGATCAATGGCGTCATGACGCTGTCGGGCGCCTGGCACAAGCTGCGCGACGACCCCATCCTGAAGTTCCTCATCGTCTCGCTGTCCTTCTACGGCATGGCCACCTTCGAGGGGCCGATGATGTCGATCAAGACGGTCAACGCGCTGTCGCACTACACCGACTGGACCGTGGGCCATGTCCACGCCGGTGCCTTGGGCTGGGTTGGTCTGATCTCGATGGGATCGCTCTACCACCTGATCCCGCGCATGTACGGCCGCACGCAGATGCACTCCAAGAGCGCGATCGAGCTGCACTTCTGGATTGCCACCATCGGCATCGTGCTCTACATCGCCGCGATGTGGATCGCCGGCGTCATGCAGGGCCTGATGTGGCGCGCGGTCAACCCCGACGGCACGCTGGTCTACACCTTCGTCGAAAGCGTCAAGGCCACCTGGCCGTTCTATGTGACGCGCCTGCTGGGCGGGCTGCTCTACCTGGCCGGCATGCTGGTGATGGTGTGGAACGTGGTCAAGACGGTGCAGGCGGGCAAGCCCGAGCGCGTGCGCATCCCGCAAGTGCTGGCACACGCCTGAAGGACATGCAGCCCCTCGCCCAACGCCTACGTCGGCCGGTCCTGCAGACCGCGCCGCGTCATGAGCCTCGGCTCTTCGGCACGCACATCGCCCAACGCGGGCCGGCTTGGGAGCGGCCCGGCGCCCGGGCCCGCAACTTTCAAGCGCCGCTATGCGCGGCGGAGCAACTGACATGAGTACCCACAAGTCCGAAAAGTTCACCGGCCACCAGCGCATCGAGACCAGCAACCTGCTGATGATCGTGCTGGTGCTGGCCACCGTCTTCGTCGGCGGCTTCGTCGAGATCGTGCCGCTGTTCTTCCAGCGCTCGACCACGCAGGCGGCGCCCGGGCTCAAGCCCTACACGGCGCTGCAGATCGCGGGCCGCGATGTCTATGTGCGCGAGGGTTGCTACAACTGCCACTCGCAGATGATCCGCCCGCTGCTGGCCGAGACGCTGCGCTACGGCGAGTACTCGAAGGCCGGCGAGTTCGTCTACGACCGACCCTTCCAGTGGGGCAGCAAACGCACCGGACCCGACCTGCACCGCGTCGGCGGCAAGTACAGCGACGACTGGCACCGCATCCACCTGATCAATCCGCGTGACCTGGTGCCGGAGTCCAACATGCCGTCCTATCCCTGGCTGGCTACCACGTCCGTCGATGCCGCCGCGCTGCCGGCCAAGATGAGTGCGTTGCGCATGCTGGGCGCGCCCTACAGCGACGCCGAGATCAAGGACGCGGCGCAGGCCGCCACCGGCAAGACCGAGATGGATGCACTCATCGCCTATCTGCAGGTGCTGGGCACGGCCGCAGCAACGGCGAAGAAGGAGGCCTCCAGTGGGAGTCAATGAACTGCGCGTGGCCGTGACCCTGGTGTCGCTGGCCGTCTTCATCGGCATCGTCGTGTGGGCCTGGCGCGGCCACTTCGACGCGGCGGCCGAGCTGCCCTTGCAAGGGGATGATCAATGAGCGACTTTTTCAACGAGGGCTGGTCGATCTTCGTGGCCGCGGCCACGGTGCTCGGGTTGGTGGCCTGCATCGTGCTGCTCGTCATCGCCAGCCGGCGCCAGCCCGCTGCGGCCGACAACACCACCGGCCACGTCTGGGACGAAGACCTGCGCGAGCTGAACAACCCGCTGCCGTTGTGGTGGATGGGCCTGTTCGTGCTGACGGTCGTGTTCGCCGGCTTCTACCTGGCCCTCTACCCGGGCCTGGGCAGCGTGGCTGGTTCGCTGGGCTGGTCGAGCACCGCCGAGCATGGCGCCGACGTGGCCCAGGCGCGCGCTGCCATGGCGCCGGTCTATGCCGGCTTTGCCGGGCAGCCGCCCGAGCAACTCGCCAAGGACCCCAAGGCGCATGCCATCGGCGAGCGCCTGTTCGCCAACAACTGTGCCACCTGCCATGGCTCGGACGCCAAGGGCTCCAAGGGCTTCCCCAACCTGGCCGACAAGGACTGGCTGTGGGGCGGCAGCTTCGAATCCATCAGCGAGACCATCACACTGGGCCGCCAGGGCAATATGCCGCCGATGGCTGCGGCGGTGGGCAGCAGCGAAGACGTGCGCAACCTCGCCCACTACGTGCTGTCGCTGTCGGGGAGCCCGCACAACTCGTTGTATGCGCAACTCGGCAAGCCCAAGTTCAGCGCCTGCGCGGCCTGCCACGGTGTTGGCGGCAGGGGCAATGCCGCGCTGGGCGCACCCAACCTGGCCGACAAGGTCTGGCTGCACGGCTGGGGTGAGGGCGCCGTCGTCGCCATGATCAATGGCGGCAAGCACAACCAGATGCCGGCCCATGGCGAACGCCTCTCGCCCGAGCAGATCCGCGTGCTGGCGGCCTATGTCTGGGGCCTGTCGCAGTAATGGATTCCGAAGCCGTCATCCGCCTCTACAAGTCGGAAGACAAGATCCACCCGCGCAGCGTGCGTGGGCGCTTCACCAACCTGCGTTGGGCCCTCGTGGCCCTGACCCAGCTGGTGTTCTACGGGCTGCCCTGGCTGAGCTGGGGCGACCGGCCCGCCGTGCTGTTCGACCTGGCCGCGCGGCGCTTCTACGTGTTCGGCTTCGTGCTGTATCCGCAGGACTTCGTCTACCTGACGGCCCTGCTGCTGATGTCGGCCTATGCGCTGTTCCTGTTCACGGCCGTGGCTGGGCGCGTGTGGTGCGGCTATGCCTGCCCGCAAACCGTCTACACCGAACTCTTCGTGCTCATCGAGCGCTGGTTCGAGGGCGACCGCAACGCGCGCCTGAAGCTCGACAAGGCGCCCTGGTCGCTGAACAAGCTGTGGCGCAAGGGCGGCAAACAGTTGGGCTGGATCGCGCTGGCGTTGTTCACCGGCTTCAGCTTCGTCGGCTACTTCACGCCCATCCGCGATCTGCTGGGCCTCTCCCTCGGGCCCTGGGAAGCCTTCTGGGTGCTGTTCTACGGCTTCGCCACCTACGGCAACGCCGGCTTCATGCGCGAGCAGGTCTGCAAGTACATGTGCCCCTATGCGCGCTTCCAGAGTGCGATGTTCGATCACGACACCCTCATCGTCGGCTACGACCCCGCCCGCGGCGAGCCGCGCGGCAACAACGCGTTGCGCAAGAAGAAGAGCGAGGCACGCAGCCAGGCCGTGGGCGACTGCATCGACTGCGGCCTGTGCGTGCAGGTCTGCCCCACCGGCATCGACATCCGCAAGGGCCTGCAGTACGAATGCATCAGCTGCGCCGCCTGCATCGACGTCTGCGACGGTGTGATGGACAAGATGGCCACGCCGCGCGGCCTGATCCGCTACGACACCGAGAACGGCATGGCGGGACAGCTCACTGCCGCGCAGCGCTGGCGCCGCATTCTGCGTCCGCGCGTGCTGATCTACGGCGGCATCCTGCTCGGCCTGAGCACGGCCGTGCTGTACAGCCTCGTGAGCCGGCACGACTTCCGCGTCGACATCGTGCGCGACCGCGCCACGCTGGCTCGACAGGTCGAGGACGGCTGGATCGAGAACCTCTACCGCCTGCAGCTGATGAACGCCACCGAGGCGCCGCAACAGCTCAGCATCGACGCCGACGGCCTGGCCGGCCTGCAGCTCAGCCGTGCCACCAGCATCACGCTGGGCCCGGCCGAGGCGCGCTGGGTGACCGTCGCGCTGCGCATGCCGCCCCAGGCCGCCCAGCAGCTCAAGCCTGGTGCCCAACCCATCCGCTGGATCGTGCGCAGTGCCGCCGGCGACAGCGTCGCTGAAAAGTCCACTTTTGTCGTTCCGCGGTGACGCGGCAGGAGACCTCATGTCGAGCCCCACACCCCTGGCCACTCCCTCTTCCGCCTGGCGCGAGCCCATGGTCTGGCTCGTCGTGTCCGGCCCGGTTGCCGTCGTCCTCGCCAGCATCGTCACCGTGACCCTGGCCATCCGCCATCCCGACCCGCCGCTCGTGACACGAGGAGCCGACGCCGCGCCCGCCCAGGCAGCGCGCAACCATGCTGCCACCGGCGTGGTGCCGGGAGCCATAAGATGACAGCCGCCCCGGGGCCGTCGCGCATCGTGCGCTATGCGATGGCGGTCGCCTGGTCGTCGTTCCTGTCGGCCGGGGTGCTGGAGGCACTGGTCTTCGCCGTCGTCGACCCGCACGAGCTGCGCTGGTTCGGCGCCGCACCGGTGGAGCTGTCGGCTGAAGCCCTCTATACCTTGAGCTTCCTGATCTTCTGGGGCGTCGTCGCGCTCGGCGCCAGCCTGGCGCTGGCGCTGGTCAATCTGCCCGCGGACGAGCCGAAACCTCAGCGAGGTTCGCCGGGCTGGCCTCGCTGAGCCCGGCACCCGTCACGACCCGCGCGTTGCGGTCATGCGTCCAGTAGGCCCAGGCCCAGTCGACCAGCACGACGAAGCGGTTGCGAAAGCCGATCAGGAACCAGACGTGGGCGAACAGCCAGAACAGCCAGGCGAAATAGCCTGAGAAGCGCAGCTGCCCCGCCGGCGTGTCCAGGTCGACGACGGCGCTGTTGCGGCCGATGGTGGCCAGGTTGCCGTAGTCCGTATATCGGAAGGCCTGTGTGGCCTCGCCGCGCAGGCGGCGCCGGATGTTGGCCGCGGCGCAGCGGCCCATCTGCTTGGCGCCGGGTGATACGCCCGGCACTGGCCGGGGCTCGTGGCCCGGCTTGTGGCTCTGCGCGGCGGCCAGGTCGCCGATGACCTGGATGTTGGCGTGGCCCTTCAGGCTCAGGTCGGGTTCGACAACAACGCGGCCGGCGCGGTCCAGCGCGCAGCCGGTCGCCTCGGCCAGCGCCCGGCCCAGCGGCGAGGCCGCTACGCCGGCCGCCCAGACGACGCAGCGGCTGCGCA
>NZ_JBQVNP010000206.1:0-6529 GCF_052436255.1 Roseateles sp. | reverse complement strand
TTGCTGAAATCCTTGAGCAGAAGCTCGTAAGGAATGTTCAGGCCCGCGGCGATGTGGCGCAGGCTCGCGAGCATGAAGGCCTCGAAGGCGGCATTGGGCCGCCCGGGCGTGAAGCTCGACACCTTGGCACCGACCGGAAGCGGGATGATGGCGGCGCCCTTGAGCTGGCGAATGTTGCGCGCCTGCTTCACCGACTCGGCCCATGCACCACGCGGGTCTTCTCCGAAGAGGTTGCCCGCGGACTCCTGATCGAGGTCCGATTCGAGAAATGCGGCAACGAGCGAATTCGCCAGACTGGCCTGCAGCTCATTCTTGGCGTACTTCCCGGCCATGTGGAACTCGGCCATCACCGCAGTGACGATGGGCTTCCCGCGGGACTGGCCCGTGCGCTCCTTGTCGTGCAGGTGCACGACCCGGCGACGCCCCCACGACGTGAACGCGGGGATCCTGTCCCAGACGTTGATGCCAGCGCCCCAGCCGAGGTAGCCGTAGCGCTCACCCGGGTGCTGCCGCATGACGTGATATGCCTCGGGGGCGCCGTATTGATCGAACTCGATGCCGCCGCGCATGTTGGGCGTGGCGAGCATGGTGGGCGGCGTGCTGAGGCGGTCAGCCTCGACCATCATCATCCGCGTGTTCCACTTCGATCCTGGCCGGGGCAACCACAGGGGCAGCGCCAGTGCATCGCCATTGACCATGGCGCCGCCGAGGGCCTGCACGGTCTGACCCAACAGGTTCAGGCTGCGCGCCGCATCGCACTCGGTGGTTTCAGCCCACGAGCGGAAATGCGCTTCGGTGTTGTTGCCCCACTCCCGCGCCTGCTCGCGCGACCAGCCAAGCAGCCGGTAGTCCGGCGTCGAGGACATACGCAACACGGCGCCCACGATGTTGTCGCGCAGCGTCTGCATGCCGCCCGACATGAGGCCGTTGTTGCGCGACATATCGCGCGAGCGGGCTGTTAGCGTGTCGAGCTCGGGCAGCAGGTCGGCATCGGCACTACCTGCGTAGGGATGCCAGTCGAACATGCTGAGGTCGTTGCCCGCGGCCTGATAGGCGGACACCGACGCGCCACCAGCCGAGCGCTGCGCCTGTTCGACACCGGAGCGGAAGCGCTTTCTCCGGTTCATCAGACGATGTAGATGGGCGCGCGCGAAGCAACGCCGTTGCGCCGGTCCAGCTCGACGTTGATTGCTTCCAGCTCACGGCGGATCTCGTCCGTGCGCTGGTTGAATTGAACGTTTCGGCCTTCGAAGCCGATGCTGGTGGGTTTGGTGAGCCGCTCTGTCAGCGAGCTGAGCAGCTTGTCGCGGTTGGCTTCAAGCTGTTCAACGGTGAGGTGACGGTAGATGCCCATACACCGATGACAACAGGTCATCGCGGACATTTCCGCTGGACAATGTCACAAAAACATGTCCCTCTTCATTTTCTGGATGCATGCGCCAGAACGGCGCATGCGAAGTGTGTGGCACCGGGCCTTGCACCCGGTCGGTTGATTGGCTGCCGTTTCGGGAGCCCGGCATTTCAGACGGGGCCAGTGACGCGCTGGCTCGATTTTCCCTCAGCGGTATGGCGGCTCTCGCCGTTGCTCCACGTCTCTTTCACCACCATCTCGATGAATAGTATCTAGTGAACTTGTGCGCGGCAACTGTCCGGTTGTGCTGCTTCGCACCACCCCTGCGCGCGGCTTCGCGAGGATCCGGCGAACGTGTCGCGGCGTCATGCCGAACTCGCGCGCCAGCTCGAAGAGATTGCTTCCATTGAAGCGCCGGGAAATCTCCTGATGCTCCGATACGCGCTTGCGCGAGGACTGCTTCGGCATGTAGATATGAGCGCCGTTCAGACGCAGCAGCAAGCGCTCGATCAGCGCGGCCGCCGCTTCCGCAGGAGCGGCCACACCGTAGCACTGCGCCATCGCGCGGGCCTCTTCTTCGATGATGTCGAGAGCTTCGTCAGATGGAAGGTGTGTTGCCATGTTCAGTCCAGGGCGATAGGGGAAAAGAGGTCGGCATCTGAGCGCCCCGGCTTGGAGGCCGCCTGTGGTTGCGCGTCTTCGACCTCCGCAGGTGACTCGTCGGGGGCCGCTTCGTCTTCAGCCTCGGCCTCCGCGTCAGGCTTTGCGCCATGCTTCAACGCATGCGCCCAACTCTGCCAGTCGGCGGCAGTCGCCCGATGCAGTCGCAGTTCGGGGTGATGCGCCGCCGCAAAGGCGTACACCCAGGTATCCAGCGGCTCATTGCGCGCGCCGCGGCGCTTGACATAGCGGCCGGTGCGCGGGTCGTAGGTTTCGCTCACCAGACCGGTGAAGAACTCGCGCTCGAGGTCTGCGCTGTAGTGGGTCTGCCGCTGCTCGGGCTCACGGTCCGCATCGACCGAGAGGCGACCGAACAACCAATTCTTGATGGCCACTGTGCCCACTTGATACAGCAGCACCCCGCGCCGGTCGGCCTTGTCGCGAGCGTTGCGGTCCTCGAGCTTTCCCTTGCCGATCACCGGCGCGTTGTTGTGCTTCGCGCCATACATCACCATCACGCGGCGCACGAGCCGCTTGCGCGCCCACGCCTTCACGGATTCGGTGCGGTGCCCCCGCATGTCGATGCCAATGGCCTCGGCTCGCAATGTGGCCCCGCTGGCGTGCATGATCGGCCGGTTCGCCAACTCTGTGAGTGCCGTCCAGACCGCATCCTCCGCGGGGTCGCCCGGGAGCTCGATGTAGTCGAGCACCCAGAAGGCCATGCCTTTGCCCCAGCCAATGACCTGGACTGCGAGACGGTTGTCCTGCGTGTCCACGCCGATGGTGATGCGCGACACGCCATGGGGCGCGGTGCGCAGCGGATAGGGCTCAGCCCGGTCCGCGATCGCGTTGTGCTTCACCGCGCGCATGGCCGGGTCTTCCCAGCCTTCGGCGCGGCGGTCGTTGGTGAAGGTCTTCAGGGCAGTGAGGTCGCTCTGGGCATCCACCCAGACCTGCGCCATTTCCATCCCGCGCGGGCCCAACGCGAAACGATCGTAGAGAAAGTTTGCCCGATAGCCGCGAATCGTTCGATGGGGATGCCGAGGCACCCAGCGGCCCGCGTCGACCATGCGGTCCTTGTGGTGCTCATCGATCTCCGCGCCGCAGTCCGGGCAGACCACCCACGCGCGCGTCACCTTGCCGTCCGGGCCGAGCGCCCAGTGGAAGCTCTCCCATGTGAGCGGGTGCATATGCCCACAGTGCGGGCACGGCACGTTGTAGAGGCGCTGGTCTGATTTCTCATACTTGGCCTCAAGTCGCGACAGCGCAAGTATCTCGGGCGTACCCACCGACGCGCGCTTCGACGTGGCCGGGAAGGCGCTGTTGCGCCCGTCGAGCATCGCGTCTGGATCGTCGCCTGTCGGCAGGCTTGTCGCCACGCTGTCGTATTCGTCGACCAACACCAGCTTGGCGGTGGTCGACTTCAGGCGCACGGCATTGCCGGCGTGTTCGATGTAGAGCTGCCCGCCCGAGAAGTCCTTGAATCCCCGCGTGTTGCTCGAATTGCGGGAGGCGGTCGAGGTGAGGGCTTCCGCGCAGGCTTGTGTCTCGTCCAGCAGCGGGTTCAGCTTCTGGTTGATGAACTTGTTCATCGACACTTCGCCAGGCAGCACGACCATGATCGGACACGGGTCCTCGCACATGGTGTACCCGATGATGTTGGTCTCGATCTCGCTCTTGCCGAACTGGATCGGGAACAGCGCCACGATCTCCCGCACCGGGCTGTTGGCGCTCATGCAGACCATCGGCTCCTGCAGCATCGGGTTGCGTGCGGTCACCCAGCGGCCAGGCTACGAGCTCGCGTTGCTACTGAGGTTGCGGTGCTCGTCTGCCCATTGCGACACCGTGTTCGGCCGCCGCGGCTGCACCGCCTTTGCAGCGGTTCGGAAAAGCTCCTTTGTTTCCATGCGCTCTCGTCTCGGCCCTTACTTGGCAGCTGCGGCGAGTTCGGTCGCCGCCGTCTCCAGCGCCGCGCGGATCTCCGTGTCCAGCATGGCGCGCACCTCGTGCTCCTGGACCTCGGCGGCCAGTGCCGGCGCGAGCCGATGGGCGATCCCCTCCAAGGCGCGTCGCAGCACCGTCATCGTCTCCGTCATCACCGCGCGGACCTCGGACGCGGGAAGAAGCTCGCGCACCTTCTCGCGGTACGACGCTTCCGCCTCGAGCGCTGCGAAGTGTTCCCGCTTCGCCTTGGACCCCTGGAAGTCGAACGAGGTAGGTCCCGGCCCGGCGGGCGCCTCATCTTCTGGTGGCTCAGGCTCACCGGCCTCGGGCTCCGGTGAGCGCGTGGTCTTTGTTTCACGTGCAACAGCATGGCGCGCAGCCACGCCCTGCCGGGCAGGGTCTTTCGTGGTCTCGATGCGGGCCATGCTTTCCGCCACCAGCACGCGCTTGCCATCCTCGGACATCACCAAACGGCCCTCTTTCTGCAACTGGTAGGCGTAGGTCCGGCCGAATCCCAGGTGCGCCGAGAACTCGGGCACGGTCATCAGGTTGTTCGCGGGCGTGCTCAAAACGGGATCTCCTCGTAGCCGAGTGCGCGTAGTCGGTGTGGTGCAAGGCTCGCCGGCACAGGCCTCCAAAACTCATAGCGATAAGGTCGAGCCCTACGGGTTCGCTTCGCTCGCCCCCTGGCTATCCATCTTTCAAACCTCGAATTGCGGGGCAACGGGCGACCCCGTTGAATCCGGAACTCGCGGTGCGGGACTTTGGCGCTGCGCATCGTCATTCCCCCGCCGCCTGACGAATCCGGAAGCGCAGCCGGCGCTGCAGATACTCGTCGGCCCCTGCCTTGTCGGCGATGGCCTCCATGCTCAAGCGCGAGCGATACGAGCCGGCCCGAACGAACATGAGCACCGGGCGCACGTCTGTACCGTGCGTGCCACTGGCCGCCCAAATGCCAGGCGCAAGGTGCGCCGTCGGGCCGCTGCGCAGTCGCCCATAGGCCACGAAGTAGCGGCGTCCGGCGTTCTTCGCAGTGCCACGATGCACGTTCGCGCGGCGACGCGCGGTCATGTTCGCGCGATAGCCCTGTTGGCCGAAAGCCTGGAAGTAGCTGATGAGCTGCACAAGGAACGAACCACGAAGGTTGCCGCGGCCGTCGTCACTGCCTGGGTAGGGTGTGCGCGGGATGGCAGTCTGGTAGCCGGCGGGCAGGATGCCGGCGCGACGCAGCGCGACCTCGCTGCGTTTGTCACGCCGGGTCCCACCGAACTCCTGGGCTTGAAGGATCTGCTGCGGGTCGATGCCCTTCCCCCCGTAGTAGGTTGGTTCGATCGCGACGCTCAGGCGCTCGGCCGTGGCTTGGCGAACGTAGACGCTGTTGGCGACATAGGGCGTAGGCCGGTCGAACACGGTGCGGATCTCGTTTCGCATGACGCGCCGGACCTGAAAGCCGGTGTCGTTCAGCGCCGCAGCGTAGGCGGCGCGCGCCTCCTTGCCGCTGAGGCGCACGAGCTGCTCGCGTACCGCGTCGATGCCTTCCAGCTTCAGATCAAGCCGCATGCACACCCCCGGTCACCACGGAGGCGTTTTCCGTGGCCACCGCGGCCACACCCTTGCTAACCCATTCCGGAGCGCCTGTCAGCGTCACCTGCATGCCACGCAGGCCCGGAAACAGGTCCACGGCGCGAAGGGTGCGCACCAGGGCCTTCAGCTCCGGCCAGTCGTTGACCATCGCCGCGAACTCCGCTGCGTTCGATTCGTCGCATCGGATAACCCGAGTGACCGCTACCACGGGCAGAACGTCCACGCCCATTGCCGACGCTGGGCGCGGCGTTTCAATTTTCGAACACTCATTCCATCTTCCTTTAGTGCGGTGTGTGGGGTGATGTGTGCGGGGTGCGAGCGCACGTAAGTGCCCGTCAGCATTGGCGTGTGCGGCATGTGCGGCATGTGCGGGGTGCAGGCGGGTGCGTGCATGCGCGCACATGCGCGCCTGCACGCACGTCCGCATACGCACGCATGCGCATGAGAAAGTGCGGATGACACCGCACACGCCGCACATCATTGATTTCATTGAAGTTTTGAGCGCACACGACGCCGCACCGGCGCCGCACATGCCGCACAAAGTTGGGTGAGCTGGGGCGCGCATCACTTCGGCTCCCCCGATCGATAGACCTTGAATGCATCGCGGAACACCCGGATGCGCTCACCGAGGAACGCTCCCTCGTGCTCGCCAGGTGGGCATTCCCAGCCGCCAGGCAGGTATGTGATGCCGTGCGGCCCCTTCGTGCCTGTGTCGAGGTCGTATCGCTTGCGCAGCGTCTCCGCGCCATGCTTGCGCATCAGAGCGTTGGCGAAGCGTGCTTGGTTGAGCGCGCGCTGCCCGACGCGGTGGCACCAGGCGCTATAGAGGTCGAACAGGTCCGTGCTGAGTGCCGGCGTGAGCAGTGCAGGCGCCTTGAGACCGGGGAAGCCCTCGATGTCGCCGTTCTCGAAGGCCTGCACGAAGCGGCTTGGACTGTCCTTACTCAGGTCGATCAGCTCTCGCTTCGCATCGGTCATCGGAGGCAGCGT
>NZ_JBQVNP010000205.1:0-6567 GCF_052436255.1 Roseateles sp. | reverse complement strand
CGGGAAATGCGCGCGACGGCGGTGCAGAATTCACGGTCACGCTGCCGCGCCGCGAGCCGCCGGAACCCGCTGAAGCCCAACTCTGAACCCATGCCATCCCCCACCGCCATCGTGATCGAAGACGAGCCGCAGATCCGCCGGTTCGTGCGCGGCGCACTCGAAGCCGAAGGCTGGGCGGTGCACGAGGTCGGCACGCTGCGCGAGGGCCTGACGGCCGCCGGCACGCGGCAGCCCGACCTGCTCGTGCTCGATCTCGGGCTGCCCGACGGTGACGGCGTCTCGCTGATCCGCGACGTGCGCGGCTGGTCCGCCGTGCCGATCATCGTGCTCTCGGCGCGCACCGACGAAGCAGACAAGATCGCTGCGCTCGACGCCGGCGCCGACGACTACCTCACCAAGCCCTTCGGCACCGGCGAGCTGCTCGCGCGCGTGCGCGCCAACCTGCGGCGCCCGCGCGCCACGGGCGGCACCGTCGACGAGGCGCCCGAGGCGCTGTTCCGCTTCGGCGAGATCGAACTCGACCGCACCGCGCGCCTCGTGCACCGCGCGGGCGTCGAGGTGCACCTGACGCCCACCGAATACCGCCTGCTGTCGGTGCTGGTCGCCAACGCGGGCCGCGTGCTGACGCAGCGCCAGCTGCTGCGCGAGGTGTGGGGGCCGTCGTACAGCGAGCACAGCCACTACCTGCGGATCTACATGGGGCATCTGCGGCAGAAGCTGGAAGACGATCCGGCACAGCCGAGGCATCTGCTGACGGAGACGGCCGTGGGGTATCGGCTGGTGGTGTAGACGAGCATCTGAGTTGCTTACCCGCAGGCCAGTGCACTCGGCCATGAGTGCTCGCATCTGTGTCTGGCGCGCATCGCGCCAAGGTCAAACGGGAACCCCAGACTATCAATCCGAATTTTCAGTTCGCGGGTTGACCTGCGCTAATCACTGGGTAAACAAAGTTCCGTGTTCTCGAAAATTGCAGGATGGTCAAATTCAAACGGAAACTTTATTGGCATTCCATAAACAATTGTCAAATATTGTTCGTGGATTGTGTAATTCGGACACGTTTGCTGAAAACACGTCCCTGTCACGGTTCGATCAAAGTTTCCGACTATATTGATGCTTAGCTTGAAGTGCGGTTGACGATTTTTCTTTGATTGACTGGCATTCAATCGCAGTGAATGTATCGCGCATCGATTGCAAAAATAAGGGAGGATTCATGCGAATCATTGACGGACTGCTGCGATGGCTTCGGCAAAATTGGCAAAGCGGACTTTGTTGAATTCGCTTGCTGAGACGAAGTCATCCGACAATACACATCCTTTCAGATGTTAGATGCCTGAAATAAAGCGCGCGTGCGCAACATAAAGCATGACAGCCGCTAGATGCGCTGCTTCGCAGCAAATCTGATCCCTTACTAACGGGAACTACGGCGCTCGCAGCGTTGAAGCTGATCGGTGAGCCTGTCAATGTCTAAACGATGGTCTTTCGAATAGTTGTAAATAGCGCGCGGAGTACACCGCATGTCGCTCGAGGGGGTGATCACTCAAAGATACGCTTGAATTTGTCGGAAATCGCGTAAGCGCAATCGTTGATGAGCAAACGTTAATTCAGCAAAAAAGTAGGAGGGAGAGGGTAATGAGAAGACTTCAAAAGGGAGCGAAGGGGTTGACGATCTTGCGTGGTGAGGGCGACTTGCATCACCTCATTTGTAAAATTCAATTTTATTGGGTCGCTCGTCATCACTACGGTATGGGGGGCGGTATGGCTCATGTTCTCCGCCTGCTTGTCGCGTTGTTGCTGCTGTGCGCATCCTGTGCAGCATTGGCGACGTTTAAACCGGTCAAATCGTCCGGTGTTACGCAGTACACCTTAAAGAACTTTGATCAGCAGTTTGGTCCTGGTGATGCCGTCAGCGTGTGCAAGTCCTTTACTTCTGGGTTTGCAGACACGTTCAGTGTGCGTGAACAGCGCGGTTCGATGTTCTGCGAATTTTTTTGGGACCAATACGATCAGTCGTTCGTAATGGGAGAGGTTGGCAATTTGCCTACTTGCCCGGCGAACAGCACTGGTACGACTGAGTGCACCTGCAACGAAGGCTATCAAGAGGATGCGGCAGCCAGCGCCTGTGTCAAGGCTGCGCCGGAACCCCAGAGTTGCGATGCCAGTTTCGGCAACCCCATCTTTCCTGCGACAGCGGACAAGATTCAGTTCGAAGTCGATTTCATTGATGGTGGTCCCGCGCCTCTTACATTCGGTCGCACCTATCGAAGTTCTTGGGCGAACGATGCCTCAACCCGCGCAGGCACCTTAACCAGAGGTTGGGCGCATAACTACGCGACGAAACTCGAGGCGTCACCGAGCACAAACCCCACGACAGTCTCCGTCATCAGCTCAGAAGGCTATCTTTCTACTTTCGTGAAGGCTGTGGGGTCTACAGTCTGGACGGCCACCAACGGCGCCGACGTGCTGGTGCAAGCCGGCAATGGCACTTGGACCCTGCGTCGTGCCAGTGACGATGTCACGATGACATTCACGGGCGACGGAAAGCTTCAGACTGAAGCACAACGCAACGGTTGGACAACTGCCTTCGGCTACAACCAAGCGGGCCAGCTTGTTTCCATCACCAATCCATTCGGGCGCACGATCAGCCTGAACTACAACCACGCAGGTCACCTCAATACGATCACCACGCCTGATCAGCGCATGATCGGCTACTTCTACGATCCGGCAGGGCGACTTAACGCAGTCGTCAACTCGGATCAAAAAGCCCGAATCTACGTGTACGAGAACGCATCGTTCCCACGGGCACTGACCGGCATCGTTGACGAGGCCAATGCGCGATTCGCCACGTTTGCGTATGACTCACAGGGGCGGGCCGTTAGTACCGAGCACGCGGGTGCTGTCGAGAAATATCAGGTGAGCTATCCCGCCAACAGGCAGGCCACGGTGGTTGACCCGCTGGGAACGAGCCGCAACTTCAACTACAGCAGTAGCAAGGGTAAATTGGCTGTTGTCGGTGCCTCGTTACCGTCGGGCTCGGGCGTGTCAGATGCGGCCTCGCGCGTTCAAGATGCCAATGGTCTGACGACCTTCGAGACCGACTTCAATGGTGTGGTCACGACCACCACCTGGGACGTTTCTCGTCGTTTGCCAACTACTGTTGTCAGGGCCCTTGGGACACCTGATGCGCAGACGGTAATGACGCAGTGGCATCCGACCTTTAGCCTGCCGGCGTTGGTCACCGAGACCGGCCGCACCACGAAGTACATGTATGACGGGTTCGGCAATGTCTTGACGAAAACGGTGACAGACACCACCACCAACAAAGCCCAGCTCTGGCAATGGACTTACAACGCCCAGCAGTTGGTCACGATAGCCACCGAGCCCAATGGCGCGACGACACGCTATACGTACGACACCCAAGGCAATGTCCTCACATCCACCAATGCGCTGGGCCATGTCACCACTTACACCTACGACAAGGCCAACCGCGTCATCAGCCAGACCGAGCCCAATGGCCGCGTCACCACCTATACCTACGACCTGCGTGACCGCCTCCTGACGCATACCATCGCAGGTCGAACCACTACGCTGACCTACAAGCCCTTCGGTTCCGTAGAGACCGTCACGCTTCCCATGGGGCTTGTGCTGACCTACACCAACGATGCCGCCCACCGGCTTACGGGCTGGCGCAACAACCGCGGCGAGAGCGGCGACTTCACTCTTGACGGCATGGGCAACCGCACCGCAGAGCAGATCAAGGACAGCACCGGCAGTGTGGCCTGGCGCGTGGCTCGCACGGTCAACAACATCAATCGAATTTCCAGTAAGACCGAAGGCTCGAATCAAACCCACATCTTCGGCTACGACGCCAACGGTGAATTCGTCCGACGCACCAACGGATTGAATCAAAGCATCGGTTACGACCTCGACGCCCTGCGTCGCGTCAAGACCGTCACCGATGCCGCCAATCTCAGCGCCACCCTGAAGTACAACGCGTTCGATGCCGTCATCGAGGCCAAGGACTCCAAGGGCGCAGTGACCAGCTACGTGCGCGATGCCCAAGGCAACGCCACGAACGAGAGCAGCGCGGACACGGGTCGAAGCAGCATTGAGTACGACAGTCTGGGCTTGCCGAGCAAGATCACGGATGCGTTGAAGCAGGCCACCATCATCACGCGTGACAAATTGGGTCGTCCCGTCAGCCTGGTGTTTGCTGATGGCAAGACCACCACCCTGAGCTATGACCTCACAGCCAACAGCAAGGGCTATCTGTCGAAGATGGTGGATCGCAGCGGCATCACTGAATACACCAGGGATGGCTTCGGTCGCGTGATTATCAAGAAGCAGACGCTTGCCAATGGTGCAGTCCAGCAGATCAGCTACGGCTACAACGCCAATGGCACTCTCGCGAGCATCGTCTATCCAAACGGCAGCATGCTCGCCCACCAGTACGACAGCACGGGTAGGCTCACAGGTCTTTTTCTTAATGGCAAACCACTGGTCGACAAGATCACGTGGAACCCGCTGGGCCGGCCCACCGGATGGACGTGGGCCTTTACCAGCAGCAATCCAAAGCTCGCGGCCAGTCGAAGCTACGATACGGCAGGCCGGTTGACCGCCACCGAGTTCAGCAGCTACGTATACAACGCGGCTGGACGCATCATCAGCCTGACGCAGAACCAGTACAAGCCTGCGGACACCGATGCCACGCACAGCACGCTCGCGAATGCAAACGTGACGTGGAACGTGGGGTACGACGCCATAGGCAGGATCACCAGCTTCATTGCCAACGGCAATGGCACGAGCTTCGGATACGACGCCAACGGCAACCGCACCAGCAGCGTCGAGACTGTCAACAACAAGAGCATCAGCCGAACCTACACCGTGGGTGCGGCGAGCAACTTGCTCACGGGGTTCAAGCAGACGGCCGGCAGTGCCAGTACGAGCGTGAACTACCGCTACAACGCCAATGGAGACCTCACGAGCGATGGGCTGCGCAGCTACGCCTACGATGCCGAAGGTCGCCTTTCCAGTGTCACCACAGGTGCTACCGACACCAGCCCGACCACGCGCTATGCGCACAACGCGCTGGGGCAGCGGGTATTCAAGACGGAACCGGTTTTCTCACCGACCAAGGGTGATGTGAGAAGACCGAGTTTCATGCAAAACCTGACAGGTTTCTTCACCAAAGTGTGGAATCCGACAGCCGGGGGCTCGGCAGCAGAGAGACTGGGTTACGCATACGTCTACGACGAAGAGGGCACGCTGATCGCAGAGGTAGGCAGTGGTGGCGCGAACAGTGCAGGGACGGCGCAGTACATCTACCTGCCGACGGCCAATGAGCCGATGCCGATTGCCGCTGTCATCGACGGCACCACTTACGCGGTACACAGTGATCACTTGAACACGCCACGCAAGCTCACCAATGCGAGCGGGCAGGCCGTCTGGCAGTGGGGCTACAGCGCGTTCGGGGAGGACAAGCCAACAACCGCCAAGAACCGCTTCGCGAACCTCGACATCGCGTCGAATCTGGGCAGCACGAACCTCTCGGAGGTGAAGTTCAACCTGCGGTATCCGGGACAGTACGCGGATGAGGAGTCGGGGTTGTTCTACAACGGCTTCAGGACGTATGACTCGAGAACCGGGGAGTACACGCAGAATGACAAGATCGGTCTGGCCGGAGGGCTTAACAGACGCATCTATGCTGATGGAAACCCACTCATGTACTCGGATTCGCTCGGCCTGCAAGTCGATGAGTCAGAGCGAGAGCCAAGTGGCCCGATCATCCCGATACCCACCCCGGCGGATGGGTTGAGGGAACTCGGGCGTTATCTGAAAAAGCAATTCGAAGACAAGGACAACAAGTCGTACCAGACCTACACGCGATGGAATCCGCTAACTGGTCAGTGCTACTCAGGTCGAACTTCTGGTACTGATACACCGGAGAACAACGTGAAGAAGCGCAGCGCTCAACAAGCAGACCTGACTGCAGAAGGATTCCAACCCGGTGTGGTGGACAAGACCTCCTTCAACAAGTCGCCGATTCGTGGGCGAGAGCAGCAAATGATCGAGATCAATGGCGGTGCTCAAAGCAGCGGTGGAACCTCCCGCAATCTCATCAATGGCATCAGTCCATTGAATCCACGTGGGCCACTTCAATATATTCCAGCTGCAAATGCCGAGTTTGGTACACCTGTACCGTCTGGCAGATGCACTTGCAAATAGCAACAAACAATCCCATGACCAAGCAGTCTCTCTCGAACGACGACTATCAATCGCTCAAGGTCTTCCTTGATCGCCACTTCGAGTGGTACACGCCCAAATATCCAACGACACCAGCGGACACACCGTCGCAGTTCCTGGCCCGAATAGAGGCGACTTCGCTTGCGAATGCCAAGAAGGGTTTGCAGATGGCCATCAACGATATCGTTGAAGAGAGCGCAGACTGGACGCCGGAACAGATTGCTGCCGCCGATGCTAGGTTCTTGGCTGCGGGCACCGTCACGCTGAGCGAAGTTAGACAACGTTACTCGAAGAAGTACTTGCAAATCCTCAAGCGCGGTGTGATCC
>NZ_JBQVNP010000204.1:0-6695 GCF_052436255.1 Roseateles sp. | reverse complement strand
GCATGACGCCGCCGGTCACCATGACCAGGCCGAGCGCCGTCAGCAGGCCTTCGACGAAGGGACGGGGCGGCGGGGCGGCGGGCGTGCGCCGCGGTGCCTGGCTGCTGGAGAGCAGCTCGGGGCCGTCGTGCATGACGGGCTCGGGCCAGTGCGCCTGGTCGGCCGGGCCATAGGCCACGCGGGTGTCGCCCAGTTCCAGCGGCTGGCCCGGCGCCCAGGCGTGCACGGCGGTGCCGGGCTCCAGCGCCCGCCCGGCCAGCGCGGCATGGCCCGAGATCAGCTGCAGGCCGACGCGGTCCGGGCCGGTCGGCGTCAGGCGCGCATGGAAGTCGAGCTGGCTGGACAGCAGGATGTCGGCGAACTGCGTGTCGCCCAGGTTTCCGGCGTTCTGGCTGCAGACCAGCAGGTCCTGCTGCGGCTCCAGACGGGCGCGTGCACCGGCCTGGCGGCCGGCCTGCACGCGCAGTTCGAGCAAGGGCTTGGTCAGCATGGCGATCACTCCTGGGGGGCGGTGCTTTCGCTGGTCGCGGCATTCGGCGCCGCCGCGCTGGACGGATGGGCAAGGGGCTGGCGGGCCTTCTCCATCACGTCGGCGGTGGCCTTGCTGCTGGCCAGGCGCGGCGTGATGAGGAACATGCGCTCGATGCGCTGACCACCCTTGCGCTGGGTCTTGAACAGGTTGCCCAGCACGGGGATGTCGCCCAGCACCGGCACCTTGTCGATGCCGGCATTGGAGCTGTCGCGCACCATGCCGCCGATCAGCAGGCTCTCGCCCTCGGAGATCAGCGCCTGCGTGTTGATGCCGGAGCGCTCGACGACGGGCAGGTTGTCCACGGTCTGGCCGGTCAGGCCGCCGTCCTCGATCTGCACCAGCAGCTTGATGCGCGGCGTGTCCTCGCCGTCCCTGAACACATGCGGCGTGACGCGCAGCCGCGTGCCGGCGGTGACGTTGAAGAGGTCCACCTCCTCGCGGCCGGCC
This sequence comes from Roseateles sp., assembly GCF_052436255.1. GTDB lineage: Bacteria > Pseudomonadota > Gammaproteobacteria > Burkholderiales > Burkholderiaceae_C > Pelomonas. Next base: position 5,716 of record NZ_JBQVNP010000204.1, on the reverse strand, counting down.
ACGCGCACGTAGTAGGTCGAGCTGTTGTCGAACACCGCCTCGACGTTGGACAGCGTGACCACCTGCGGGCTGCTGACCACCTTGGCGGCGCCGTCGCTCTGCAGCGCCGTGATGCGCGCGACGAAGGGGTAGCGGTCGCCGATGACGGCGGAGATGACGCCGCCCTCGGCGCTGGGCGTCGGGTCCACGCGGCCGTTCAATCGGTTGTCGCTGGCCGTGCCGTTGCCGAACATCAGGCTGGACAGGCCGCGGTTGTAGCGCCAGTTGATGCCCAGCTCGCGCATGCGGTCGGTGTTGATGTCGATGATGGTGGCCTCGATCTCCAGCGACTGCGGCTCGACGTCAAGCGACTTGATCAGCGCCGCATAACGCTCCAGGCGCTCGGGCAGGTCGCGCACGATGACGGCGTTCAAGCGCGGGTCGGCCTCGATGCGCGGCGCGAACTCGGGGGGCGGCGGCGGCAGCTCCGTGGCGGTCGCGGCGGGCATTGCATAGCCGGCGTCGCTGAGGGCGGCCACCAGCGTGTCGGCGCCGCGCACGCTGGGCGCGGCATCGTCGACCAGGCCCAGGGTGGTGGTGTTGCGGTGTGGGCTGGCGCGCAGGCGCTGGCTGCCCTGGGCGCGCGCGGGGTCGCTGGCGACCTGGATGCGTGGCCTGGCCGGCTGGCCGGTCAGCGCTCGCAGGATGCTGGCCACGCCCGGCAGCGTGGTCTGCTGGCCGCCGAAGCTCATCGGCACGTCCTGCGCCCAGGCATAGCGCAGGTAGAAGATGCGGTAGTCGGGCAGGGGCTGCTGCTGCGGCTGGGGCACCCAGCTGTTGACCGCCGCCGCCGCCGTCGTGGGCCGCACCTGGCGCACCAGCTCGTCGATCTGCTGCACGAAGCGGCGGGCGCCCACGGCCAGCAAGGCACCGTCGCCACCGAACTTGAGCGTGTTGCGAGCATCCGGCAGCTGCAGCGCCTGGGCGGCGCGCTGCACCTGGGCAGCGGTGGCGGGGCTGAGCAGGTAGCTGCGTGTCTGCGTGTCACCGGCCGGGGCGATATAGAGCACACCGCCGTCGTAGTAGCTCAGCAGGTTGTAGGCCCGGCTGAGGTCGCGCAGCAGCTTGGCTGGCGTGCCCTCGAAGCGCCCGTTGACCTGGCCCTGCACGCCGCTGACGACGACCGGGATGTCGGTGCCCGAGAACAGGCCCTGCAGGAACTGCTCGATGGGCTGGTCGCGCGCCTCCAGCTTGACGGGGCTCAGGCCTTCGGGCAGCGGCGCGGCCGACAGGGGCAGAGCTTGGGCCAGCAACAGCGCGGCGGCGGCTGCGAATCGGAGTGTGGATGTCATGCGGCGAGAAGCGCGGTCTGGGAGGAGGCCTGCGGTAGCGCTTGGGGGCAGGGCAAGTGGTGCAGCGGCGTGAGCCTGAGCGTCGGCAGCAATTCGTGGAAGGACAGCACGGGGGTGTCGAAGCACTCGGCCTCGACGAGCTTGCGCAGATGCCAGCGCAGATCGATGGCGCAGACGATGGCCTGCGGTCGCAGTGCGGCGATCTGGGCCTGCACGTCGGCGGCGAACTGGCGCGCCACGTCGGGCGAGATGGCCAGCTGGGTGACGCCGCCGCTGACATGCAGGTTCTGCCGCATCAGGGCTTCCAGCTCCGGCGACAGCAGCAGCGCCTGCAGCTCGCCGCTCGGGCAGACGCGGTGGTGGGTCTGGCGGCGCAGGGCGATGCGGGTCATCTCCGTCAGCGCCTGCACGTCCTTCTCGCGCTGCGCGGCCTCGGCCAGCGCTTCGAGGATGTCGCGCAGGTTGCGGATCGAGACTTCCTCGCACGCGAGGCGGCGCAGCACCTCGGTGACCTTCTGCACCGGCAGCGCGCGCAGCACTTCCTTGACCACGTCGGCGAGGTCGGCCTGGGCGCGCGTCAGCAGCTCGCTGGTCTCCTGGATGCCGATGAACAGGGCGGCATTGCGGCGCAGCGCCTGGCGCACCTGCTCGGCGAGCAGGTGCGGGTCGTCGGCCTGCCCTCCATCGGCCAGCGGCACCTCGTGGGCCAGCAGCCGCCAGCCTTCGCGGTTGACGCGGCCATGCAGGGCCACGCGCGGCAGCGGCAGGCCGCGCTCGAGCTGCAGGTCGTCCAGCATGGACTCGACGGCGCGCGTCACGCCTGCGCCGCCGTCGGCCAGCAGCTTCTGCGGCAGCTCCAGCAGCAGCGGCACCGAAGGCCGCACCCGCGGCTGGGCGGTGCGCACGACGGCTGGTTCGGCGCGGGCACGCTTGCTGCGCATATTGGGCAGGCGCTCGGTCAGCCAGTCGCGGCTGTGTGGGGTCAGCATCAACCCGGCCGCCGCGAACACCAGCGCAAGCAGGCCGAACACCAGCGGCGGAAAGCCGGGCACCGTGGCCAGCATCACGCAGATGCCCGCAGCCATCAGGTGCACGCGCGGCTTGGCGCCGAGCTGCTTGCGGATGGCGTCGCCCAGGTGACGGTCGTTCTCGTCGTCGTTGGTGCGCGTCACCAGCAGGCCGGCCGCCATCGCGCCGAGCAGCGCCGGGATCTGCGACACCATGCCCTCGCCGATGCTCAGGATGGAGTAGCGGTGCACCGCGTCGCCCATGCTCATGTCCTGCTGCAGCACGCCGATGGCCAGGCCGCCGAGCAGGTTGATGAGGATGATGACGATGCCGGCAATGGCGTCGCCCTTGACGAACTTCATCGCGCCGTCGAGGCTGCCGTGCAGCTTGCTCTCCAGCTCCAGCGTGCGGCGGCGGCGCTTGGCCTCGTCCTTGTCGATCAACCCGGAGCGCAGGTCGGAGTCGATGGACAGCTGCTTGCCCGGCATCGCGTCCAGCGAGAAGCGCGCCGCCACCTCGGCCACGCGCTCGGCGCCCTTGGCGATGACGATGAACTGCACCACCGTGATGATCAGGAACACCACCAGGCCCACCACCAGGTTGCCGCCCGCCACCATCTTGCCGAAGGTGGCGATGATGTGGCCGCCGTCGGCATGCAGCAGGATCATGCGGGTGGTGGCGATGGACAGCGCCAGGCGGAACAGCGTCGTCATCAGCAGCACGCTGGGGAAGACCGAGAACTCCAGCGGCCCCGTCACGTAGACGGCGATCAGGATCAGCACCAGGCCCGAGGCGATGTTGACGGCCACCAGCAGGTCGATCAGCCACAGCGGCAGCGGCAGCACCATCAGTGCGACGATGGCGACGATGCCGGCGACCAGGAAGAGGTCGCTGAAGCGGGCGATCAGGCCTTCGCGCGGCTGGTCGCTTGCCGCGAAGTAGCCCGACAGTCCGTCCGGCCGCGTCGTCATGTCGGGCCCCCGAACCAGCGCCGCAACTCGGCATACACGGCCATCACGTTGCGCACATAGGCCTGGGTTTCCGCATAGGGGGGCACGCGGCGGCCATGGCGTTCGACGGCCCCTTCGCCGGCGTTGTACGCGGCCAGCACCAGCGTCAGGTCGTTGCCGAAGCGGGCCTGCAGGCGCTTGAGGTAGCGGGCCGAGGCTTCGAGGTTGGGCTGGGGGTTGAGCAGCTGCGCTGCCTCGGCCACGCCCATGTCACGCCCGGTGGCGGGCATGACCTGCATCAGCCCGCGGGCACCGGCGTGGGAGATGGCCTGGGCCTGGTGGCGCGATTCGATGTGGGCCACGGCATGCAGCAGCAGCGGGTCGATGTCGTGCCGAACGGCCACCTCGGCCATCAGCGGGGCCAGGGCGCGGATGCGCGCCTGGCCGGAGGCGTCGCGGTCAACCCGGGCCGGTCTGGGCGTGGGTGGGGTGATGGCAGCGCGCCCCGGCAGGGGCACTGGTGCCGGCGTTGATGCCTCGGCGCGTACCGCCGCCGTCGCCACCTGTGCGACGACCAGTGGCACGGCGCTCCTCACCACCGTGGCCGCGCACAGCCGTTCGGACAGGGCAAAGCCGCTGTCACCGGCCGCGGGGGTGGCGTCGAGCAGCGCTTCGGCGCCCTGGGGCCGGCAGCCCGCCGCAGCCTGCGTGCACGCAAGGCTGGCGCCTAACGCCGCGATTGCCATGACATGACTGAGCCGTTGTGGTTCGAGCACCTGGACATCCCTGTTCCGTGAACGGGGCGGACTATGGAGGCAAGGCCTGGCCCCTTGTTGACGCTTGCAAGCAGACGTAACTGACTAACCCGTAGACATCGCACCCTTTGTATGCAGAGCAGGGCCCCCCACGTTTACGCGTGGAAACAACTGCTGCAACGCCGTAGTTCGAAGACCGGGCATCGTTCGGTCCCGCCCGTTCCAACACCCATGCGGACGGCATGGTGAGGCGCCCCCTAGAAGTAGGTCTGGGCAACGCGCCGTAAACAAGTTTTCACAAACCCCGTTTGCACCCCCTAGAAATAGGTGTTAGGGAGCCATGGCTGACGACAGCGGCGACAAAACCGAACAGCCGACCCACAAGCGCCTGCAGGACGCCCGCAAGAAGGGCGACATCGCCAAGGGCAGGGAACTGACCGGCACGGCCACGCTGCTCGTGTGGCTGGTGACCGGGGCGCTATGCGTGGGCCTGGCCGGCGAGCGTGCGGCGGCGCTGTGCGAGGCAATGTTCGCGCGCATCGCCGCGGGCTGGCGCGCGGAAGGCTTCGGCCATGTGGCAGTGCTGCTGGGCTGGCAGAGCGTGGAGCTGGCGGTGCTGCTGGTGGGTCTGCTGATGATCCCGGTGGCGGTGCTCGGCACGCTGGTGGAGTACCTGCAGGCCGGGCCGGTGCTGGCCTTCGAGAAGGTGGCGCCCAAGCTGGAGCACCTCAACCCGGCCCAGGGCCTCAAGCGCATGTTCTCGCTCGACAACCTCGTCGAGCTGCTCAAGGGCATCCTGAAGACGGCGTTGCTGGTCGGCATTGGCTGGGCCGTGGCGCTGGTGCTGCTGCCCGATGCGATGCGGCTGGCGATGGCGCCCGACCGGCCGGCCCAGCACCTGGGCGGTCTGATCTGGGAGGCCACCGTCAAGACCCTGGCGTGGACCGTGGGCGTGTTTGCCGGCGTGGCCATGCTCGACACCTTCTGGACGCGCCACCGCTACACCAAGAAGCTGCGCATGAGCATGCGCGACATCAAGCAGGAGATGAAGGACAGCGAGGGCGACCCGCAGCTCAAGCAGCAGCGCAGGCAGGCCCATGCGGAGTGGAGCCAGCGCAACCAGGCGGCGGCCGCGCGTGGCGCCAATGCGCTGGTGGTCAACCCGACGCATGTGGCCATCGCCATCGACTTCGAGCCCGGCCGCTGCCCCGTGCCTACCGTCAGCGCCAAGGGCGAGGATCATGTCGCCCGTGCGATGCGCGAGGCCGCCGAGGACGCGGGCGTGCCCATCGTGCGCAATGTGCCGCTGGCGCGCGAGCTGCTGGCCCGCTGCGAGGCCGGCGAGGTCATCCCGCCCGATCTCTTCGACGTGCTGGCCGAGGTCATCGTCTGGGCCGATGGTGTGCGCGAGCAGCTCAAGTGGGAGGCCGCCCGCGCCGACCCGCACCGGCGCGACGAGGTGCCGCCCGAGCCACCGCGCACTCGCCCTGCGCCGGGTGAAGACCTGACCCCCCACCCCGACCTGGATGCGCGCATGGCGCCCGCCTGACCACCCAAAACACGCCATGCAAGACCTGATGCTCAATATCGCCGGCACCGTCGTCGCGCTCGCCTTCGTGCTGCTGCTGGCGTGGGTGCTGATCCGTGGCTGGCGACGCCTGCAGGACTTCGG
>NZ_JBQVNP010000203.1:0-6843 GCF_052436255.1 Roseateles sp. | reverse complement strand
CAGCCGGGGTCGTACTTGTCGATCTCCTGGAGGATCTTCTCGGTGTTCTCCTTGGCGGCTCTCTGCAGGTCTTGCGCGTCTCTCGTCGGGCGCCTGACGCCGTCGATCTTCTGATGCTGCCGGCCGCCGAACGATTCGCTGTGGTCCCGGTGCAGTTCGGTCGGTGTCGCAATGGTGGGGGCGTTGTCGACGATGGCGGTCTTCTCGGCCTTGGTGAGCGGCGCTCCCTTGATCTCGGCGGCACGCTCGAGCAGCGCCTTCTGCGACGGGATGTGATCCCAGTTCATCCCTTCATTGTCGTGTTTCAACCGATCCTTGTAGGGGCCCTTCTGTCCGCACTTCGGCTTCGGCTTGACCTTCTTCTTGACCTGGGTGTCTTTCTTCTTCGACCCACCACCCGATTCGGCCTTTGCAGCTGCGGCTTCCTTCTCGGCCTTTTTTGCCGCGGCCTCCGCTGCTTCTTTCTCGAGCTTCTCTTTCGCGATCCGCTCGGTAAGGAGCTTCTCGGCCTGCTTGATGCCGACCCGCTCGCCGCCCTTCAGTGCGCCCTTGATCGCGACCTTGCCCGCCTTGGCTGCAATGCCGCCACCCGGCACCAGGTTGGCGGCCGCTGATGCGCCGGAGATGGCGGCATTGACGTAGTCGCCTTCGGCCGCATAGATCGCCGCGTTGGCACCGTCGGCGAAGATGCCCACCACGGGAATGACGCCGCCGACGTCCAGCACGGTGTGGGTGATCGAACTGCCCCAGCTGCTCCACCAGCTCTCTTCCTTCGGCGTCTCGGGCTTGACCTCGGGATTTGCCTGCTTGGCGGGCACCTGCGTGGACGGGGTGTCGCCGACGGCGGGGCCGAGCGTGTTGCCGTTGGCGTTGGTGCCGGGCTTCCTGGGCTTGAAATCAGGAAGCTTGGTGTTGGGTGTGTCTCGCTGGAGCTTTTCGTACTCTTCCTGGCTGAGCTGAATGAACGAGGTCGGCTCGCCCTGCGGTGGGTACGTGGGGTACCGCATGATCACCACCGGCTTCGGAACATCGGCCGGAATGAAGGCAATGCCGATCGATCCGCCGTCCCCCGTCGGGACAAAGGTCGCGGAGGTCGTGAGTTCCGTCATGCCCTACTTCCCGTTCATCCAGAACAGATCGTCATGCCGCACCACGAGCTTGCCCTCGGCGCGCACGGTTCCACTGTGATCCTTGGGATAGCACTTGCCCTGCACAGTCCCGCTCTTCACGCCCTTGGCTGCGCCCGCCGCGTCGCCGATGGTGGTGGGCACGATGCTCATGTCGTACACCACCACCGGATGCCCGTTGGCGCGCACACTGAGTGCCACCGACGTCGTGCTGTTCAGCTGCGCCGTCACGGGGTAAGGCACGGGCGGAATCGAGCTGCCCATGGGCGTCTTGCAGACGTCGGGGGCGAGGCTCACGACCTTCCAGCCTCCCTGCTTGCGCGCGGCGACGTTGGCGCTCATGGCGTGGGCTCCAGGTTCGCCGTCTGGCCGGGCTGTGGCGCGGAACGAACCAGCGGCGCATGCGGGTCGGTCTCGAAGCGCGCCTCGAGCACGCGCACGGGCGCGTCCGACGGAATCCACACGCGATGCACGAGCGACAGCGTTAGGGCTTCGGCATCCACGAGCACGGTGTCGGTGACCATGGGTAGCGGCAGCAATGCGCCGTTGTCGAGCCGCAGCAGCACCAGCGCGCGGTGGCCAGGCAGGGTGACCGACAGGTGGCCGTCCGGCGTCGACGCGGGGTCGGTCAGGTTCCACAGCTCGATGCGCGCGTCGGGCGGCAGATACGGAATCTGCTGGTCAGCGGGCGCCGCGTTCCAGTAGCCGAAGTCGAAGTCGTTCGGTGGCCAGGGGTGGCGCTGCGCGAGCCATGTGTCGTCGTAGGTGCCCGCGAGCGCCAGCCTGGGAGCCCAGGCCCGGCCCACGACGCCTAGCCCGGCCGGTTCGCGGCCATAGCCTTTCGCGACTTCGGCCATGGCCCGCGCATCCAGATTCACCCCGGCGTGCTTCGCCAGCACCGGCTGTTGCATGCGCTCGTGCGCTGCTTCGATCTGGGGCGCGGGCATCCGCTCGACGGCGGGCAGCCCGGCCTGGCGCGCCAGATCACCGGCACGCCGGTCGACCCAGCCCTGGCCCAGCGGGTTGGAGAAGCAGACCTCGTTCAGCAACGGCGGCTCATCGTCGGGAGCGTCGGGCCGGCGCAAGAGGCTGCGCCCGCCGAAGGCATGCTCCCAGCGCATGGGCACGCTCTCGACGGGCTGCGAAACAATGCGCGCCCATTCACGGCCATTGCGCAGATAGAGCAGAGAAGGACCGCTGACGAGCAGCCGCTTGTCGAGCACCGTGCGTGGCGCGGCCAGGGCCTCGGCCCGGCGCTTCTCGTCTTCCCATGCGGCGTGCTGCTGCGGCGTCAGCCGGGCTCCGGGGTGCAGCGGCTTGGGCGGCTCCGGTGGTTGCGCCCACTGCTGGCCGGCCGTCACTTTCACGCGCACTTCCCATTCGGGCGCGGGAATCCCCTCCGGGGCATGAGCGGTGGCATTCACGATCACGTCGCAGCGCGGCTTGTAGGGCGCCAGGTCGCTCTCCTCGCGCGGGCTCGATGCGCCCTCCTCGCCCCAGTAGGCGTCGGCCAGTGCCAGCGGCACCGGGTCGTCGTCGTTGACCTCGGCCTGCCAGCGGCCTTGCCTGCCGCGCACGAGCCGGTAGCCGACCTTCATGGCGACGACCCTGTACTCGCGGTCGCCCGGCGTGGCCGCGCGAAAGCACAGCGCGTCGAAGGGCGTGAGGTTGCGAAACTCCACTGCGAGGCACTCAGTTGAGGTCGATGTCCTTGCCGCTGATCTGCACCGGCCCGCTCGCGGAAAAATCGAAGGTCGACCCGTTGATGGTGACCGCGCCATCGGACGTCATGACCAGCGAGCTCTTGCCGCACACCAGCTCGATGCGATCGCCGGCATGCAGGGTCAGCGACTTGCCCACGTCCACGCGCTTGGACTGCCCCACCTGCTCGGTCTGCATCAGCGCGACGGTGGTGTTCATGGCCGCGCCCACCGTGATCTGGTAGCCGAGGCCGATGGTCAGCGCCTTCGCAAGCCCGATGGTCTCGGCCTTGGCCAGCGCGATGGTCTCCATCTTCGCGCCGCCGATGGTCACGGTCCGGTGCTCGCCGATGTTGATCGTCTCGTTCAGGCCGACCTTCTCGGTGCGGTTCATGCCGATGCCGATGGTCTCGTTGAGGTCGACGGTCTCGGTACGGTTCTTGTGCACCGTGATGGTCTCGTCGAGGTCCACCGTTTCCGTGCGGTTCTTGTGGATGGTGATGGTCTCGTTGCCATCGACCGTCTCGGTGCGGTCGTTGTGCACCGTGATGGTTTCGTCATGGTCCACGGTCTCGGTGCGGTCGTGCTTCACGTGCACGGTCTCGTCGTTGTCGATGGTCTTCGTGCGGTCGTGGCCGACCCAGTGGGTTTCGTCCTTCTCGACCTCGATGTCCTGGTTGCGCTCGGCATGGAGCCATACCTGTTCCGCGCCCTTCTTGTCCTCGAAGCGCAGCGCGTTGGCGTTGGCGTCGGTCGCGCCTTCGGTACTGCGCGTGAGCAGGCCGCTTTGCGTCGCATTGGCCGGCAGCGCCCACGGCGGCATGTTGTCGGCGTTGTAGCCGCGGCCCGTCACGATGGGCCGGTCGGGGTCGCCGTTCTCGAAATCGACGATCACCTCCTGCCCGATGCGCGGGATCTGGATGCCACCGAAGTTCGTGCCTGCCCAGGGGGAAGACACGCGCACCCAGCATGAGCTGTTCTCGTCCTTGGTGCAGTAGCGGTTCCAGTGAAAGCTGAGCTTCACGCGGCCGTATTCGTCGGTCCAGATCTCGCGGCCGGCCGGGCCCGTGACGATAGCGGTCTGCGGGCCCGTGGTGCGCGGCCTTGGCGCCTCCGGTTCCTGTGCGCGAAACACCTTGCTGCTGGGAAGCACCTCGAAATCGACCCGGCACTCGAACTCCTGCTGCGCGCTGGCATCGCCGATGTCCTGCAGCCGCAGATGCGCGTCGGTCACGAGGTACTCGCGGTTGGAGTCATTCTGCGGATGCCGCTCCAGCGTCATCAGGCAGCCCGGCACCACGGCGCGCAGGTTGCCCGACCCGCTGGCGCGTTCGCCCTGGCTGCCGGTTTCTTCCATGCGGGTGCGCACCAGCTGCTCACCCTCGGACTCGACCACGTAGTCGCCGGGCCAGCCGTAGCGCTCCTGGCTGCCTTGCGCCGTCTTGCGCGGCATGGCGCTCACCTGCTGCAGCCGCGCCTTGGGCCGCTTGAAATCGAAGTCGTCGGTGACCCAGCGGCCGCTTTGCAGCGTCTCGCAGGCGTTGAAGCGGTCGCAGTGTTCTTCGCGCACGGTGTCGTCGGCGCCATGGAACGGAATCTTCTGGTAGCCCGCGCTGGCGTACGGCTGGTGCGCCGACATGTCGTCCACGATCACCAGCTTGTGGCTGCCCTCGGCGTGCTCGAAGAAGTAGTAGAGCCCCCATTCGTGCATGAGGCGCGCGACGAAGTCGAAGTCGCTCTCGCCGTACTGCACCTGGAATTCGCGCGCCGGGTAGCTGCGGGTGGCCTTCACTTCATGGGCGAACTCGTAGTCGGACAGGACCTCGCCGAGGATGTCGAGCACGGTCTTGTTCTGGAAGATGCGGTAGTCGCTCGTACGCGTGGCCAGCGTGAGCCAGGGCTCGATCACGCCCTCGTACAGTGCGCGTCGGTTTTCCAGGCGCAGGAAGCGCACCCGAGTCACCAGCCCGGAGATGTGGCGCTTGTCTTCGCCTGCGCCGGGGCGCCCGTCCAGCACGATGTGCACCGTGAGTGTTTCGCCCACGAGTTGCTTGATGTTGACGTTGGCGGCCTGCCGCTCGTTGTAGCCCGCCTGCTCGGGCGTGCTGAACGTGATGGTGTAGCGGAACAGCTTGCTCAGGCCCTCGTCGCCGTCGATGGCGATGGGCTCCAGTGCGGGTTGCCCGCCAAGCGTGGGCATGGCGGCACAAGAAGCGGTCAGAACGCGGATTGCCCGCGCTGCGCCTGTTGGCATGACACTCTCCCCGGAATTCGGATCAACGCACGAAAATCACGGCATCGGGCCGATCCTCGCGGCCCGGTGAAACGGAAGCGGCCCGCTTCCGTTTCACGCACAAGGAAGGATCAGGCTTCCTTGTTTTCCTTGATGTTCCAGGCCAGTACCGTCTCGGCGCCCTTGCCGCCCTTGTCGGTCTGCTCCCAGTACTGCTGCTTCACCTTCGCGGCCTGGAACGAGTACTGCACGAACACAGCGTCAGAACCCTGTTCGGCCGTGTACTGCACCGAGGTGACGAGTACTTCTTCGAGCGTGACGCGCGTGTATTCGATCTGCGAACCGCCGGCCTTGCACGCCGACACTTCCACCTTGCTCAGGTGCTTTCCGCTCGCGCAACTCTTCAGCACCGACGGCGCAGCCTTGTCGATGCGCGCGAGCACCTGCAGGTCGTTGAAGCTGGCCTTGACAACACCACCGCCACCGCCGCTGACCATGTTTCCAGGCTGCGTTGCTCCCCACGAAAACGACTTGATGTCCGTCCACTCCTTGTGGTTCGAGTCCTTCGATTCGCCGTTCGCGCCTTCGACGCGCATGAACATGTCTACTGCCATGATTGATCGCTCCCTGGGTTGTGGCGCCCCCTCCGGGCGCCGTGAACATTTACCGCCACTGCGGCGGCACGATTGAAATCCGGTTGTGGCAACACTCATGTCGTGCCGTCACCGGAGCCAAGTGAGTGGGATGTTCGGATCGGACTGTGACAAATGGATTGAATTCGGATGAATTCCTTTCCTGATCGCGCCATTTCTCACAAATCATTTTTCGAGCGCTTCAAAGACGACAGCAAAAGAGTTAATCAAAATTAGCCAATGCTTCGAATCCGAAAACCAAACAGTTCATCGGCCTGATTCCTCATCGAACGCAAAAAGGCCCGCCATCGAAACGATGGCGGGCCTTTCCTGATTTGCAGAGCCGAGGGCAGCTACTCGGCCACGCGCACTTCGCTCAACCACTTCGCTGCCAGCGCAGGCACGATCTCCGCCGCCTTGCCCTGCAGGAAGGTGAAGCCGCGCGGCACCTCTTCCATGTCGAGCGCGACCAGCACCTTCTGCGCGGTGCGATCCGCGTATTGCACAAGGGATGCCGCCGGATAGACCGTGAGCGACGTGCCCACGACCAGCACTCGCGCTGCGGTGGCCACATGCTCCTCGGCCTCGTCGAAGTGCTGCACGGCTTCGCCGAACCACACGATGTCGGGGCGCAGCTGGGTGCCGTCTTCGCACAACTGGCCCATGGCGATCGGATCGCCATCGACGCGATAGCGCTTCGGCTCGGGCTCCGATGTGCCCCGTGCATATGCGAGCTGCCCGTGCAAATGCACCACGTTGCGCGAACCCGCACGCTCATGCAGCGCATCGACGTTCTGCGTGACGATCACGACCTCGTATGCCGACTCGAGCGACGCGATGGCAAGGTGCGCGGCATTCGGCTGCGCCTGCCACGCCTTCTGCCTGCGCTCGTTGTAGAACGCCAGAACCGCCTCCGGGTGCCGATGCCAACCTTCAGGGCTTGCAAGCTCCTGCCACGAGTAGCTGTTCCACAAGCCCTTGGCATCGCGGAACGTGGGCAGGCCGCTTTCGGCGCTCACGCCGGAGCCCGAGAGCACGACGATCTTGTTCGGTTGGACCTGGGGCTTCATGCTTCGGCACTCCTCTGGCTTTGTCGATGAATTATTGGCTCCCCGGACACGGATCGAACGTGTGACCTGCGCATTAACAGT
>NZ_JBQVNP010000202.1:0-6863 GCF_052436255.1 Roseateles sp. | reverse complement strand
GCCCCAAATGCGGCACCACGCTCTCACTCACCTTCGAGCGCTGGCCCGAGTACCGCGCGATCTCCCGCGGCGCTTTCGACGACCCGGACTCCGTATCGATCGGCTCGCACATCTGGACCAGCTCGGCGCAGACGGGCGTGGTGCTTCCCGCCGGAACGGACTGCTTCCAGTTCGCCCGTGCGGACCTGACTGGCGAGCCCCAGAGCCCTGATCGCTTCGATACGCCGCAGATGGCGCGCACAAACGCCGACTGACTCCCTGTCTGGCTTGCCCTCACCGACAGGCGGCTCGCATCCATCAATGCGACGCCACCCATGCCTGTTCTCCGGGCAAGGGCGGCATCGCGAAGCTCGACTTCAGTCGGGCGACCTCGTCGCGCGGACCGAGTCCGAAGAAGCGCTTGAACTCGCGGCTGAACTGCGACGCGCTTTCGTATCCGACCTCGATGCTCGCAGCGGACGCCGTTTTCCCGCCTCGCAGCATCATCAGGCGCGCCTGATGAAGGCGCACCGACTTGAGGTACTGCATCGGGGAACTCTGGGTGACGGCGCGGAAGTGGGCGTGAAACGTGGGAATGCTCATGCCCGCCTCGCGGGCCAACTGGTCGACGGTGAGGCGGTCGCTGTACGCGTCATGGATGCGTCGCACGGCCTTGGCGATCTTGCCGAACTGCCCCCGGCCGGCGAGCGCCGCGCGCATCGATGCACCCTGCTCTCCGATGAGCACCCTGAAATAGATCTCCCGCACGATCGCCGGGCCGAGCAGCACGGCTTCCACGGGCGAGCTCATCGCCTCCAGGAATCGGAGGACTGTCAGCGCCAGCGACTCGTCCATCGGCGTCGAGAACATGCCGACGGGTTCGGTCGTTGAACGCCCGGTGAGTTCGTCGACCTGCAGCGCAAGGCCGGCGAGCACGGCGAGATCGAGGCTGAAGTAGATCGCGAGCAGAGGTTCGTCGGCGCTGGCATCGGTCTCCATGGTGAACGGGACCGGCACGGACACCGCGAGGTAGTGCTGGGCATCGTAGAGATAGACCTGATCCGCCCAGAGGCCTCGCTTGCGCCCCTGGCAGACGATGACGATGCCGGGCTCGTAGAGCACGGGGGTCGATGCCAGCGGCCGATCGGAGCGAAGAAAGCGCACGTCCGGCAGCGCCGTCAGCGTGTAGCCCTCCCGGGGCGCCAGCCGCTTCAGGAGCGCCACCATGCGGGCCTGGCGCTCATCGCGGGCGTCGACAGTGCGACCAGGAGGTGATGCGCGCGATCTGCTCATTCAGCGTACTGTGCATCAAATCAGGCGGATGAAGACTGGAAGCGCCCGCTTCTCATAGGAATAGGCAAGCCAGACATCGCTTCAGGACTGGCTCGCGGCACTCCCGATCCCGAGAATCGCTGCATGAAAAACACCAGGACATTCTTCATCACGGGCGTCAGCAGCGGCTTCGGTCGCGCCATTGCCAGCGCCGCGCTGCAGGCAGGTCATCGCGTCATCGGAACCGTTCGCACCGAACAGGCCGCAGCGGACTTCAGAACACAGGTTCAGGGAAAGGCGCACGTGAAGCTGCTCGACGTGACTCAGTTCGATGCCGTCGCACCGCTCGCCGCGGCCGTCGAAGCGGAGTTCGGGCCGGTGGATGTCGTGATCAACAACGCGGGGTATGGCCACGAGGGCATCCTGGAAGAGTCGCCGCTCGAGGAAATGCGCCGCCAGTTCGACGTCAACGTCTTCGGCGCGGTTGCTGTCATCAAGGCGTTCCTGCCTTTCATGCGCGAGCGCCGGCGCGGCCACATCATCAACATCACGTCGATGGGCGGCTACATCACGATGCCCGGCATCAGCTACTACTGCGGCAGCAAGTTCGCGCTCGAGGGCATTTCGGAGACGCTGGCGAAGGAGGTGAAAGGCTTCGGCATCGCGGTCACGGCCGTCGCCCCGGGCTCCTTCAGGACGGACTGGGCCGGCCGCTCGATGGTTCGCAGCGCGCGTTCCATCGATGACTACGACACCTTGTTCGACCCGATCCGGCAATCGCGCGTGGACAAGAGCGGCAAGCAGCTGGGCGATCCGGACAAGGCCGCGGCTGCGATCCTCGCGCTGGTGGAGATGCCGCAGCCGCCGGAGCACTTGCTGATCGGCAGCGACGCGCTCGGGCTGGTGCGGGCGAAGCTCGACGCCATGCAGGCGAGCCTGGCGAGCCATGAGGCGCTGACACGCTCCACCGACATTGCCTGATGCCGCGGCGGGCCGGGCTCATGCCAGTTCGATAATCGGGCATGGCCGCTCTCTTTCGATCTCCGGGACAGCCTCGCGCACGCGAATGCGGATGGATTCGCGACGAACAGCATGTCGCGGGCGTGAGCCGCATGCGCGCGCAATTGCACGAGACGGGCTATCGCACCCACAGCCACGACACCTACACCCTCTCGCTCGTGGAAGGTGGCGTGCAGGAGTTCAACTACCGGCACTCCGTTCATCGTTGCGCGCCCGGGCAGGTTTCGATCCTGCATCCTGACGAAACGCACGATGGCCGGCCCGGCTCGGACGATCCCCTCAGCTACGGATGCGTGCACCTGAGTCCTGCAGCCGTCCAGGACGCGATCGCCGCCACCGGGGCGCGCAAGGCGACGCTGCCTTTCGTCAGGGAGCCCGTGGTCTACCACCCGGGCCTGGCGCACGACCTGCTTTGTGCGTTCGAGGTCGAGCTGGAGCCGCTGTTCGCTGACTCGCTGATCGCCTCGCTCGCCAACCACCTTTCCGGTCTGGCCTTCGGCATCCAGCTCGAGACAGTTCAAGGGCGCCTCGATGTCGTGGCGCTCGACCGCGCGGCCGAGTTCCTTCGCGGCAATGCGGGCCGCGTAGTTCATTCCCGCGAACTCGAAGCGATCACGGGCCTCACGCGCTTCGAGCTCGCCACGCAGTTCAGGCGCAGGTTCGGCACCTCGCCCTACCGCTACCTCCTGATGCGCAGACTCGACCTCGTCCGCCGCGCCCTTCGCGCAGGCGTCGATCCGGCGCAGGCCGCATTGCAGACGGGGTTTGCGGACCAGTCGCACATGGGGCGCGTCTTTCGCGCCGCACTGGGCATGACGCCACGCCAGTTCGCCAGGCTGCACCGGCACTGAGGGCAGCCGCCGCCACGATCGTTCTATACGCGTGCACACCACGCCGGGAGACTCTTGGCAGTCCCACTCCCCGATCAGTGCCATGAGCCTGGAATCCGTTCGCACCTTCCTTCAGGAACACGCCCCCGACATCCAGATCGTCGAACTCGGCCGGGAGCACACCACGTCCGTCATCTCGCAGGAATGGGGCGTGCTTCCCGCGCAGGTCGCGAAGACGCTGCTGCTGCGCCGGGGCGACGAGTGGATCATTGCCGTGACCTGCGGCGATGCCCGGCTCGACAACCGCAAGTGCAAGGACGTCTTCGGCGGCAAGACCAGGATGGCCGGGCCCGATGACGCGGAGGCGGTGACGGGGCACCCCGTCGGCGGCGTGTGCCCCGTCGGATTGCGCACGCCGCTCGCGGTGTATTTCGACATGCGCCTGAAGCTCTACCCCGAGGTGGTGCCGGGGGCGGGCTCGAGGACGCACGCCTTCCGGATCGCTCCCTCGCGCCTGGCCGAGCTGGCCCGGGCGCAATGGGTCGACATCTGCGGCTAGCCCGGTCGGGTCTCTCCTCCTGGAAAGGCCGCGCCCTGGATTCGCGGACGACGACCCAGGGGCAGCGTCTGCTTCACGACAATGCAGGTGGGCACGGCCACGGCGTGCATTGAACTAAAGTCCAATGCTCCAGAAAAACAAACCCTGATCGCTCCATGCCCACCGTTCTGCTGATCGACGATCACGCGATGTTCCGCGAGGGCCTGGCACTCACGCTGCGTCAGGAAGACTCAAGCCTGGTGATCGAGACGGCCGGCAACGGCGCGGAAGCATTGGCCTTGCTCGCGGCCATGCCATCGACACCGGAGGTCGTGATGACCGACTTCTATCTGCCGGACCTGGCGGGCGCCGCGCTCCTGGGGCCATTGCGGCGCAGCCGCGCCGGACTGCGCATCCTCGTGCTGTCGGCCTCCGAAGATCCGCAGGACATGGAAACCGCGCTCGCGGAAGGCGCGCACGGCTTCGTGCACAAGTCGGCCGACAGCAGGCAGCTGATGGACGCACTGCGCCGCGTGATGCAAGGGCAGCGCGGCGTCGTTCTCGCGTCTCCGGCCGGAGCTGCGGCCATGCCGGTGCTGTCGGGCCGGGTGGATCCGCTGTCCCGCCTGTCCGCGCGCCAGACCGAAGTGCTGCATCTTCTGTGCGAAGGGCTGCGCAACGCAGACATCGCGGCGCGCCTGAGCACCACAGAGCGAACCGTCAAGGCGCACATCTCGGCCATCTTCGGAGCGCTGGACGTCGACAGCCGCACCCAGGCCGTGATCGCGGCGCGTCGGGCGGGGTTGATGGGCCGCCCCAGATAGGCGCCGGCCGGTCCCACCTCCACGCATGGCCAACCCCTCCTCCTACCCGTCGTCCTCGCTCGAAAGCCAGCAGATCTTCGACGTGCAGCTCGGCGTCCTGCTGCGCAGCTTTCCGTTCGCACTGGCCGGCTCGGTCATTGCCGCCTGCGTGGTCTCCTATGCAATGCTTGCCGTCGTTCCGAGAACGCAGGTGATCGCATGGCTCGCGGTCACCCTGCTCGTCGCGACCTTCCGCCTCGCCGCCATGCTGCACTACCGTCGCGTGCGCAACCACCCCGGCACGGGCGCGCGATGGCTGCGGCAGATGGTGACCGGCAACATCGCGTCGGGCACGCTGTGGGGCCTGCCCTTCGCCTACTGGACGTTCTTCGTCCCGCTCGAATACCAGCTCTTCTTCATCGTGGTCCTGTTCGGCCTGGGCACCGGCGCCATCTATTCGAACTACATGGTGCTGTCGGCCGTCTACGGCTTCGTGATGCCGACATTCGCGCCCCCCTTCATCGCGTTGGCGGTCCAGCCCTCGGCGGTCAACCTGGCTCTGGTGACGGGCGGCATCGCGTATGTGGTGGCCACCGTCGCCTTCATCCACCGGATGAACAGGACGCATCTGAATGCGCTGCGGCTGAGCTACGAGAACCTCGCGCTGCTGAAGCAGGTGCGCCGCGAGAAAGAAGCTGCCGAGCGCAGCGACCTCGAGAAGTCGCGCTTTCTCGCGGCGGCTAGCCACGACCTGCGGCAACCTGTCCATGCGATGAGCCTGTTCCTCGGGCTGCTGGCGAACGAGAGGCTCTCTACGCATGGACGCTATCTGGTCGAGAACATCACCAGGGCCAGCGCGGCGATGGGCCATCTGTTCGATGCCCTGCTCAACATCTCGCGGCTGGACGCGGGAGTGATACATCCGCGCCTGGAGAACATCGCGCTCGACCGGCTGCTGGACCAGATCCGCGCGGAATACACGCCGCAGGCGCGTCAGAAGGGCCTGGCCCTGAAGGTGCGCCGCAGCGCGGCGCTCGTTCACTCGGACCCCGTGCTGCTGGACCGCATCCTGCGCAACCTCGTCAGCAATGCCATCGCCCACACATCGAGCGGGCGCGTGCTGGTGGGATGCCGCAGGCGCAACGGCGCCATCCGCGTCGAGGTCTGGGACACCGGCCCGGGGATTCCGCAGCGCGAGCACGAGCGCATCTTCTGGGAGTTCCATCAACTGCAGAACCCCGAGCGGGACCGCAGCAAGGGCCTCGGGCTCGGCCTGTCCATCGTGCGCCGCACGGTGGCGCTGCTGGGGCATTCGCTCGCGCTCCGGACGATCGAAGGACGGGGCACCGTCTTCCTGCTGGACGTCGAGGCGCATCGCGTGTCCGTCGCGCCGTCCCCTGCCGCACCGGAAGCGACCCAGGCGGAAGCCCGGCGACAGGCCTTCGATGCCGAACCTGCCAAGGGGCAGCTGATACTGGTGATCGACGACGACGCACAGAACCGCGAGGGCCTGCAACTGCTGCTGGAGAGTTGGGGCCATCGCGTGGTGGCCGCAGCGGGCGGGAGCCAGATGGTCGAACGGATCGCCGACGTGCCCGGCAAGCCGCGGCTCATCGTGAGCGACTACCGCCTGCGCGAACACGAGACCGGCATCCAGGCCATCGACCGCCTGCACGAGGAATACAACGACGAGACCATCCCGGCGCTGCTTGTCAGCGGCGACACCGACCCGGCGCGACTGATCGAGGCCGCGGCCCGCTCGATTCCGGTGCTGCACAAGCCTGTGGAGGTGGATACGCTGAAGAGCTGGGTCGAGAAACTGCTTGCCACGAGGCAGGAGCCATGAAAGCGACGACCGTCTTGGAGCGCTGAACCAATGCCGATACGATGCCGGCTCACGGCTGCGGATGCTCATTGCAAAAGCAGCCCGGCGATCCGGCATCCTCAGCCCCTCCAACCCCAGGCACGGAGATCCGAATGAGAAAGCTCAAGATCATGGAGCACACGTCACTCGACGGCGTGATCCAGACCTCCGGTGAAGACGGCTTCCCCCACGCCGACTGGACCATGCCCTACCGGACTCCCGAGGGTCGTGACGCAGTCTTCGCCGCGCACGGCGGGCACATCGATCTGCTGCTGGGCCGTCGCACCTACGACATGTGGTCGGGCTTCTGGCCCAAGGCGCCGGGCAGCCCGATGGCGGATGCCTTGAATGCGGCCACCAAATATGTCGTGACCCACCGTCCGCAAAGCCTCGAGTGGGGCCCGTTCGAAGGTGTAGGGCCGGACGTCGTCGAGTCCATTCGCCGCATCAAGTCGCAGGCCGGTCCGGACCTGGTCTTGTGGGGCAGCTCCACCCTGACGTCGACGCTGTTCGAACACGGGCTTGCGGATGAAGTCGTGCTGATCGTCTATCCGGTG
>NZ_JBQVNP010000201.1:0-6876 GCF_052436255.1 Roseateles sp. | reverse complement strand
CCCGCCCCACAATTTTTTTGGCCCCCACCTTATTTGCCCCCCCAAAAATTTCGTTCGGCGCCAACAGCCGAGGATGAACAACGCGAGCTCGCGCACGTGGTTCTCCATCTGAAGTCGGACGCGGAGCGCCCAGATGTCCTTGACCTTGAACGGCGCCTTTTGGCCGACGATCTTGCCCTTGTTCCACGGCTCGCGCGAGAGGGTGGTTGCGGTTGATCCCCTGAAAGCTCTCCCATCGAGTTAAGGGCCCATCAGCATGCGCCTGGGCCGCTCGAATCGGTAGGGATTGCGCGTCGGCAACTTGGATGCGGATTGTCGGCGTAGCACGTTTGCTATACATTCGAACGATGCGCTCCGCCACCTTTCCCCCTATCCGCGTCGAGCCCGAGGTTCGGGCCGAAGTCGAAGCCGTCTTGCGGGACGGCGAGTCCCTGACCCAGTTCATCGAGCAGGCGGTCGTTGCGGCGGCAGCTTGGCGTCGCGTGCAGGCCGAATTCGTCAACCGCGGCGAGGCAGCGATCGAGCGTTGGAAGCAAGAAGGCGGCGGCCGTACGGTGGACGAGGTCATGGCCGGCTTGCAGGGGCGCCTAGACGACGCGAAACGTCGAGCAGCTGAACGAACTGACCGGTGAAGTCCGTCTACAGCGTCATGCTGCTCGAAGAGGCAGTTGCGGACCTGCAGCGCCTGGGGGACTTCGCCATCGAACGGGAGCTCGCCAGTGAAACGCCGGATTGGACGACGCCTCAACGCGCGCTCGACGCGATCAGCGAGGGGATGCGTTTATTGTCCTGGTCGCCTTTCACCTGCCGAAAGGCAGAACTGGGGAACGGCCGCTCGCGTGAATTGGTCGTTCCGTTTGGCGGCGCGGGCTATGTTGTGCTGTTCGAGATTGTCGGCAACGACGTGGTCGTGGGTGCTGTTCGACACCAGCGCGAAGAAGACTACCGCCACTGAAATAGGGCGCTAGGCCAGCCGGCCGACACTGCGAGGCGACGGCTCGTGTCGGCGATGCTTATCGCCTTATCTGAGTCACCTGGTAGCTTCGTGCCCACAACAGGTATTCGCCTTCTCGCAAGAGAAAGCCCAGAACTTGCAAGCGCACCGCTGAACGCCACGTTCCTTCCGGCTTCAGCGCTTGTTGGCCCTTTTGGTGAAGCAGGGTAGCTCCAAATTTCGGGTCGACTATGACCCGGGTAGCCCGGTCCAGCGGGTCAAGGTTTGGCGATTCTTTTCCCTTCCAGACTGTGTCCCGCAGACAGTGCGATTTGCGTCCCGGACGGTCGTCGGCCTGCACAACCGCCAGTGCTACTTCCGCTGGCCTTCGAACAACTCGGGCAGCACTTTGCGCGCCAGCCCCCACTCCCGCTTTATGTCCTTGCAGGAGACGGTTCGTTTGAGGCACTCGATCGTTCACGGTCGCCCGATGGCCGTCAGCAGTTCACCGTAGCGCACCATGCGCCCGTGCAGCGGCAGGATGCGATCAACCTGCAGTTGCAGCCGCTCGATGTTCTCCACCAGATTGACGTTGCTGTCGCTGGGCCGCGCCGGCGGCGGGCTGCCGGGTGGCGCGGGGTTGTACGCGTCGGCCTCGATGAGGAGGCGTGACTGCGGTAGGTGGACCATCAGGAAGCCGTCCGAATGCTGGCTGCCCTGAATGGCATGAATGTCGATGCGGCGCTCGCCGTCGACCAGCGCGAGGTGTGTATCTACACCGAGGATCTTGGGCTTGCGGCCGGACTTTGCCAGCGAATCCGGCGCCACCGTGTTGGGCTGGGCCATCACGCGCTCGTAGTAGGGCTTGGTCAGCTGGCTGGTAACGAGCGTCGCGCCCTCGGCAATGACGGCGCGCAGGCCTCCTGCATGGTCGAAGTGATGGTGGGTGTTGATGACTGTCTGCATCGGTTTGCCCGGTGCGAGCTTGGCCACCTCGGCCAGCACCGCCGAGACGCGAGCATCGTGAAGCGGCGCCTCCACCAGCACGACGTGATCGCTCATTTCCACGAGCACGCTGTTATGCGAGCCACCACCGAGAAACCAGACACCGTCGGCCACCTTCTCCGCAATCACGCGTTCGGTGAAGGTCCTTACGTTCTCGGGCACGGAGATGTCCAAAGCCGGGTTGACCTGCACCTCACTCACACGCAGGTCAAACACCGGATGGCCACCCTGAGCTTGCTGAATGCGCATCGGGAACTGCACGCCATCGCGGAGCTGGTAGTCGCTGTAGCGGGTAGTGACCTCGGTGTCGCCCAGCACAGGGTTGGGCAGTCGAGAGTCCACGCGAACCACGCGGCCCGCATCGTCCAGCCAGGCGGTCGCGGTGACCAGGCCTGGAACGGTGAATGTCAGCGTACCGAAGGTCTGGCCACCTTCGCTGAGGCGGCCCGCTACCGCGCCGTGCTGCCGCGCGCCGATGACAACGCCGTGCGGGGAGGTCCACAGGTCGTGCAGGCGTTGCTCCCAAAGCATGGGCACAGCGGCGAAGCTCGGGCCGGCCGCGCCCCACGACCAGCGATCGCGCGCGAAGCCGGTGACCTTCTGCACTGAAGCGATCTGGCCGGCGGGCATATCGGCGCGGCTGCGCGAGTACTCCTCGCGCATCGCGTTGTTGCCGTAGTCGAAGCCGCGCGCCAGATGTGCGTAGTTCATCCACGGCCAATTGCCACCCGGCTTTCTTGCCTGGCCGAAAACACCGCCGGCCCCGGCGGCGCTGAACGACAACGTCTTCACAGTGGAAGCGCCGAGTGCCTGATCGGCCCGCAACAGCAGGCCCTTGGCGTCAGGGGGCGCGATGCCCGCGCACCCGGCCAGCAGGGTTGCCGCACCCAACACGACAAATAGGCAGCTCCTCAGGCGGCGCTTCGGATCGAAGGGCTGTTTCGACATGGTGACTCCAGTAGACAGGTGAATGGAATGCTGCGAGCCGCTCAGTGCGACTCAGCCGCAGCACTTCTCGCGGGATTTGAGGTGGCACTGGGGCCGCATCGGGGTCTGGATGTACATGGACTTCGTCAGTGGGAAGAACACGCCCGACAGGTAGAACTCCAGCAGGGAGAGCAGGTTGACGTACGCCGGCGCAGCCGTTTGCTGACCAGTTCGCCTACGAGCAGACCAGCGCGCAAGAAGAGATGGCACCGAGAACCAAGATCGCGCTCATGGCGGCGGACGGCCCCGCCGAGACCATGCGGAACATCAAAGACGACGCCTCTAACCATCGCACATCGTGACCTGTTGCCTTTCGCAGGCGGCGGTGCGGTGGATGAAGCAATCGCGATAGGCCGCAATGTCGAACAGGCTCAAGAGCGCGTCCGTGCTCGGATAGCGCCCGATCGCGGCGATGTCCCATTCCGCCTGCGCACCCATGAAACCGCCTTCGACTGGCCCGACGAACAGGAATGCCCCGCCCGCACTTTGCATCGAGGGGATGCTGACAGCGGCATAGCGGTCGAATGCCTCCCGGCCTGTACCGCCCAGGGTGGCATTCGGCGGATAGAGCGCATCCTGCCGAAGCTTGAAGTAGTTGATCAGCGTGACCGGCCGGCCCGGATGGCGTTCCAACAATCGCCGCCATGCGGCTTCCGTCGGCGACGATCCGTCATCTCCGCTTCCATAGGCTTCGAGAAGTCGGGCGACCCTGCCGTCTATCTCATCCTTTGCTGTCATCGGGATCTCTCCATATAATTTGACGTGTGACAAATTATATGGATTTTGACGCATGTCAAAGGAAAAAAAATCGGCCAGGACGAAATCCGAGATCCTGGACGCAGTCTGGGAATTGATGGCGGAACGCGGATCGGTGGTCTCGATGACGGAGATCGCGGCTGTCGCCGGCGTCACCCGGCAGTTGATCCACCACTATTTCGGCTCCCGCGGCGCCCTGCTGACCGCGCTGGTTCGCCGCGCCGACGAGCGGTTCGAGATCTGGGAGGGGTTCGATGCCGGCCTGAAGCTGATGGATCCGGCCGACCGGCTCCGCGCCTGCCTGACGGCATGGCTCGCCTTCGTGCCCAAGATCCACCCGGTCGCGACGGACCTGATCCGCATGCGCGCGACCGATCCCGACGCCGAGGCGGCTTGGACAGACCGGATGAGGGAGTTGCGCGCCTTTTTCGCTACCCTAACGAAATCGATACAGCGCGACGGCGCTCTGGCGGATGGGTGGACGGCGCGCAAGGCGGCGGAGTATCTGTGGGCCTCCTGCTCCGTCCAATCTTGGAACCTGCTGGTCGGTGAATGCGGCTGGAGCCAAGCGGAAGCGGAAAAGGCGATCCAGGCCGCCGCCGCCCGCGCCCTGCTCAGGTCACACCGCTAGGACGCCATGCGCGAGCGTGGGTTCCTTCCGCGTTTCTCGGCTGGCGCGCTCAACGAGGCGCAGAACAGCCGGCGCGCCGGCCCGCGGCGACTTGGCGACGTGCGTGACCTCCGCCAACTCACGTGTTCTCTATCGACAACGACGATACGCGTGACCTCGACCAACTCAGCGTGGCCGAGCCGCTGCAAGGCGGCGCCACCCGACTGCTGGTGGCCGTCGCCGACGTGGAGGCGTTCGTGCCGGCGGGCAGCGCGCTGGACGCGCATGCGGCCAACAACACCACCTCGGTGTACACGGCCGCTGGCGTGTTTCCGATGTTGCCTGAAGCGCTGTCGACGGACCTGAGCTCGCTGCACGAGGGCCAGGAGCGCCTTGCCGTGGTGGTTGACATGCGCGTCGAGGACGACGGGGCGGTGTCCGGTGCATCGCTGTACGCGGCCATCGTCGTCAACCAAGCGAAGTTGACCTACGACGCGGTCAGCGCCTGGTTGGCCGACGAGACGGCGCCGCTGCCGCGGCTCAGGGAGGTGCCGCGACTGGCGGAGCAGCTGCGCCTGCACGAAGCCCTCGCCGTGCGGCTGGCACGCTGACGTCACGAGCACGGTGCCCTGAGCATGAGCACGGTGTCGGCGCGCCCCGTCTTCGCTGACGGCCGGCTGGTCGATCTGCGGGCGGACCAGAAGAGCCGTTCGAAGGACCTGATCGCAGAACTGATGATTGCGGCGAACGGCGCGACTGCTCGGTTTCTGGCGCAGCACGGGTTTGCGTCGCTGCGCCGCTTCTTGCGGGCGCCGCAGCGTTGGGACCGCATCGAGGCGCTTGCCGCGGCGCACGGCGGCCATCTGCCGGACGAGCCAGATGCCGCTGCGCTGGACCGCTTTCTTTCCGAGCGCCGCCAGGCCGATCCGGGCGGCTTCGCCGACCTGTCGCTGGCGGTCGTGAAACTGCTCGGCGCCGGCGAATACTCGGCCGCCGCGCCCGGACGGCCGGGAGAGGGCCACTTCGGCTTGGCCATTCACGACTACGCGCACACCACGGCGCCCAATCGCCGCTTTGCCGACCTGGTCATGCAGCGGCTGGTCAAGGCCGTGCTGGCAGGCAACCCGCCGCCGTACAGCGTCGAGGCGCTGGCCGACATCGCGCGCCACTGCACCGAGCAGGAGGGCCGGGCCAATGCCGTCGAGCGCCAGGTGCTCAAGGCAGCAGCCGCCTTGCTGCTCGACCAGCGCATTGGTGAGGTCTTCGACGCGGTCGTGACCGGCGTTGCGCCCAAGGGCACGTTCGTGCGGCTGCGCCAGCCGCTGGTTGAAGGTCGGGTCGTGCAGGGCTTCAAGGGCCTGGACGTCGGCGACACGACGCGCGTGCGGCTGGTCGCTGTCGACCCCAGGCACGGCCACATCGACTTTGAGCGAGTCGCCTAGGCCGCGGATGTAACGTTCCGCTGCCTGCCCTTGTGACAGGCACAACGAGAACCATCTGCGGCGCACGGCGTTGGTCGCCGTTGCCTGGAGACTGCGCCATGTTGAAACGCTTGACCCTGCTCTGGACCGTTGTGCGAGGTGATGCCCGCCAGCTCTGGCGCGCCCTGCGCCATCCCGCCGCGCCTGCCTGGCTCAAGGTCAGCGCTGCGCTTATCGTGCTTTACGTGCTGTCGCCCATCGACCTGATTCCCGAGTTCATTCCCGTGCTGGGCGTGATGGACGACATCGTGCTGGTGCCCTTGGCGATCCGCTTCCTGTTGAATCGACTGGAAAGCCGCGATTGACGCCAAGCGACCCCTGACGCCGGCCGCGCCGGGCCGTCTCTGTCGGCGTGCCACCCGTCTTTGCTAGCATCCGCCGCGCCTGGTCGCCGGTGCGCCTGCGGTCGGGCTCCAGGGAGGGCCTGTCGTTGGAGAAGATCGACTTCATGCGGGCCTGCCGCGAGGGCGGCGACGCGCTGGCGGCGGCTTTGCGCCACATGCTCAATGACTATGGCGGCGCACTGCGGCGCGAGGCCTGGCGTTGCCTGGGCGAGGCCGAGGCTGCCGCCGACCTGGTGCAGCAGACCCTCATCAAGGCCTGGCAGGCCTGCGCGAGCTTTCGCGGTGAGTCCGAGATCTACCCCTGGCTCAAGACCATCCTGCGCCGCGGCGCGCTGGACCTGCTGAAGGAGCGCCCCACCGAGCCGCTGCAGGAGGCCGACGGCTCGCCCCGCGCCGAAGTGGAGCGGGCGCTGCAGCAGCTGCAGCCGCCGCCCGCGCCCGAGGCCCTGCTGGCGCGCCGCCAGCATGCCGACTGCTGGCAGCGCTGCGCCGAGCGGTTCGAGCGCGAGCAGCCGCAGGCCGCCGCCGTGCTGCGCTGGGTGGTGGACGACGGCCTGGGTGCCACCGAGATTGCCGAGCTGCTGGGCCGCAGCCCCGGCGCGACGCGCGAGTTCATCTCGCAATGCCGCAAGAAGGCGCGCCACTACTTTGCCGACTGGTACCAGCTGGCGGCCGGGGAGGGCGCATGACGGCGCCGGACGACGACGACCTGCGCTGGCTCGCCGCGCTCGGCGGCAAGGCCGATGCCGATGCCGATGC
>NZ_JBQVNP010000200.1:0-6891 GCF_052436255.1 Roseateles sp. | reverse complement strand
GGTGCAGGCGCTCAGCGCCAACCAGCTCAGCAATCTGGCGACGGACAACCTCAACGCCCTGGGTACCGCTCAGTTCGCGGTGCTGAGCTCCACCCAGTTCGGCGCACTGACGACCGACCAGCTGTCCAAGCTGGAGACGGCCGACCTGCGCGCGGTGTCGACCACGGCCTTGCGCGCGCTCAGCTCCGACCAGCTCGCAAGCCTGACGAGCGACCAGGTTGCTGCGATGAGCACTGGACAGATCGGCTGACTGACCAGCGTGCAGATCCAGGGTCTGGAAGCCGCTGACATGACGGCCCTGAGCAGCGCCCAGATCGCCGTGCTGTCCTCGGTCCAGGTCCTGGGCCTGTCGACGGACCAGCTCGCCGCCATCGAAACCGGTGACATCAGGTCGCTGTCCACGGCGGCCCTGCGCGCCCTGTCCAACGCCCAGATCGACGGCCTGACCAGCGACCAGCTGCAGGCGCTGACGACGGGCCAGGTCAACAGCCTGACCACCGCCCAGCTGTCGGCAATGAACAGCGACGACCTGAACGCCTTCACGAGCGACCAGTTTGCCCGCATGAGCACCGGCCAGGTGGCCGCGCTGACCGCCGGTCAGTTCGGCACGCTCGAGACTCAGGACCTCGTTGCGATGGGCACCAACCAGTACGCCGTGATGAGCTCGACGCAGATCGGCGCGCTGACGACCGACCAGCTCAGCGTGCTGGAGACCGCTGACCTGCGTGCGGTGACGACGGCGGCGCTCGGCCTGCTGAGCTCCGACCAGATCGCCTCGTTGACCAGCGACCACATCGCCGGCATGACGACCGGCCAGATCCAGTCGCTGTCTGCGGCCCAGCTCGACGGCTTCGAAGCCGCCGACATGGCGGCGCTGACCTCGGCCCAGGTGGCGGCGCTGACGACCGCCCAGGTGGTGTCGCTCTCGACCGACCAGATCGTGGCCATCGAGTCCGACGACATCGGCAGATTGTCCACAGCGTCGGTCCAGGCCCTGACCAACGCCCAGTTGGCAGCGCTGACGACCGACCAGCTCACGGGCCTCGGCGGCCGCGTCTCGGTGCTGACCACCAGCCAACTCGCCAACCTGTCGACGGAGGATCTGAACAGCTTCTCAGCAGCGCAGTTCTCCATCATGACCTCGACCCAGCTGCGGGCTCTGACCACCGGGCAGGTGGCTGCACTGGAGACGGACGACCTGCGCGCCCTGACCACCGGCAACTTCGCCGCGCTGACCAACGGCCAGATCCAGGCCCTGGTGACCGACCAGTTCAGCCAGCTGCGCAGCACGCAGATCACCGCGCTGACCACCGCGCAGGCCGCGGTGCTGACGACAGACCAGATGGCCTCGATCACCACCGACCAGATCGGTGGCCTCGAGACCCGAGACATCATGGCGATGAGCATGGCGCAGCTCGAAGCACTGAGCAATCCCGTCAAGAGCGAGATGACTTCAGCGCAGCTGAACGCCTACCTGATGGTTTCGCCCATCGTGCTGGACCTTGACGGCAATGGCGTGAACACGCTGGCGGCAGCGCAGGGCGTCGATTTCGACCTGCTGGCCACCGGTCAGACCCACAAGGTCGGCTGGGTAGCGGGCGGTGACGGCCTGCTTGTCATGGACCGCAATGGCGACGGCATCATCAACGACGGTAGCGAGCTGTTCGGCATGGGCACCACGCTGGCCAATGGCAAGCGTGCCAACGACGGCTATGTCGCCATGGTCGACCAGGACAGCAACCTCGACGGCAAGCTCGATGCCAACGACGTCAACTGGAAGCACTTGCAGGTCTGGATCGACGCCAACGGCGACGGCAAGACCGACGCCGGTGAGCTGAAGTCGCTCGCAGACCTGGGCATCCTGTCCCTCGACCTGAATGCGGCCAAGAGCACCGCCATGGACAACGGCAACCTGGTGGGGCTGATCTCGAGCTACACGAAGACCGACGGCAGCACTCACCAGATGGCCGATGTCTGGTTCGCCAAGGACGTGCAGCCCCAGCAGGCCAGCGAGCCCACGACGGTCAGCCTGACCGACGTGCTCGCCGCGCCAAGCGCCGCACTGCTGGGCGGCGCGCCGGCCGAGCTGGCCAAGGCCGGCCTGCTGCCCGCATCGCCCGACGCCCACCTCGCGGCCATCGACCGCAAGCTGGCCGACGACGACGAGCAGCGCCGCAACGGTGCCAACTGGATCTGACGCGCAGACCTCAGACGACTATTTTTTGATCTCCTGACGCCGGCACGGCGGTGCCGGCCCATCCAGGCCCTGTGGAGCGATCCGCAGGGCCTGTTCTTTTGCTGTCTGTCGGCCGTTTCTGCAGTTCGTCAGGGCGGCGCAGCGGCCTGTCGTTGTGTCGACAGGCTGTAACCGGGGTTTCAGAAGAATGCCTTCCGTTGCACAACAGGAAGGCCCCCAGTGAGCACCAACCGTTCTATCAGCCTAAGCCGCCCAAGCCGGCCGGTCGCCGCCGCGGCCGGCCTCTGGTTTGTCGTCGCCGCCACCGGGCTGGCGATCTTCGCCAGCTACATCGGCATCAGTTATGGCCGCGCCGCCCTCGGCGGCCCGCCGGGCGAATCGCGCTGGGTCGCGGGCGACTGGCTGGGCAACTCGCTGCTCAGCGTCCACCTCGTCTTCGCGCTGCTGCTGACCGCCATCGGCGTGATGCAGCTCATCCCGGCGCTGCGCCGCCGCGCGCCGGCCGTGCACCGCACGATGGGCCGGATCTTCATGGTCGGCGCGGTCCTCGGCACGCTCAGCGGCTTCTACCTCGTCTGGGTGAAGGGCACGGTGGGCGGCACGCTCATGCATCTGGCCATCAGCCTGAACGGCATGCTCATCGTCGCCTTCGCGTGGCTGGCCTGGCGGCATGCGCGGGCACGCCGCTTCGAGCAGCACCGCCGCTGGGCGCTGCGCCTGTTCATGGTGGTCAACGGCGTCTGGTTCTTCCGCGTCGGTCTGATGCTGTGGCTGATGATTTGGCAGGCCCCGGTCGGCTTCGATCCCAAGACCTTCACCGGCCCCTTCGTCTATGCGCTCAGCTTCGCGCAGTTCCTGCTGCCGCTGGCCGAGCTGGAGCTCTACCTGCGCGCGCGCGGCCGCGGCGTGGCGCTGGCCTTGACGGTCGGTCTGCTTGCTTTGGCCACGGCCGTCGGCATCGCCGGCGCCACGATGGGGCTGTGGCTGCCGCGCATCCTCTGAAGGCCGATCAGGGCCGGTCGTTCAGCAGTTCCTCGCACTCGACCTGGGCCGCCGCGGCGGCCTGGGCGGCGATGCTGGCCGGCGCTGCGGTGACACGCTCGCCGGCCGCGACGAAGGCGGCCGAGAACTGCCGCATGACATGGTCGACCCCGCGCGGCGACACCTCGCGCAGGTCGCCTTCCAGGTACTGTCCGAAGCTCTGCGCCGACGAGATGATCTCGAAGGACGGGAAGTAGTCGACGCCGTCATGCGCATCGGCGAAGCGCCCCGCCACCGCGCGCAGCACGGCCTTGGAATAGCTTGACGCGACGATGACCGGGTGCGGCGTCGCCGTCGCCACCAGCGGCACGGGCGACACGGTGACGATCCAGCGCATCGCCGGGTTCACGCCGGCGACGAACTCGCGCACCCACTCCAGGTCGGCCAGGACCTCCGGGTATTCGAAGTTCACGAAGCCATGCCGAGTGGCATCGAACTCGCCCGCAGCCGTGCCCGGGCAGACCGGGAAAACGATGCCGCTGCCCTGCTCCACCCAGGCCTCGGTCAGGCCGAGCGTGAAGACGAAGACATCGCACTCGCTGAACAACCGACGCACCTGGGCCAGGTGCCAGGCGCGGTCGGCGCGCAGGTCGGCCAGGCTGTCGTAGCCACCCGGCTGGATGCGCGGGCGCAGGCCGTCAAAGCAGCGGCCGTTCTCGGTCAGCACGGGGCTGTCGTCGGCACGCAACCCGAAGGCGAACTCGACGAGCTGGCGCAACTGGCGCACCGTGTAGACATTGGCATAGCGGGCCGAGAACACGCCGTACTGCAGCTCGCGGGCGCGCTCCGGCGAGACGCCGGCGGGCGCCTGCTCCACCACCCAGTGGCTGAGGCCGAAGCTCTCCAGCCGCCGGGCCATGTGCTGCGCAAAGCAGGAGCCGGCCGTGGCGATCTTCAGCGCCGGCGTCAGCTTGAACTTCGTGCTGGGCTTGAAGTCGAGCTGGCCCCAGGCCCGGGCGCTGACGGTCTTGCGCCAGAAGGCTTGGCCGCCCATCTGTTCATAGGGATGCGACATGCGTCAGAACCTCGGTCATTTGAGCGGCCAGCCCCTGGGCATAGAGATGATTGCCATGCAGGCAGCCACGCGCGCATTCGGCCTTCAGCCCGCCTGCCGGCGTCAGCGCCTCGGCCGGGGGCGCCAGGCTGGCGATGCCGTGCCCGGCCAGTTGGCGGGCCAGCTCGGCATACATCAGCCGGTAGACGCGCAGCCGCATCGCGAACGGCTTGACGCCATGCGCAGCGAACAGCGGCCCGAAGCCCTCCGCGTTGGCGAGGATATGGGCCTCGTCTTGAAGGGGTGGCGGCGCCGGGACGTGCACGATGCGCGCCTGCGGGAACTGCTGGCGCAGCGCCAGATGCGTCGTCAGCAGCGGTTCGGCAATGCCGCGCACCCAGGCCAGCGCGTCCTCGCGCGACATCCAGCGCCGGCCCGGCTCGAAGGCGCCGCCAGAGATGTCCTCCTCGCCGATGAAGTCGGCATGCGTCGGGTCGTCGACGAGCTGGGACACCGCGAACTCCTGGCCACGCAGCAGCGAGAAGACGACCTCCGTGCCGGCCGGGATGTGGCCCAGCACGCCGGTCAGCTCGGGCGGGATGTAGAGCACCCCGTCCTTCAGCAGCGGCGGGGGGCCGGCCACGGGGGTGTTGTAGAGCACGAAATCGCCCTGCCAGCCGGGCACGCCCAGCGGCAGCTCGGCGACGAAGGGCCGGCCGGTGTCCCAGACCGACTGGAAGCGGCCCGACTCCATCGGCGCCACGTACTGCTGCAGCAGCCCGAACAGGTGCGAGCTGCCGATGGCGGCGAAGCGCCGTGCTGCGTTCATCGTCGTCAGCGCCGCTCGCGCAGCGGCTCGGGAACCAGCCGCTTCTCGAAGGCAATGATGGAGTCGTAGAACGAGATGTTGAAGATCTGCTCGGCCGCGAAGTTGCCCATGCTGCGCGCGCCCTGGCGCTGCTCGCGCGGCTGCTGGGCGCGGCCGTCGGCCATGCGGCGGTCGAAATGCCACATCGCCATCTTGTCGGTCAGGCCCTTGGCGAAGTCGTAGAAATTGATGCCGAAGCGGGAGGCGCCATAGCCCTCCCAGTAGTTGCAGTGCAGGTCCTCGACGATGTAGACGCCGCCGAACTTGAGCCGCGGGAACAGCGTGAAGAAGGACACCAGCTGCTGGTCGGGCGTGTGGCCGCCATCGTCGATGACGATGTCGATGGGACCGACCTCCTGCGCCACCGTGCTGAGGAAGCCGGCGTCGGACTGGTCGCCGATGTAGACCTTGTGGTTGGGGTTGTTGGCGCAGGCCGGGTCGATGTCGATGCCGACGACCTTGGCCTGCGGCCCCAGGTACTCCTGCATCAGCGTCAGCGAGCCGCCGCGCTGCACGCCGATCTCCAGATAGGTGCACTCGGCGCCCTTGAAGCGCTGCATGTGCCGCTCGTAGACCTCGAAGTAGTGGCGCCACTTGTCGGACGTGCCACCCAGGCCCTGCACGAAGCGTTGCTCGAGTTCTCCGGTCACCATCGCTGTCTCCTTGTTCAATTGAAATCAGACTGGCGCGCCCAGGCGGGCGGCCAGCTCATGTTCGGCCAGGCGGTGGCCAGGCAGCCAGGCGGCCACCAGGGCCGAGACCTCCGGCATCAATCCCTGGGCCGCCGAGCCGATGGCTGCACAGGCCTGCGGGCCATGCTCGGCAAACTCGCGCAGCAGCGGCGCCCCGGCGCTGCGTGCCGCACCGGCCAGATGGCTGGCATAGGCGTGCACGAAGTCCTGCTGCGCGCGCACGCCGGCCAGCACCTCGGGCGAGAACTCCATCGGCTCGCGCAGCGGCACGAAGCCGCCGGGCACCGCCTTCACGCCGCGCACCATGCCCTCGGGCACGTAGTTCAGCAGCTCCAGCACCTCGTTGGGCACCAGCGTCCGGTCGGTCCACAGCGCCGCCGGCGGCTGCCAGTCCTTCAGGCCGTAGCGCTGCATGAGGCCGGCAATCTGCTGCGGCGAGTCGATGAATTCGCAGACGAAGAGCAGGGCGCGCTCGGGCTCTATGCCCAGCCGCTCGCGCAGCGCCAGCACCGAGGCGCCGGTGCCGCACAGGTCGATGAGCCAGGCCGCCGGGCCGATCAGCTCGCGGCAGTAGGCCAGGTAGTCGGCAGCACCGCCGGTGCGTGCCAGACGCGAGCTGTGCCAGTAGTGGCTGCTCGGGTGGCCACCGGGTAAGCCGCTGGCCAGCGCGTCGTAGACGGCCTGCAGATAGCGCGCGTCGCGGGCCGAGAACAGCAGACGCAGCTGCGGCAGGTCGCCCGCCGTGGCCAGCAGGTGCAGGGCGCTGGCCGCCAGCACCGGCAGGTTCAGCTCCGTCTGCAGCCGCAGCAGCTCGTTGCCCAGGCCGCCGCGCGGCGTGGCCAGCCGCGCCTCGCGCAGCACCTGGGCCAGCAGCGGCAGACCGGCCGTCAGCAGCGCCGCCTCGGTCGGTGTGGGTTGCGTCTGCAGCGTCAGCTCGGCCTGCATGTTGGCGGCGCGCGGCTGCTCGACGTCGGCACGCGGGTTGTCGCCCAGGTGCAGCAGCCGGTGGCCGGATTGCGCCAGCGCCGCCCAGACCTTGCCGCTGCGCTTGCCGTGCGCGCTGCGCAGCAGCGTCAGGTGGCCGGGCAGGCCCACGCGC
>NZ_JBQVNP010000199.1:0-6979 GCF_052436255.1 Roseateles sp. | reverse complement strand
GGGGAGTTCCTTCGAAAAAGTAGACACCCGTTGGTTAGGCGCATTGGCGCTCGAAGTCGACGGGCGACTGGTAGTTGAGAGCCGAGTGTAGTCGGCGATGGTTGTAGAAATCGACGTAGTCACGCACGGCGCTGCGTAGATCGTGATCGCTATCGAATCGTCGACGGTGATACAGGTCTGACTTCATCGACTTGTTCCAGGCCTCGATATGCGCGTTGTCCGTCATGCGTCGGGGGCGGTTGACCGATTGCTTGATCCCAGCGCTCAGCAGTCTGTCCTTGAAGCGATCACCCAGAAACTCGACGCCCCGATCGCTGTGAAACATCGCGCCGACTGGCTTGCGAATCCGCAGCGCGTTGCTCAGCGCGCGGGCGGTGACGGCACAGGATTTCTCGGTGCCGATCGACCAGCCCAGCAGTCGGCGCGAGTGTCGATCCATCACCGTCGCCAGATACTGATCCCCGACCTTCAGGTAGGTGATGTCACCGACCCAGACTTGATCCGGCCGCTGGACTTCGACTTTGTGAGCCTTGCTCTCAACCCTGTCGAAGAAGCGGCCAATGCCGGGAATCCGGCGGTAGAGACCGGCCGAGCATGCCCGAACCCCGTGTTCGCGCATCAGACGTTCGACGCGACGCCGGCCGACCGTTTCGCCGGCCTGCATCAGGGCCGCATGGACGCGAGGACTGCCGTAGGTCTGGTGGCTGGCCTGGTGGGCCGCGCGGATCTTCTCGACCCACCTGGCATCGTCAACGGTGCGTTCGCTGACAGGACGCGACTTCCAGGCGTAGTAGCCCGCCGGGCTGACACCGTAGAGCCGGCACAGCGTCCTCACCGGACAGGCTTCCTGACAGTGCTCGATGAAGGCAAAGACGTCCCCTTTCGAGCGGAAGTGAACGCGATGGCTTTTTTTAGGATGTCGTGCTCGACCTTGAGTTGCTCGAACTGCTTCTTCACTCGCCGCAGTTCCTTCAACTCCGCGACGATATCCTTCTCTACCTCTACACCCTTGGTCACGATCAGTCCCTCTCTCGCTCGCTTGCGCCACAGCGTAAGCATATTGGGATGAATGGCAAGAGAGATGGCGACATCGTTGACAAGCACGCCCGGCAGTTGGCTCAGCTTGACTGCTGTCGCTTTGAATTCATCACTGTATCGATACGTGCTTCTGGGACCTGGCTTGGGCATTCGGAACGCTCCTGATCGGTTGGATCAGGGTGTCTACTAATCCGGAGGAACCGCCGGGGCGGCTGGAGTGCCTTGTTGGGCTTACTCAGGCTCATAGTAAAAAGTGGCTGGCACCTTTGTAACGAAAGCTTCGGGGTTACTAGGCAAAGGCAGTGGCGACGACTGTTGCACTATTTGCCTTACATGATCTTGGAATGCCTCAGACCTGCAAGACAGAAACGCAATATTGATAACCTCACCGGTATTGGATTGCTCAATTTCAATCGAACATTTTTGGCCAGAAAACTCCGGCTTATATCTGAGCTTACTCACCAGCAGCATGGATATTTGTTGATAGTAGGCCCTGCGGATTTGAGCTACCTCCGGGCTAATGGACGTGCTGACTGAGCCAGCATCCGCCGATGCGAGAGCTGGTGCGCATGAGAACATAGCGAATATAACGAGAGATTTTTTCATATAAGCCCAACGCCAAATAGGGGACCAATCCCGGATTAGGGTACTGCTCTCCAGGTCCCCTAATCCGAATCTTGGGCGATGCCGTGCTCGTATCGTCACCAGGAACCCCTTGATTGATCTTGTCATCTTAGTAATCGATGGTCTTGGCAGCACGGCAAACGGTACTGCAACGCTGTGCCCTATCCGCGCGACGCACCTGCGCCCTGCCTGCTGGGATCATGGCATCCGGCCATCTTGTGACGGTGGTGACCCGGGCGGCAGTCTTGGGACCGGGTTCACGGTGTTGCAGTCGGCGAGACACGCGGATCGACCCAGCCGTACCGACGCTTCGGCGACTGGGTCAGCGGTTCAGAACAGCACCACCTGCCGTACCGCTTCGCCGCGCGACAGCACGTCGAAGCCTTCGTTGATGTCGTCCAGCTTCAGCCGGTGGGTCAGCAGCCGCTCGACCGGCAGCAGGCCGGCGTCGTGCATCGCGACGAAGCGCGGCAGGTCGCGGCTGGGCACGCAGGAGCCCATGTAGCTGCCTTTCACCGTGCGTTCCTCGACGGTCAGGCTGACCGCCGAGATCGAGAACTGCTTTGATGGATGCGGCAGACCCATGGTCACCGTCATGCCGCCGCGCGCAGTCGCTGCGTAAGCCTGCTGCAGCACGCGCTCGTTGCCGACGCTCTCGAAGCAGTATTCGGCGCCGCCGCGGGTCGCTTCGCGGATCTCGGCGACGACATCGGCGGAAGTCCCAGCATGGATGATGTGCGTGGCGCCGAGCGATTTCGCCAGCTCCAGCTTGGCCGGCTGCAGATCGATCGCGACGATCGTTGCAGCGCCGGCGGCGCGCGCGCCGAGCAGTGCGGCCAGGCCAACACCGCCCAAGCCGAATACGGCGACCGAGGCACCCGGAGGCACCCTGGCGGTGTTGACCACGGCGCCGACGCCGGTCAGCACCGCGCAGCCGAACACGGCGGCGATCTCCGGCGCCAGGCCCGGCCGGACCTTGACCGCCGAGGCCGCCGACACCACCGCGTACTCGGCGAAGCCGGACACGCCGAGGTGGTGGTTGATCGCGTCGCCGCCATCCGGGAACTGCAGCCGCCGGCTGCCGGCCAGCAGGGTGCCGGCGACGTTCGCCTTGGCGCCCGGTTCGCACAGCGCGGCGCGGCCGGTGGCGCAGGGCTGGCAGTGGCCGCAGGCGGGGACGAACGAGAACACCACGTCGTCGCCCGGCTTGAAGGCCGTGACGTCGGCGCCGCATTCGATCACCGTGGCGGCGGCTTCGTGGCCGAGCGCCATCGGCATCACGCGCGGCCGGGTGCCGTCGATCACGCTCAGGTCCGAATGGCAGAGGCCGGCGGCGGTCATCTTCACCAGCAGTTCGCCGGGGCCGGGTGGGGCGAGGTCGATGGTTTCGATCGACAGCGGCTTCGATTGCGCGTACGGGGCCGGCAGGCCCATTTCGCGAAGGACGGCAGCGCGGGTCTTGAGCGTCATGGCGGGGTGGTCGGGCTCTGGATGCGGGCGAGGGCGGCGCGGATGCCGTCCGGAATCGGATGCGGGCGGTTGCTGGCCCGGTCGACGAACACGTGGACGATCCAGGCCTCGGCCAGCGGCGCGTCCTCGCCGCGCTTGAACAGCGCCAGTTCGTAGCGCACCGAGGAGTTGCCGAGCTTGCCGACCCGCAGGCCGACTTCCAGCACATCCGGATACGCGGCCGAGCGCAGGAACTTGCAGTTGGATTCGGCGATGTAGCCGATCACCGTGCCGTGGTGGATGTCGAGCCCGCCTTCGTCGATCAGGTAGCAGTTCAGCACGGTGTCGAAGTACGAGTAGTACTCGACGTTGTTGACGTGGCCGTAGCGGTCGTTGTCCTTCCAGCGCGTCGGCATGGTCTGGAAGTAGCGGTAGGTGGCGCGGATGCTCATCGGGCCTGCGGCGGTGGGTGGGGGATGGGGATCAGGGGCGAGGGCGGCCGGGCGATGCGGTGATGGCCGTTCCAGCCGCCTCGTTCCTCGGCGGCGTTCGAGGCCGGGCGGCGCGGTGCGCCGCAAGCGTCTGGCCTCTCACCCAGGCGGCCCAGTGCTCCGCAAGCGTCCGGCTTCTGGCTGCGCCCCGGCCCGCTCGTTCCTCGCGGGCGTTCGAAGCAACGTTCTGGGGCTCGGCCCGGCCACCTCGTTCCTCGGTGGCGTTCGAAGCCGGGCGGCGCAATGCGCCGCAAGCTTCTGGCTTCTGGCTGCGCCCCGGCCACCTCGTTCCTCGGTGGCGTTCGAAGCAACGCGGAGCAATGCTCCGCAAGCGTGTTGCTTCTCACCCCGGTGGCCACTTCAGGGGGCGGCCGGCGACGATGTGCAGGTGCAGGTGGAACACGCTCTGGCCGGCGGCGGCGCCGTTGTTGACCACCAGCCGGTAGGCGTCGCCATAGCCTTCGGCCTCGGCGATCGCGGTGGCCTTCAGCATCAGGTGGCCGAGCAGGGCCTGGTCTTCCGGCACCGCGTCGCAGAGGCGCGGCATCGGCTTCTTGGGGATCAGCAGGATGTGGGTCGGAGCGACCGGGTTGATGTCGCGGATGGCGATGCAGAGCTCGTCCTCGAAGACGATCGTCGCGGGAATCTCGCGGGCGATGATCTTCTCGAACAGTGTTTTGGCGGGCGCGCTGGACATGGCGGGGCGGGGATTTCCTGAAGTGGAACAGGCGGTTTTCGCGGGTGCCCGATCTTAGACGACGCGACCCGGCTGCTACCATTTCGGCATGAGTGCCCCCGATCCGTATCGCCCCGCCGCCGTCTGGCGTCGCCTGCTTGCCTACGGTGCGCCGCACTGGCGGCTGTTCCTGCTGGCGATGCTCGGCATGGTCACCTTTGCCGGTACCGATCTGGCCTTCGTGCGGCTGATCCAGCCGCTGATCGATTCGATCTTCGTCGAGCGCGATACCCAGGTCATTGCGGTGATGCCGTTCGCGATTCTCGGCATCTTCCTGCTGCGCGGCATCGCCGGCTTCGCGGCCGCCTACGGCATCGCGGCGGTCGGCCAGCGGGTGGTGTCGCGGCTGCGCTGCGAGGTGTTCGAGCATCTGCTGCACGTGCCGGTGGCGCATCACGACAAGTCCCGCAATGCCGATCTGCAGACCAAGCTGACCTACCACGCCAACCAGGTGGCCGACAGCGCCACCGGTGTGCTGACCGCGATCGTCAAGGACGGCCTGTCGGCGATCGGCCTGCTCGGCCTGATGTTCTGGACCAGCTGGAAGCTGGCGCTGTTCACGCTGGCCATCGCGCCGCTGGTGAGCCTGTCGATCACCTGGGTCAACCGCCGGTTCCGGAAGCTGTCGCAGCGCGTGCAGGGCTCGGTGGCCGGCATCACCCATTCCGCCGATGAAGCGATCACCGGCCGCCGCATCCTCAAGCTGTACGGCGGCGAAGGCTATGTGCTGGACGCGTTCCGGCGCATGGACGACTACCTGCGCCGGCAGAGCCTGAAGATGACGGCGAGCGGTGCGGCGTCGAACAGCGCGCTGGAAATGATCGCCGCCGTCGGCGTGGCGATGCTGGTGTTCGTCGCCACCGCGCCCGGCATGATCGAGACCGTCAGCGCCGGCACCTTCGCCTCGTTCATCGCCGCGATGCTGAGCCTGCGGGCGCCGATGGCGGCGATGACCGCGATCAGCGAACGCCTGCAGCGCGGCCTGGTGGCCGGCGCCGATCTGTTCCGCTTTCTCGACACGCCGGTCGAAGCCGATGCCGGCAGCCGGCCGCTGGCGCGCAGCCAAGGCAGCCTGCGCTTCGATGACGTGCGCTTCGCCTACGAAGCCGATGGCCGCGCCGCGCTGGATGGCGTCAGCCTGGAGGTCGCGCCGGGTGCGACGGTGGCCTTCGTCGGCCGTTCCGGCAGCGGCAAGTCGACGCTGCTGTCGCTGATCCCGCGCTTCTACGATCCGACGTCCGGGCGGCTGCTGCTCGATGGCTTCGATGCCCGCGACTACCGGCTGTCGGACCTGCGCCGGCAGGTGGCGCTGGTCGATCAGAACATCGTGCTGTTCAACGCCAGCATCGCCGACAACATCGCCTACGGTTCCACCGGCGCCACCCGCGAAAAGATCGAGGAAGCCGCGCGCCGCGCCCACGCCTGGGAGTTCATCGAGCGGCTGCCGCAGGGGCTGGACACGATGCTCGGCCAGGACGGCGCCAACCTGTCCGGCGGCCAGAAGCAGCGCCTGACCATCGCCCGCGCGTTGTACAAGGACGCGCCGATCCTGATCCTCGACGAGGCCACCAGCGCGCTCGACACCGAATCCGAACGGGCGATCCAGCAGGCGCTGACCGAGCTGATGAAGGGCCGCACCACGCTGGTGATCGCCCATCGCCTGTCGACCATCCAGAGCGCCGACCTGATCGTGGTGATGGATCAGGGCCGGATCGTCGAACAGGGCACGCACGACGCGCTGCTCGCCGGCGATGGCGCCT
Organism: Roseateles sp.; assembly: GCF_052436255.1. GTDB lineage: Bacteria > Pseudomonadota > Gammaproteobacteria > Burkholderiales > Burkholderiaceae_C > Pelomonas. Next base: position 881 of record NZ_JBQVNP010000199.1, on the reverse strand, counting down.
ACGCCGCGCTGCACCGCATGCAGTTCCGCGACGAGCCGGTCACGGCCTGATGGGCATGGTCCCCCGCGCACCTCAAGCCCGTCATCCCGGCGAAGGCCGGGATCCAGTACGCCTCCTTCAAACAGGGCGCGTCGGACGGCACTGGATTCCGGCCTTCGCCGGAATGACAGGTGCTGAAAGTCCCCGCCCGGATCGGGCCGCGCATTGAAGCGCTGGCTCGAACGCCGCTGGTACTCAAGCGAACCGGCACCGCGGCTGCTGCAGCCGCTGGCCGCGCTGTACGGTCGGGTCGCGGATCGCATCGCGGCGTCGAAACGGGCGCAGGCAGTGCGCCTGCCGGTGCCGGTGGTGGTGGTCGGCAACATCAGTGTCGGCGGCACCGGCAAGACGCCGGTGACGCTCTGGCTGATCGAACAGGCGAGGGCACTCGGCTTTCGGCCCGGCGTGATCAGCCGCGGCTACGGCGGCCGTGCTGCGGCCTATCCGCTGCGGGTCACGGCCAGCACCGATCCGGCCGAATGCGGCGACGAGCCGGCGCTGATCGCAAGACGCAGCGGCGTGCCGGTGGCGGTGGCGCCGGATCGCGTCGCCGCTGCGCGGCTGCTGATCGAGCAGGATCGTGTCGACCTGCTGATCGCCGACGACGGCCTGCAGCACTACCGGCTGGCCCGCGATCTCGAGTTCTGCGTGATCGACGGCGCGCGCGGCCTCGGCAATGGCGCGCGGCTGCCGGCCGGGCCGCTGCGCGAACCGGCGGCGCGGCTGGCCAGTGTCGATGCGGTGATCGTCAACGGCGCGCTGTGCACGGCGCTGCCGACGCACGGCCGGCCGCAGCTGGCGATGCAGCTCGGCATCGACCGGGCGCAGGCGCTGGACAGCGG
>NZ_JBQVNP010000198.1:0-7138 GCF_052436255.1 Roseateles sp. | reverse complement strand
GGCGCGTAGACGGTCTGCGCGGCGGTGGCCGCCGGGTCGGCCTTGACGATGCGGACCTTGCCGTCGGCCTCGGTGATTTCCAGTTCGGAGATGTTGGATTCCGAGACCAGGTCGATCAGGGTTTTGAGCTTGCGCAGGTCCATCTTGGCTCCAGGCTGTTGTTGTTGTGGTGGAAGAGAGGGGCGGAGGCCCGCGGCCGGTCAGGCGCGGGCAGCTCCCAACGAATCGAGGGCGTGGCGCAGCGCAAGGCGATAGCCGTTCGCGCCGAGGCCGCAGATGACGCCCACCGCCAGCTCACTCATATAGCTGTGATGGCGGAAGGCCTCGCGGCGGTGGATGTTGGACAAATGAACTTCGATAAAGGGCAGGTTGACGGCCGCCAGCGCGTCGCGGATGGCCACGCTGGTGTGCGTGAAGGCCGCCGGGTTGATGAGGATGAACGCCGTGCCGTCGCTGCGGGCGGCCTGGATGCGATCCACCAGCAGGCCCTCATGGTTGCTCTGAAAGCTGCTCAGTGCGGCGCCGGCTTCTTGAGCCATCTTGCTCAGTTCAGCGTCGATCTGCGCCAGAGTCTGCGCGCCGTAGACCTCGGGCTCGCGGGTGCCGAGCAGGTTGAGGTTGGGGCCATGCAGAACAAGAACTTGCATCAAAACGCGTGGCAGGCTATCAACCCGAAGGTTAGGGAACTGCCACTAAATTGAGGAAGGGCGAACTTTACGCGTTTTGGCGCCGGATTCACGGCCGATTGGGGAATTTCTGGCGGCAGTCGCAGGGCTCAGCTGTCTGCTAACTTGCGCAGGTCTTCAAGCGTGGTCACGCCCAGGCGCCGCCAGCTGATCTCTGCCGTATTGTCAAAAACCACCGAAAAGGGGAGGCCCCCGGCCGGGTTGCCCAGCTCCCGCACCAGCCCCAGGCCTTCCGGCCCGGCCAGCGCGACGGGAAAATCCAGCGGCGTCTTCTTCAGGAAGGCCTTGACCGGCTCGGCCTGGTCTACCGCCAGGCCCAAAACCTGCCAGCCTCGACCCTTGGCTTCCTTGTAGAACTGATTGATCTCCGGCAATTCCTTGATGCAGGGCGGGCACCAGGTGGCCCAGAAATTGACGAGCAGGGGCTGGCCGCGCCAGCGGGCAACGTCCAGTTCGGTTCCATCCAGGCCGGTGAAGCGCCGCGTCCAGAAGGCCTGGGCGACGGGCGAGGAGACCGGTGGGTTGAGCTGGCGCCAGGCGAAGCCGGCGCCCAGGGCGGCAGCGCCGACGCCGGCGCCGGCCAGGATCAGGCGGCGGGTGACAAGATTCATGGCTCGGAGGACTCCAGCAGGTTTTGCAGCGCGGCCAGGTCGCCCCGCTCGGTCCGGCTGCGCGAAGCCGGCTTCATGGGGCCCCCAAAGCTGTCGCTTTGCGCCAGCTCCCCCGAGGGGGTCAAGGCACCTCGGGGGCGGCCCTTCGGTACCTTGAGGGCGCCGCGCAGGTCGTCGAAGTCCAGGATGGTCAGGCACAGCGTGACCCGCTCGCCCAGCGCCGGACACGGAGCGTCGAGGACCAGCATGTCCACCGACCGGCCGGTACCCCGGCCGGCCGTCGTCTCCGCCACGTCGAAGCTGATGCCGCGGTCCAGCAGCGCGATCTCGGCGGCCTTGCTGTCGTCGCAATAGAGCTGCAGATGGATGTTGGACAGACGCGTGGCCGTGCCGCGCCAGACGGCGCCGGTCAGGTGGGGGCGGAACTCGGCCAGCCGCGCCATCCACTGGGCGGCCAGCTCGCGCAGCGCCCGCAACTCGGCGGGCTGAGTGTCGGCATGGAAGATGGCGATGTGCTCGCGCACGGCGTCCTCGACCTCGTCGTTGCCTGGCAGCGCGGCGCGCGGGGCGCCCAGGTCGCGTGCGGCGCGCTGCTTGGCAGGGCCCCAGTCCATGCCTTCGTCGACGATGAGGCGCGCGGCCGCGGCCGCGATCGCTTCGGTGATGTCATTCATGGCAGTCGCGCATCGTTCATGCGTCCGGTGATGACGGCGGCGCGGCCCATCACATAGGCCGACCCCGGCTGGCGCTCGAAGCGCTTGGGCGCCGGCAGCATGACCGCCAGCCGCGCCGCCTCGAAGTTGCCCAGGCGCGATACATCCATGCGGAAGTAGTGCCGCGCTGCCGCCTGGGCGCCGAACAGGCCTTCGCCCCATTCGACGCTGTTCAGGTAGATCTCCAGGATGCGCTGCTTGCTCAACAGCCCCTCCAGCATCAGCGTCAGGATCAGCTCCTGGCCCTTGCGCAGCAGCGTGCGCTCGCCGGACAGGAACAGGTTCTTGGCCAGTTGCTGCGTGATCGTCGAGCCGCCGATGATCTTGGGCGGCCGCTTGGCCTTGCGTGCCTCTGCCCGGGCCTGCGCCTTTTCATTCTTCTGCCAGGCGCCCTTGAGGGCCTCCCAGTCCACGCCGCCATGCTCGGCGAAGCCGTCGTCCTCGCTGGCGATGACGGCGCGCTTGAGCGTCCTGGGCAACTGCTCGTCGTCCACCCAGGCCTGCGCCCAGGCGACCTGCTGCCGCTCCCCCAGCAGCCGGATGCCCTCGCTGCGCTGGAAGCTGGTCGACTGCGGCGCGAGCACATTCATCAGTGCGATACGGCCGGCAAACCAGAGCTGCAAGTACAGCACGGCCAGGGCCAGCACGCCGATCAATCGGGCGAGGTGGCGCATCACAGAGACGCCCTCACGGCGTTCAACACCGGCGCGGTGTCGGGCCGCAGGCCGCGCCAGAAGAAGAAGGCCTCGGCGGCCTGCTCGACCAGCATGCCCAGACCGTCCCGTGGCTCGGCGTCGTGGGCGGCGGCCCAGTCTAGGAAGCCCTGGGCCTTGGGGCCGTACATCATGTCCAGCGCCAGCGCGCCGCGCTTGAGCGCGCGGGCGTCGACCGGCGAGGCCGCGCCGGCCAGGCTGGTGCTGGTGGCATTGATGACGATGTCCTGCGCGGGTGGGGCGTCGGCCAAGGTGCCCGCTGACAGGGGCAGGCCGAGGTGGGCATGGCTGGCGACCAGCGCCTGCGCCTTGTCGAGCGTGCGGTTGACGACGGTGATGCGTGCCGGCCCGGCGGCGATGAGGCTGCCCAGCACGCCCGCCGCCGCACCGCCGGCGCCGACGTGCAGCACCTGCAGGCCGGCCAGCGAGCGCCCGGCGTTGCGCTGGATGTCGTTGACCAGGCCCGCGCCATCGGTGTTGTCGCCGGTCCAGCCATCGGCGTCGAAGCGCAGTGTGTTGACGGCACCGCCCAGCTGCGCACGCTGGGTGCGCTTTGCTGCCAGCGCGAAGGCGTCGAACTTGAACGGCACGGTGATGTTGCAGCCCCGACCGCCGGCTGCGGCAAAGGTGCGCAGCGTGGCCTCGAATGCGTCGAGCGGCGCAAGCAGCCGCTCGTAGTTCAGCCGCTGCCCGGTCTGCTCCGCGAACATGGCGTGAATGTCCGGCGAGCGGCTGTGCGCCACCGGGTTGCCAACCACGGCATACCTGTCGGTCATTGAACTTGTCCCTGCAAGGTCGTTTCCAGCCCGTCATCGCGCGTGAACTTGAAGCGCGACGTGATGACCAGCACCTCCGCACCGCGCAGCATCTCGCTGCTGAAGTTGCCGAAGGGCGAGGCCGCCTGCACGATGGCGATGGCGCGGCGGTCCAGCGTCGGGTTGCCGCTGGAGGCCACCACCTCGGTCTCGATGACGCGGCCCTTGTGGTCGATGTGGATGTTCATGGTCAGCTCGCCATACAGCTTCTTGCCGCGGGCCTCGGGAAAGTCGCGCGTGCCGCGCTCCTCGATGCGGCGCCGCAGGCCGTCGTAGTACTGCGCATAGACGACCTCGCGCGTGGCCGGGCTGACGTAGCGCTTGCGCGGCCGGGCGCTCTCGTCGTTGACGCGCTTCTCGATCTCGGCGAGCAGGTCGACCAGCTGGCGACGCTTCTCGGCCAGCGCGCGTTCGGCCTCGTCGGTCTTCTCGCGGCGCGGGTCGGGCGGCGGCAGCAGGGCCAGCTCCCGCCGCACCTGGGTCAGCAACTGCTGCTGCTGCTGTTGCAGCTGGGCGATCTGCGAGTGCTGGGCCTCGGCGGCGTCGCCGACCTCGCTGCGCCGTGCCGGCGGCAGCGGCGACGTGGCCCGGCCGGTCTCCACATTGCCGCCGCCGGCCAGGTTGGCCTGGGCCAGCGCCTGGGCCTTGACGGGCGCCTCGTTGGAGCGCGTGTTGACGAGGACGACTTCCAGCGGCGTGTCCTGGAAGATGCGGTTGAAGGTCTCGGGTGCGGCGATGCGCAGGCTGAGCAGCGATGCATGCAAGCCGAGCGAAATGCCCAGCGCCATCTGCAACGTGGTCAGCTTGAGCATCGTCAGGACGCCGGAGCCGCTTCCGCCTCCGACTCATTGACGTCGATGGCCAGCGCGATCGGCGTTGCAGCGGCTTCGAGTTCGTCCTCGTCCGCCTCGGGCTCCTCGGCCGGGGGCGCCCCATCCAGGCGCTCCACCAGCGTCGCATGCACGTCCAGCGTCATCTCGTCCAGGCCGGTGATGCGCACCTTCACGTGGCTGCCGCGCGGGAGGCTGTCGCAGCCCAGCGCCTTGAAGACCAGCGGCAGGTCGTCGGCGCGCACCAGGCCTTCCTTCATGACGGTGGCGGTCAGTTCGGTCGTGCCGTTCTGCTGCAGCCAGCGCAGCGTCCAGAAGCGCTCGATGCCGTTCTGGAAGCCGTTGTAGGCGGCATAGGCCGACTCGAAGCCCGAGATGATGGAGAAGAGTTGCGCATCCTTGGGCTTGAACGGCGCGGCCAGCGCGGCGGTGCGGCCATGGCGGGCGCAGGCAATGATCTGCCACTGGTTGACCAGGTCGACATAGCGGCGCAGCGGTGAAGTCGCCCAGGTGTATTGCGCCACGCCCATGCCGGCATGCGGCAGGGCCTTGACGCCCATGCGCACCTTGATGCCGGGCGCCAGGCTGGCCTGGCTGCGGTAGATGCCGGGCAGGCCCAGCTCGGCCAGCCAGCCGCCCCAGGCGGAGTTGGCCAGGATCATGGCCTCCGCCACGATCAGGTCCAGCGAGCTGCCGCGTGCGCGCACGCCGATCTCGACGGATTCGGTGCCGTTGGGTGGCTCCGACCGCTCACCGGCGAGGCGGAAGTTGTAGTCCGGCCGGTTGAAGTTCTCCGGCTTGCCGCGCACGACTTCGCGCTGGGCCTTGAGATGCTTTGCCAGACGCCAGGTGAAAGCCAGCTCCGGCGCGAAGGCGTAGTCGGCGGGCGTCTCGCCCGACAGGCTGGCGTCGGTGACGATGCCGTCGAGCTTGTCGTGGCGCAGGTTGGCGGCGATGTGCACGCGCTCCAGCTTGGTCTCGCGCGTCTTGATCTCGAACGTGGCCTCGTCCATCGTGAAGTAGATGGACACCGCCGGGCAGTCGCGGCCCTCGATCAGCGTGTAGGCCTGCACGACCTCGTCCGGCAGCATGGTCAGCTTCCAGCCCGGCATGTAGACGGTGGACAGGCGCTCACGGGCGACCTTGTCGACGGGCGAGTCCGGCGTGATGGCCAGGCCGGGCGCGGCGATGTGCACGCCGAAGGTGACGCTGCCGGTGCCCAGCCCTTGTACCGACAGCGCGTCGTCGATCTCGGTGGTCTGTGAATCGTCGATGGAGAAGGCGCGCGCCGGCGACAGCGCCAGCTCGTCCTTGATCTCCGGGGCCGTCAGCGCCGGGAAGCCCACGCCCTTGGGGAAGTTCTCGAACAGGAAGCGTTTCCAGTGGAACTGGTAGGCGCTGGTGATGGCGCCAGCGCCCTGCAGCAGGTCCAGTGGCGCCTTGTGCGAGCGCTTGGCCGCCTCGACGACGGCCTTGTATTCGGGGCCGTTCTTGTCGGGCTTGAACAGGATCTTGTAGATCTGGTCCTGGATGGGCTGAGGGCAGGCGCCCTGGATCAGCGTGTCGGCCCAGGCCTCGATCTGCAGCGCCTGCTGGCGCTTGCGCTCGATGCCGAGCAGGGCGGCCTTGACCGTCTCCTCGGGGGCCTTCTTGAACTGGCCCTTGCCGGCACGGCGGAAGTAATGCGGCGCCTCGAACAGCCGCATCAGCGCCGCGGCCTGCTGCACGACGCCGGCTGATGCGCAGAAGTAGTCCCGCGCCAGGTCGGCAAAGCCGAACTCGCCCTCGGGGGCGAACTCCCAGGCCAGGTCGAGATCGATGTCGTCGGCCAGCGTGCGCGCCTCGCTGAGCAGCGCGGCGGGCGCCGGCTTGTCGAACTTCAGCAGCACATTGGCGGACTTGACCTTGACCCGCTTGCCCGAGTCCAGCTCGACCTGCAGCGAGGCATCGGCCTCCGACATCACCCGGCCGGCGTGAAATTTCCCGGCATCATCAAACAGCGCAAACATAGGAGGGCGATTGTCGCCTCAGGCTTGCAGGTGCTTCAGAAGTCCAGGCAGATGGTCCTCGAAGTCGGTGAGGCCATGGTCGCTGCCTTCCAGCACCTCGCCGTCGCAACCGGCGTAGCGGGCCAGCATCTCGCGCCAGTCCAGCAGTTCGTCGCCCTTGGCGATGAGTGCGTAGTAGCGCAGGGGCCGGGTCAGCCGCGCGGGCGGCGCCAGTGCGGCCAGCTCGGCCACATGCTGCGCGGTGAACTCGAACTTCAGCTGCGGGTCGTGCCAGGCGGTCAGCGTGCCGATATGGCGCGCCAGGTCGCGGGCCGGGTCGACGGCCGGGTTCAGCACCACCACGCGCCAGCCGCGGTGGGCGGGGTGCTCGGCCAGGGCGGTGGCGTAGAAGCCGCCGAGCGAGCTGCCGATGACGGCGGCGCCCTCGGCCGGCCAGTCGGCCACGATGCTTGCGACCCGTTCCATCGCTTCGAGCGGGGAGGGCGGCAGCTGCGGACAGGCGAAGACAAGGCCCGGTTGGGTGGCCGCCCAGTCGGCCATGCGTCGCGCCTTGGCCGAGTTCGGCGACGAGCGGAAGCCGTGCAAATAGAGCAGATGTGTGAAGTCCATGACGGAAGTTTTGAGTGAAGTTTTGTGCGCCCACGACGGGGGCGGAATCCGATTGACGCCAGTGTCGCCGCCGTCCACAGTGCCGGCCTTTTAGCAATCCCTCGGACCGTCACACATGATCCCGACGCACCGCACCGCTCTGGCCGCCGCCG
>NZ_JBQVNP010000197.1:0-7255 GCF_052436255.1 Roseateles sp. | reverse complement strand
GCAGCACCAGAGACTGGTCGCCCATCGAGGTGGTCACCCTCAACCCAGAGCGCGACGAGGTGGTCAGCAGCGCGGCCACCGCTCCACATACTCAGCTCAAAGCTGCTTGAATCAGGCGACAACTATCTTGACGCGCGCCGGATCCCTACTAACTGTTATACGCCCATAAGCCGTTGATTCTTATGCAATTTTTCTGACTAACTAGTTCCGCACCCATGGTTCGTGATGTTGCAGATTAGCGACGTCGGCTGGCTCAGGTCCGCCCTGCGGGCGCAGGCTGACTACAACGCAACCCGATCTGCTTGCACCGGAATGCTCCTGCAGCGGAGCCGCTTCACCTTAAAGCTTCGGCTTCCGCCTGGGCATCACTGCGAACCAGCGCTTTGCGAGGGTGAGCGGCTTCGGCGAGCCCGCCATTGGACCTGCTACTGCCCTTGGCTCGGAAGCTTTGAACTCAAGCACTTGGTTTCGTGTGAGGCCGGTCCCGAAAACGCGGGCCGCCTTCTCCGCTAACTCGGTGGGGATGGGGACGAATTTGCCGGGGGCGACTCGAACTCTCTTCATGCCTGAGACTCCAAAGTTGGGGCTCTGCCAAACCCGGGCACCCTTGAAAATGCTGGATCAAAGACACCCCGCTTGAGCCGCTGGTCTTCCTCCATCAGCCGCTCAAAGTCCGCGCTGCCGAACTCTCGGCCTACGGCGGGCATGCGATCCCACAGCTGATCCTCTAGCTCGCAATCCAACCGCCGACGGCGCATCACCCGAAAGATGCGATTGACCCTGGCACGCTGCTTTCTGACCGACGTCATCCGAACTCCTTTAGGCTAATTGGCGGCCTTGCATCCTTTCCACTCCGGCCCCGTGGACCTTGCCTCAGGCCACTGCTGGTCGAATCAACTCAGCAGATCGCCGGCTCAGAACAATCAGTTCAAAAGGATGCCGCCCAGGCAGCATCTAGAACCCGCTGGAGTCTCCCTCGTTCCATGGCCTCCCTTGGCGTCACGCCGTCCAGCATGCCGCAAGGCGTTTCAAGGAACCCGAGGATGTCCCAACCGTGTGTTGTGCCGAGAGCTCTCGCGATATCTGGGATCGCGTCCCACATAGCCGGTTCGAATTGCCAACGAGGCAAGCGCGAGGCTTTGTGTGGCAATTCAAGCGCAATTACCCGCCCGTCGCGGATCCACGACCGGAGGGTCGCAACTCTCACCGCCACCAATCGCGCCGCCTCCGGTATAGAAAGCATGTCCGTAGCACCAGCCCGCTCGTCTCGAGCTTCTGAAGAGGCATTGAACAAGGCCTTGGTGGAGATCGAGCTAGCATACCCACGGGAGCTGCTGATGCCGGTTGCTAGACCCGCGGATGATCTGGTGGAGCCAGACCTCAGCCGCAAGACGAGCTCCCTGGTTGCCGGCACTGTGTTCTCGGAACGCATGCCAAGGTCAAAGTGTTGGCCAGCTTTGTCAACAAGCAGGATCCAGCGGCCGGCATCCGAGGTGCACTCCCAGACCCCCCGGACGTCACGAGAACACCACTGACCGGTAGACGAAAGCCAAGCCGGAAGCATACAAACAACTCCTCGCACGCGCGCGGGGTCAACGCCGCTCAACAGGCCCAGAAGGTCTTGGTCCGATGCGATGCACAGCGTCTGCAGGACGCCGAGCGCCGGCTCCTCGTCATCGACCACCTCCAACGAGAGCAGAAACCAGGGTGCGTTCAGCGCCAGTTCAACAATCCGCCATTGCCTAGCAGCCGGATGTTCAAGACCTGCCGGTAGGGCGCGCTCGTACTGCGGACGGGAAACGAACATAGATGCAAGATGGTCGGCACTGGAACACCAGCTGCTGAGGTATAGATAACCCAAGGCATTCTGACGGACATCTTCCGCGTGATCCAACCGCTGTCGATCACAAGCGCGCCCGTGTGTGGAAAAAAATGCGCTTACCGAATACGGCTAGACATGCGCTAGGGTCCGGCCCGGAAACAATCATGGCCAAGACTCTGCACACCCGCCACAACGAAGTCTTCCTGGAGAAGCTTCAGCTTGCACGTCTAGGCAAGCGCATGCGCCAGGCTGACCTGGCTGACCGCCTGGGGCGCGATCAAGCTCTCGTAAGCAAGGTTGAAAGCGGCGAACGCAGGCTCGATGTCATCGAGCTGCGTGAATGGCTGCTTGCGCTCGAAATCGACTTCATCAAGTTCATCAGTGAGCTGCATGCCGAGCTTGGTCCGCACGGCGCGTCTCAGCTGCGCGTACTGCGAAGAAAGGCATCTCAGCGGCCGCCATCTTGAGGGAAACGATGTTGTTATGAGTTATCTATAACGTGGCGTAGATAGCTCGGTTCTTGGACCCTTTGGCGGATGCCCGTCCGCCCCAAGAACGCTCCCAAGCCTGGCCGCCCCAAGGGTTACAGCAGCCTCGACGAAGGCGTTGCCAGGGCTTTCGGTCGTGCGGCGAAGGCGCGTCGTCTTCAAGCTGGAATGTCTCAAGAAGCGCTGGCCCTTGAAACTGGAATTGAGCGCTCGTACATCAGCCGCCTCGAACGTGGGCTCAGCCAGCCTTCACTCCTCGCGCTACTCAAGCTCGCGAGAGGCCTGAGCTGCGAGTCCTCGGAACTCGTCGGTCCGGTAGAGAAGATTTTCAAGCGACGTCGATAGCATCACCGTGTAGCGCCAGCCGTGCGTCGAGAGGAGATAAGCGTCCGCCGAATCCACCTTGACGGCGACAGTTGCGGCGCGGTGCAGATTCCCACCTGCCGCCGATCAAGCAGCCGTCCGCCGTCCTGAAACCCTTACTGCAATAGGTCCGCCGGGTCGACGCCAAGCTGAACTGACGGCGTGCTGCGGGTCAGCAGCGATGCGCTGCCAATAGACAGGCCGCTAACATTCTTCAAAACGAGCCATGAGCTCGAGAACTAGCTTCAGGGACGGCGATTGAACCAACGGCAACTTGATTTGCCAGGGATGCTGGTTGAGGCCGGCATCACCGAGGTCGAATGCACAGAAGAAGAGGCATCCAACGCGCTCAAGCGCGGGGAGCTTCACGTGCATATGAATGGCGCCGTTCCAGCGGCGACGATCCGGGAGATCCTCGCTGATGAAGGCACTTCGCTGCCGCACGGCTTTTGTTTCCAGCGCGACATGGTCCGGCTGGCGCCTTGCCGCTCCCTGGCGGAGTACCTGACGCCATGGCAGGTCCTGCGCTTGTTCCCAAAGAAGCGAGCCAACCTCGATCGGCTGACGCTTGCGGTCTTCGGCAGTCTGGCCGAGAACCAGGTGGCCTTCGTAGAACTGCGCAGCAGTGTGCTGTACCTCGCGACGCTGCAGGGGTGTTCGCCAGCCCACGCCCTTGAGCGTCTCATTGAATCGACCGGGGAAGCGGCGCGCCGCCACGGCATCCGCCGCGGCCTGATCTTGACCGTCACCCGTGGCGACTACGGCGCTGTCGGGCTTGCCACGCTCCTGCAGGCCTTCGAAGAACTTGGCCGGCCGAAGGACGTAGTGGGACTTGACTTGGCCGGCGACGAGGAAATGTCGTACGCCGCCGAGCTGCCATCCATGTTCCGCGACGCCAAGGACCACCTCGGACTGGGCATCACGATCCACGCCGGCGAGACCGGCCGTGCAGAGAACGTGCGATCCGCCGTCGAGCTGTTCCATGCCGATCGCATTGGTCATGGAACTGCCGCAGGCAAGGACCCGGATCTCATGGATCTGCTGGCCGAGCGGCGCATCTGCGTGGAGGTCTGCCCGATCAGCAATCGGCTCACGGGCGCGGTGCCGCCCAACGAAGCTCATCCGCTTCAAGAGTTCCGGCGCCACGGCGTGCCCTTTGTCATCTGCTCGGACAACCCGGCGATCCACCAGCGTGGCCTGGCCGACGACCAGACCGCGGCGATGGCCGAGGGTCTGTCGATCTGCGACATGCAGCAGCAGTACGAGATCGCCAAACACTATTCATTCATGGAGGGACTGATTTGAAGATCCGGTTCATGTCCAGCAATCCGCACAAGGTTGCAGAGGTCGAGCGCATCCTCGCCCCGGCGGGGGTCGACATCATTGCGGTGCCACAGAAGATCCAGGAACTGCAGACTGAAGATGTCAACGCCTTGGTCAAAGACAAGCTGATCAAGGCCTTTGGGTCTATCGGCCGCCCGCTGTTCGTCGAGCACACAGGCCTTTACCTGAGCGGCCTCAACGGGCTGCCCGCTGGCCTGACCCAAATCTTTTGGGATCAGTTGAAGGCTGACCGCTTCGCCAGCCTGGTGGCGGGACTGGGTGATGCCAAGGTCACCGCCAAGACCGTGCTCGGCTACTGCGACGGGTACAGGATGCACCTGTTCGAGGGTGCAATCGAAGGAACGGTGCCTCCAGTGCCCGCCGGCCCCGCCGACTTTCAGTGGGACTGCGTCTTCACCCCGAACGGCTTCAGCCAAACCTTCGCCGAGATGGGAGCCGCCAAGGACGACATCTCCATGCGCCGCATCGCGCTGGACAAGTTCGCCGATCACCTCAAGAACACGAAAGGTACGAAATGAAGGACGAGCTGATTGAGGCGCACAGCAGCGGACGGCTGATGTTGTTCGTGGGCGCCGGCGTGTCGGCGAACCTCGGGCTGCCAAATTGGAACGAGCTGATCGGGCGCATCGCGGAAGAGCTGGATTACGACCCAAAGATCTTCGCCACATACGGTACGCCGCTGGCGCTCGCCGAGTTCTATAAAAAGAAGATGGGTGGCCTGGGGGCGTTGCGTAGCTGGATGGATCGCGCCTGGCACAACGCCGGGACGGACATCACCAAGTCGGAAATCCACCGCCTGATCGTCCACGGCAACTTTCCCAAGATCTACACCACCAACTACGACCGTTGGCTGGAGTTCGCCCATGACTCGTACGGCGTGAAGTACGACAAGATCAAGAGCGTCGCAGACTTGGTGAGGCTCATCGAGGGACGCCGCCAGATCATCAAGCTGCACGGAGACTTCGACCTGGAGGACTCCATCGTTCTGGACGAGACCAGTTACTTCAAGCGTCTGGATTTCGATACGCCGCTGGACATCAAGCTGCGCGCAGATGTGCTCGGGAGCTCGGTGCTCTTCATTGGATACAGCCTGAACGACATCAACATCCGGCTCTTGTTCTATCGGCTGACGGAGATTTGGGGCAGCTCCAGCTTGGCGACTGCCAGGCCGAAGTCCTATGTCTTCACGCATCGTCCGAACCCAGTGGCCAAGGAAGTGCTCAGCCATTGGGGCATCGAGATGATCGTTTCCGAGGACGACGACCCCGGGAAGGCGCTCACTAGCTTCCTGCAACAACTGGTGGGTGAGGCTAATCGAGCATGACATCGCCCACTGACAGCGGCGCCGTCGACCCGCCGGACATGCCAGCACCCGCGGCACGCAAAACGGGCGGCACAGCGGCTGCCAAACCCGACGACAGCTTGATCAGCTGGTTCAAGTCATTCAAGTACTTCGCACTGCTCACTGGAATCTTCACGGCCATCTGGGCGCTATTCCCGTCTTTTTACTTGAGGGGGTATCTCGGGAAATTCGGGATTCCGGTGTCAACCTTCCCGGTCGATTCGATCGACGTGCCCGTCGCGCTGCATCACGTGCTGATGTCGCTACTGGTGAACTTCTTTGCGGTCCTTCCTAGCCACAAGGGCTACCTCGTCACCGGCGGCTTGGTGTCGCTAGGTTGCTTCTTTGGGTTTTGGTTCTACGCTCGAAAGCATCAAGGCAAGCGCCCTCTGCTGATGACGCCAAAGTGGCGGCCGAGCCCGGCAGTCGTCGGGCTTGGGGCCGCTGCGTGGCTTGCCATGGTCCTGTACCTGGTGCCGCGGGCAATACTTGCGCTGTTGGCGAGCCTCCTCTTCCTGCCCTATATCGCCGAGTACGCCGGGAACAAGGATGCGGAGAGGGAAATGGCACGAGGGGCAGGCTGCGTGTCTGACCCTGCATATCGCCCGGTCGAATGCGTGTCCATCAGGTACGAGGAGAAGGGCTTGGACGGCAAGGAGCACGTCGAGCAGATCGACGGTCTTGTCGTCATCGGCAATACAAAGCTGATGGCCATCCTGACACTCGATGGCGAGACTCGCCTGGTGCCTGCAGGCTTCATCCGACTGAGTTCACGTCAATCAAAGTCCGGCGTCCCTTGAGCCAACGCGCCGACTGAACCGCCCCGGCTTTGAACTGACCCCCAGAAGTTGGACGGCTGGAAGCTAGCAGCTCGATGCCTGAGTTCGGTACTGGACCGGGCTCAGGCCATTGAGTTTGAGCTTGATGCGTTGATGGTTGTAGTAGTGAATGTAGCGGCGCAGGCCTGTCTTCAGCTCTGAGATGTCAGCGAATTTGTTGAGGTAGAAGAACTCGGACTTGAGCGTGCCGAAGAAGCTCTCCATAGCGGCGTTGTCCAGGCAATTGCCTTTGCGCGACATGCTTTGCGTCAGCCCGTGAGCGCTGAGTTGTTTACGGTAGTCAGGCATCTGATAGTGCCATCCCTGATCGGAGTGCAGTAGTGGCGCGGCGCTGCGTCCCTTCAGCTTCGAGAGCGCCTTCTTGAGCATGTTCCCTACGAGGGAGTACAGGGGGCGCTCCTGCATCTCGAAGGTCACGATCTCGCCGTTGTAGAGGTCCATGACAGGCGACAGGTAAAGCTTTGCGCCGCGGACATTGAATTCGGTCACGTCAGTCACCCATTTCTCGTTCGGCCGCGCTGCGTCGAACTGGCGATCGAGCACGTTCGGCGATGACGCGGACTCGCCCCGGTAGGAGCGGTATTTCTTCGGCCGAACCAGCGACTTCAGACCGAGGCCGTTCATCAGCCGCTGCACGGTCTTGTGATTCACGGCCTGGCCGGTCTGACGTAGCTCGGCGGTGATGCGCCGATAGCCGTAGCGGCCCTTGTGGCGCTCATAGACGGCCTTGATGCTTGACTTCAAGCCCGCGTACTTGTCACTGGTCTCCAAGACCTTGGCTTGGTAGTAGAACGTGCTGCGCGACAAGCCCGCAGCGGTCAGCAGCACTGGCAACGGGTAGTCTGGCCTCAGCTCGAGAACGGCTTGCGCTCTTTCTGCGCGGCTTGCCGATTGGCTCGAACCAAGGCCTCCAAATTTTTTAGGTAGGCCACCTCCGCGCGCAGACGTTCAACCTCGTCACGCAACTCACGGTTCGAGCTGCCGCCGTCCGTCTGGGGTGGCTCTGGATTCGGCTTATCTGCCTTCATAGGATGCGCTGGTCTTTTGCCTTCCAGCG
>NZ_JBQVNP010000196.1:0-7336 GCF_052436255.1 Roseateles sp. | reverse complement strand
CTGCTCCAGTCGTCCGGCCGCGGCCATCCACACGCTGCCGTCGGCCGCCTCGGCCATGATCTCGACGACGCTGCGGCGCTCGCGCGGCCAGGCGCCCAGGGTCGCCAGCTCGCGGCCCGGCCGGCCGTCCAGGCGGGCGATGTGGCCGGCCTGCGTCGGTGCCAGCACCTCGCCGTTCTTCAGCGCCAGCACGGCGCGCACATCGGCCTCGGCCAGCGGGCTGGCCAGATCGGCATCAGGGCCGCGCACGGCCAAGGCGGGGTGGTTGAGATGGCGCTGCACGCCCAGCCCGTACCCACTGACCCACATGGCGCCACTGCGGTCGCGCAGCAGGCCGCTGACGTCGTTGCCGGCCAAGCCCATCGCGCGGCGCGGGTCCCGGCGCAGGCGCGCCTCGATGGCGCCGCTGGCCGGGTTGACCCAGAACAGGCCCACCTTGCCGCCCACCCACATGCGCCCGTCGATGTCTTCGGCCAGCGCATTGATCGGCATGCTCAGCGCCTGCACCCAGCGCACCCGGCCCTGTTCGACGACGCCCAGGTGCCCGCCCTGTGTGCCCAGCCAGATGCGGCCGGCGCGGTCCTCCGCCAGCGCCTGCACGGGAACGCCGTTCGGTAGTTCGGGCAGCGCCAGGTTCTCCCAGGCGCCGTTGACGAAGCGCGCCAGGCCGCGCCAGTGCCCCGCCCAGACGACGCCGTCGGCACCGACGCGCAGCGCCAGCACGCGCGCCTCGGGCCGGCCCCGCCAGGCCAGCTCATGGGCGTCGAAACGTCTGGCGGCGGGGTCGTAGCGGTACAGGCCGCGGCCCATGGTGCCCACCCAGACGGCGCCGTCGTGGCCGGTGGCCAGCGCACTGATGGGCGCCTGCGGACCAGTGCCGCCCTGGGCGCCGCCATGCGCCTCGACGCGGTCCTGATCGGGGTCGTAGGCCACCAGACCCTGGAACTCCGTCCCTACCCACATGCGGCCGTCGGCCGCCGGCGCCATCGCGCGCACCCAGCCCAGGCTGCGCTTTGCCGTCGTGTCGCCAGCCAGCTCGATGAGCCGCAACCGGTAGCCGTCGTAGCGCGTCAGGCCCTTGTTCGTCGAGATCCACATGAACCCGGCCCGGTCCTGCGAGATCGCCGGCACCGAGTTCTGCGGCACCGTCACGCTGCGGAACTGCACCTCCAACGGCCCGACGCCGGCATCGCCGCGGGCCATAGGCCCACCGGCAAGCAGCAGCAGGCCGAGCAGGCCTTGAATTAGGGGGTGCATGGGCCGGCATCCTAAAGGCGGCGATCGCCGGCGCGAGGCCCGGTGCGTTGCGGCTGGGGCCTGCGTCGGCGAACAAGTCACACGACGGCCGGCGCGAGAGCGACGATCAAAGCGGCTGGAGGCTGCGGGCCACTGCTGGCACCATCGCAGCTGAGCCTCCAGCAGGCCGTTCGACGCGGACGTCCCCTTCCAGCCCGGCGGTCTGACGCACGCCGATGCCTGTCTTTCCGACAAATGCCTCATGCACGTCGTTTGGTCGGGTCGACGAGACGGCAGACTGGCCGAGCGAGTCTCCTGACAACCCGAGCCGCCAAACGCGAGAAGCTCGCGTCAGCTCCTCAAGCCAGCGCACTCACCGCATCCACCACCACCCGCCCATCCAGCAGCCTGAGCGTGCGCGACGCCTGCGCCGCATGCTCCAGCGAGTGGGTCACCATCACCAGCGTCGTGCCCTCCGCGTTCAGCTCGCGCAGGATGCGCATCACCTCGGCACCATGGGCGCGGCCCTGGTTGCCCGTCGGATCGTCGGCCAGCCGCAGCGCCGGCCGCGCCGCGTTGGCCCGGGCTTTTGCCGGGCGCTGCTGGGGGCCGCCGCTCAACTGGCTGGGCCGGTGGCCGGCGCGATGGGTCAGGCCCAGGCGCTCCATCACCTCGGCCACACGCTCGCGGCGGGCGCGGGCGGGCTGCTCGCCGTACTCCAGGGCCAGCGCAATGTTCTCGGCCACGCTCAGGTCGTCGATGAGGTTGAAGCTCTGGAACACGAAGCCGATGCGGCCGCGGCGCAGCGTGTTGAGCTGCTTTTCGGTCCAGCCGGCCACGTTGTGGCCGTCGAACCAGTATTCGCCACCGCTCGGTGCGTCCAGCAGCCCGAGGATGCCCAGCAGCGTGGACTTGCCGCAGCCCGAGGGGCCGGTGATGGCGAGGTATTCGCCGGCCTCGATGTCGAGGTCGATGCGGTCCAGCGCGGTGGTCTCGATGTCGCCGGTGTGGAAGGTCTTGGTGAGGTGGCGGAGTTTGAACATGGCTCAGTCGAGTTGGATTGAAGAGGCGCCGACAAAGGCGCGGTAGGGCGAGACGACGACCTGCTCGCCGGGCTGCAGGCCGCCCAGCACTTCGACCACGCCGTCGGCGCGGCGGCCCAGCTGCAGCGGGCGGCGCTGGGCGTGGCGGCCATCGGCGTCCAGCACGAAGGCCCAGGCGCCGCCGGTGTCGGCGTAGAAGCCGGCGTCGGGCAGCAGCAGGGCCTGCATGGCATCGCCCAGCGTCAGGCGCACGTCCAGGCCCTGGCCGACCTGCAGCGGCGGCGGATCGGCGTCGAATGTCAGTTCGACCGAGAAGCGGCCGTCTTTCACCTGGGGGTCGATGCGGGCGACGCGCAGCGCGTGGCGGCGACCGTCGTGCTGCAGCTCGGCGGCCAGCCCCTCGCGCACGCGGCCGAGGTGGAACTCGTCCAGCCGCAGGTCCAGCTTGAAGCGGCCCAGGCTGTCGAGCCGCGCGATGCGCGTGCCGCTGCGCACGCTCTCGCCGACCTGCAGCGCCAGGCCGGTGACGCGCCCGGCCACCGGCGCACGCACGGCCAGGCCTTCGCTGGCGGTGCGCATCGCATCCAGCCGCTTGTTGAGGTCGGCCACGGCGCGCTGCATGGCCTGCACCGACTGCTCGCGCACCGCCAGCTCCTCGCGGCCATCAGCCTGCTGTTGGGTGAACAGGCGCTCGGCCATGCTGAGCTTGTCAGCCGAGTCCTCCAGCGCCGACGGCGACAGGAAGCCCGTGGCCGCCAGCTCGCGGTTGCGCTGGTGCAGTCGGCGCACGCGCTCCAGTTCGTACTCGCCTTGCGTCAGCTCGCGACGCTGCGCCGCCTGGGCCTGCATCCACGCGGCGCGCAGCGTGGAGAAGTTGGCCAGCTGCTGGGCCGCCTCGCTGGAGCGGGCCATCAGCTCCTGCGCCCGCTGGCTGCTGGCCAGCACCACGAGCAGCTGGCCGGCCTCGACACGTTCGCCATCCTTCACCAGCACCTGCTCGACGCGACCGTCCTCGGTCGCGTCCAGCAGCACGGACTGCAGCGGCTGGGCGGTGGCGCGGCCGACGACGACGTCGCGAAAAGGGCCGGTCTTGGCGGCGGCGATCTCCACATCGGCGCGCGCCACCGGCACGCCGCGTGGCCACCAGCGCAGCAGCGCCGCCGCCAGGGCCAGCGCGACGACGACGGCCAGCACGAGCAGGCCGTAGCGGCGCGGCGCGGCCAAGCGACGGTCCATCGCAGCGCCGGAAGTCAGCACAGCGCTCATCCGCGCAAGGCCTGCAGCGGCCGCAGTGCGAGCGCCGCATGCAGATGGCGGGCCACGGCCAGCGCCGTCACGGCGGCCAGCAAGGCGACGGCGGCCAGCAGCACCCAGAGCGAGAGCGGCCCCACCGGCGCGCGTTCGACAAAGTCCGCCAGGTAGCGCTGCGACAGCCAGGCCGCGACAGGCAGGGCCAAGGCGCAGGCCACGGCCAGCACACCGGCGAATTCGCGCGCCAGCAGGCCCGCCACCGCCCCCGGGCCGGCGCCGTGCAGCTTGCGCAGCACGATCTCGCGCTCGCGCAGGCGCAAGGTGTAGGCGGCCAGTGCATAAATACCCACGGCCGCAAGGCCCAGGGCCATCAGGCCGGCGATGCCGATGACGCGGCCCAGCCGCGTGTCGTCAGCCACCTTCTGCAGCAGCATGTCGCGCACGGGCAGCGCGATGGCCTCGGCCTCCGGGAAGCGCTCCTTGACCAGCGCCGCCAGCTTGGCACGCGTGGCCTGCGGGTCGCGGCTGTGCACGCCGATGGCGCCATAGCCGCGCTCCACCACGGGCCGGATGGCGTGCGGCTGCGGCGGGCTGCGCGGGCCTTCGAGGCGGATGTCGTCGATGACGGCCACCACCGTGGCGGGTTTGCCGTCGTCGATATTGGGCGCCGTGCCGAGCTGCTGGCCCACGGCCGCCTCGGGGCTGGCAAAGCCCAGGGCTCGCACGGCGCTGCGGTCCAGCACGATGGCCTGCTGGGCCTGCTCGGCAACGTGGTCGGCCGACAGGCGCCCGGCGATGACGCGCATGCCATAGACCTGCAGATAGCCCGGCGTGAAGCCGACGCCGGTGCGCAGGCTCACCGACTTGCCACCGGCACCGCGGAACTCGCCGTACCAGCTGGCGAAGTCGCGGCCGGGCACGTCCTCGGCGGCGGCGGAGGCGATGACCTCGGGCCAGCTGCGGATGCGCGCCAGCAGCGCGTTCGTCTGCTCGGGCTGGGCCTCCCAGGGCAGGTCGATGGCCACGCGGTCTTGCGTCTCGAAGCCACGCGGGATGTCGGCGGTGTGCTCGGCCTGCCACAGCACGGTGAAGGCCAGCGACGCGAACACGGCCGCAGCGCCGAACTGCAGCGTGGTCATGAAGCGGCGCAGCCAGCGGCTGGCCCGGCCCTCGCTGTGGCTGCGCCCCGCCAGGGACTCGGCCGGCCGCACGTGCAGGGCGATCAAGCTGAGCGGCAGCGCGCTGACGGCGGCGATGGATCCACACAGCAGCACCGTGAGCGCCACCATGCCCGGCGCCAGCACGGGCGCGTGAAATTTCAGCTGCATCAGCACCTCGACCGCTGGCGTCGCCCACCAGGCCAGCAACAGTCCCAGCGCGCCGGCGATGCCGGCCACGACGGCGGCCTCGGCGAAGAACTGCAGGGCCAATTGCCGCGCGCCGGCGCCCAGGGACTTGCGCAGGCCGATCTCGCGCTGGCGCTTCAGCGTTCGCACGCTCCACAGGTTGACGAAATTGATGATGGCCAAGGCCAGCACACCGGCCGAGGCCGCCGCCAGGCTGCCAAGCTGCAGGCGCCGCAGCGGGCTGCCGGCGCCGTGCAGGCCGACGTCGGCCACCGGCATGGCGCGCAGATAGGCCGGGCTGCCGCCACCCTTGAGGAAGTCCATCGGGAAACCGGGCGGGATGGGTTGCTGGTCGGCCAGGCGCTGCGCCAGCGTGGTCAGCTGCCCGGCCTGGGCGCCAGGCTGCAGGCGGGCGAACAGGCGGCCCGTGGTCTGGTACCAGCTGTCCGAGCGTGCCAGATAGGCCTTGGCAGCCGGCGCGTTGAAGCCGGCAATCGCGTCGAAAACCAGCATGCCGTTCGGGTTGGGCGTGGGCAGCACGGCCTTGACGGTGAGCGTGAACTGCATGGCCGGCGCGCGGCCCTCGGGATCGGGCGGCAGCGCGATGGTGAAGCTGCGGCCCACCGCCTGCGTGGTGCCGAACAGCTTCTCGGCGGCCTGCGCGCTCAGCGCGATGCCCTCGGGCGAGGACAGCGCCGCGGCCAGGTCACCGGCCAGTGGGCGCAAGTCAAGCAGGGGCTGCACATCCGCATCGGCCAGCGCGATGGAGAGCCGTGTACTGCGCTGCGTGACTTTCGCATCGCCTGCGCGCGCCGCCAGTTGCGTGAACAGCACCCGGCTCATCTCCGCCACCGGCGCGCCATTGGCGCGCAGCCCGGCATGCAGCGGCACGGTAGGCACTTCACCAAACCACTCGGTCCGGATGCCGCCCGGGCCGCGGGCCTGGAACTCGAAGGTGACGAGACGGTCGCGCTGAGGCAGGCCGGCGTCGGGCCACAGCACGTCCTCCGGGAAGCTGGCCGTCAGCAGCGTGAGGGCCAGGCCCAGGGCCAGCCCCGCGATGACGAGGGCGGCGGGGCCGGGTTCGGCGCGCAGCTGGCGCCAGGCGCCGCGCCAGAAGAGGGAGGAGGGGAGCAGCTTCATGGCCCGGTCTTCCGCAAGAGGCGGGCCAGCCCGCTTTTCCCTGGGGCGAACCGGGTTTCCCTCGGCTGAGGCGTCCGGAAGCGGACACCCGCACTGTCCGCTTCCGGACACCGCCTTGCCCGGGTCCGCATGCGGCGCTTAGAGTCGCGCGCTCCCATGCCCGGCATCCTCATCCTCGACGACGACCCCGACGTGGCGCTGGCCGCGCGGCTGGCGCTGCGCAGGCTGGCCCCGGTGGCTGTGCGGCACTCGCCCGCCGAGCTGACGGCCGCGCTGGACGAGATCGCCCCCGACGTGCTGCTGCTGGACATGAACTTCACGCCCGGTGCCAGCGACGGTACGGCGGGCCTGGCGCTGCTGCGCGAGGTGATCGCGCGGGCCGACGCGCCGGCCGTCGTCGTCATGACGGCCTATGCCGAGGTCGAGCTGGCCGTGCAGGCGCTGAAGGGCGGCGCTGTGGACTTCATCACCAAGCCCTGGGCCAACGAGCGGCTCGTCGCCTGCGTGCAGGCCGCGCTGGCACGGCGCGCACCGGCGCCCGCCGTGGGCGAACTGCTGGGTGACTCCGCCCCCATGCAGTCACTGCGCGCCCAGATCGCCCAGGTGGGCGCCAGCGAGGCCAGCGTGCTGATCCTGGGCGAAAACGGCGTGGGCAAGGAGCTGGTGGCCCGCGCGCTGCACCGCGCCTCGCCTCGCGCGGCCGGCCCGCTGCTGGCCGTGGACATGGGCGCGCTGCCCGAGGCGCTGGTGGAGAGCCACCTCATCGGCCACCGCCGCGGCAGCTTCACCGATGCGCGCGAATCGCGCCCCGGCCGCTTTGTCGCGGCGGCGGGCGGCACGCTGTTTCTCGACGAGATCGGCAACCTGCCGCTGGCGCAACAGGCCAAGCTGCTGGCCGCGCTGGAGCGCCGCGAGGTCACACCGTTAGGCAGCGACAGGCCCGTGCCGGTGGACGTGCGCGTGCTGGCCGCCACCAATGTGGCCGAGGCCGAGCTGTTCGATGCGCGGCGCTTCCGGCCCGACTTGCTCTACCGGCTCAACACGGTGGTGCTGCGCGTGCCGCCGCTGCGCGAGCGCGGCGCAGGTGACATCGCGCTGCTGCTGAAGCACTACCTGGCGCAGTTCGCCAGGCGCCCGGTCGAGCTGACACCGGATGCGCTGGCGCGGCTCACCGCCTACCGCTGGCCAGGCAATGTGCGCGAGCTGCGCCAGGCCTGCGAGCGCGCGACGCTGCTGGCGCGCGGGTCGGTGCTCACGTTCTCCGACTTTGGCCTGCCCGACACGGTCGCGGCGGCGCCGGTCGACCCGGGGTTGGAC
>NZ_JBQVNP010000195.1:0-7374 GCF_052436255.1 Roseateles sp. | reverse complement strand
TGTAGTTTCTCAGGACGTTGTTCACCTCAAACCCCAGCCGTGAGGCGGGAGGTTTGTGGCCGGTGGCGGAGTGAGGGCGATGGAAGTTGTAGTGCTGCATCCAGGGCGCAAGCTCAGCGGCGCGGACGTCGGAGCTGGGATAGCGGTAGGCGTAGGCCCACTCCCGCAGCAAGGTCTGGATGAAGCGCTCCGCCTTGCCGTTCGTCCTGGGCGTGTAGGGCCGCGTGCGCCTGTGCTTGATGCCCAGACGGCGCAGCAGCTTGGCGAAGCGCTTGGAGCGGTACGCTGAGCCGTTGTCCGTCAGGATGGCCGTGACCTGCACGCCGAGCTGCTTGTAGTAGCGCAGCGCAGCCACCAGGAACTGGCATGCGCTCAGGCTCTTCTCGTCGCCCAGCATCTGGCTAAAGCCCACGCGCGAGTGGTCGTCGATGGCCACGTGCAGCGCCTGCCAGCCCGCGCGGCGCGTGTTCTGCGTGCGGTCGCCAGTGACGCGATGACCAGGCCGCTCGAAGCGGCCGAGCTTCTTCATGTCCAGATGTAGCAACTCGCCGGGCTTGTCGCGCTCGTAGCGACGCACCGGCTCAACGTCCTGAACACCGGGCAACTTGTTCAGCCCGGCCTGCCCGCACAGCCGCGCCACCGTGCTCTTGGACAGGTTCAGCCGCTCTGCGATCTGCACGTAGGTCAGCCGGTGGTTACGCCGCAGCGCGCACGCGCGCTCGGCTTTGTCGGCGGGCGTTCGCTTGGGGCTGCGATGAGGACGGGAGCTGCGGTCGAGCAGCCCAGTGGGGCCTTCGAGCGCGTGACGCCGATGCCAGCGCGCAGCGGTGCGCCGGCTCACGCCTGCCGCCTCAGCAGCAAGCTTGCAGCCTTGAGTGGCGACGTTCTTGACCAAATGTGCGCGACCTCGCGGCGTCAATGAGGCATTCTTATGGCTGTTCATCCGAGGGTTCCCCGTGTGGCGATGGGTTGGTGTGAGAACCCTCATCTTCCACGGCCTCGGGTGAACAACCTCTTGGGAAACGACACCTAGAACGCATGCGGGCGTCGCCGCTGTACCGCGTGACAGACCGCGGCGAGGGCTTCCGCAACCTCCATCCCATCCAGCCCGGCCTGCGCGACAGCACGGAGCGGCCGTCGCTGGGCGACTTCATCTGCGCCGAAGGCCGCCGCAAGCCGGCCGGCCTGCTGCCGGCCGTCAACCCGCTGGACGCCTGGACCAAGCCGACCGACACCGGCCTGCGCGCGACCTGGCTGGGCCACTCCACGGTGCTGGTCGAGATCGATGGGCTGCGCGTGTTGACCGACCCCGTCTGGGGCAAGCGCGCATCGCCGTCGCAGCTGGTCGGCCCGAAGCGCTTCCAACCCGTGCCGCTGGCCTTGAAGGCCCTGCCGCAGCTGGATGCCGTCGTGATCTCGCACGACCACTACGACCACCTCGACTATCCAACCATCAGGGAGCTGGTCAAGCTGCAGGGTGTGCCCTTCATCACCTCGCTGGGCGTTGGCGCGCATCTGCAGGCCTGGGGCGTGCCGGCCGAGCGCATCGTCGAGCTGGACTGGTGGGAGCACTGGCAGGCGCCGCACGCCGAACTGCGCATCCATGCGGTGCCGTCACAGCATTTCTCGGGCCGCTCGCTGTCGGACCGCAACGCCACGCTGTGGTCGTCCATCGTCATCGAGACGCCCAAGCACCGTGCCTTCTTCAGCGGTGACACCGGGCTGACGACCGAGTACGCCGCCATCCGCGAGCGCCTCGGACCGTTCGACCTCGTCATGCTCGAAGTGGGCGCCTTCCATCCATCCTGGGGCGACATCCACCTGGGGCCGGAGAACGCGCTGAAGGCGCTGCAGCTGCTGGGCGGTGGCGCCTTGCTGCCGGTGCACTGGGGCACTTTCGCGCTGGCCTTGCATGACTGGGACCAGCCGGTGGAGGTGCTGCTCGAACTGGCGCCGAAGCAGGGCGCACAGCTGCTGATGCCAAGGCTGGGCGAAGCCGTGGAGCCGGCACATGGCGAGGCCGCGGCGCCTTGGTGGCGCCAGGCCGACTCGCCGACACACAAGCGCCGCAAGCCGGCCGAACCGGAAGACATGCGCAAGCTGCCGAAGGCCATGCCCTGGCCGCTGGACTGACGCGACCACCGCCAGCATCCCTGTCATCTTCGCGGGCATACACTGCAAGCCAGTCGCGTACTGCTCAATGGCGCGGCATCGGTGGCTGGACGACGCGCATCACCTTCGCGCTCCCAGGCTGGCCGGCTCCCGCCGGCGGCAACGGTCGTCATCCTCCGTCAAGCGGCGAGCCTCACTGTCGACCCTCCCGGAACTGACCTCAGATGGCACTCCCTGCCGCCCCCGGGACTCGAGAACCGCCTTGGGTTGCGCCCTGCGCACGCCCTGCCTCCAGCCTCCCAGGAGAACCCGATGACCCTGCCCACGCTCGCCGAGATCGCCAGCCGTGAAACCCTGCGCGACGGGCTGCTTGCCACCGTCGACCTGCTCAAGCGCCGCCGCGCCTCCGAAATCAACGAGGCCGCCGTCGAGGGCTACATCGCCCTGGACTGGATGGAGTGGCATGGCGGCTCGCTGCGCCTGACGACGACGGGCGAGAACCTCTGCAAGCACATGACCTCGCTGCTGGCCCGCAACGGCGCCCAGGCCGCTGCATGACGGACCGACGGCGACATGGCTGAGCGCCCACCCGCCGGCCCGGCGCAGGCCACGGTGGACCCGCTGCTGCTGGCCACCGTGCGCATCGCCACCTTCGACGGCAGCCGCGGGCTGACCACCGCCAGCGGCTTTTTCTTCAGGCGCGACGAGCGGCTCTACCTCGTCAGCAGCCGCCACGTCTTCATCGACGAGGCCAGCCACCACCACCCCGACCGCATCGAGATCGAGCTGCATGCCGACGCGGCCAACCTGGCCAACTCCACCGGGCTGTCGGTGCTGCTCTACCGCGACGGCCTGGCCGACTGGCGGCAGGGCGAGGACGACGCCGGTGCCATCGACGTGGCGGTGATCGAGATCGACCCGGCCGCGCTGCCCGACACGGTCGAGCTGGCGGCCTTCACGCTGGAGAACTTCCCCGGCCCGCAGGACGACGTGCCCATCGGCCAGCTGCTGCTGATCCCGGGCTTTCCGCTGGGCTTTCATGACGGCCTGCACCATTTCCCGGTGGTGCGGCACGGCGCCGTGGCCTCGCCCTACGGCTGGCGCTTCCAGGGCATGGGCTGGTTCCTGACCGACGTGCGCGCGCACCGCGGCATCAGCGGCGCGCCGGTGGTGGTGGCCGCGCCCGGCCGGGGCCCGCTGCCCTGGCTGCTGCTGGGCGTGCACTCGGCGCGCTTCGACATGGGCGACCGCGATCTGAAGTCGGACGAGTCGCTGGGACTGAATGCGGCCTGGTATCCGGACATCATCGCAACGCTGACCGACGCGGCGATCGCCACGACCCCGGCGTTGCCTGCCGATCCGGCGGGGCTCGAGGCCGGCGCGGCCAGCGCTGAGCCTGGGGCCGGATCGCCCGCCTAGACTCCTTCGGCTGACGCAGTCGTCGGCCCGCCTGTGTTCCACTTCCGCCGTGAATCCAGAAGTCCCCTCATCTCCGGCCCTCAAGCCGGCAAAGCCGCCCGCTCCGGCCTTTCCTCTCCCGCAACCCAGCCACGCCGCCCGCTTCCCCGCGGGCCTGGCGCCCGAAGACTGGGCCCGCATCCGCCAGGCCGCCCACGCGCTGCCGCAGGTGCTGGTGCCCGCCGACTTCGACGATGGCAGCCACGGTGGGAGTGACGAAGCACTGGACCGCATGGGCTGCATACAGATCTCGCGCGCCGCTGGCGGTGGCCGGCCCAGCCGCTGGATCCTGCCTGCCCACATCCCGGTCGCGCTGGCCCAGCTGGAGGCCACGCCGCAGACCAACACGCTGCGCACGCAGATGCTGCAGCGTCTGCACCAGCTCGAAAGCCTGGGCCTGCGCCGCGAAGGCCTCGTGTTCACGCGGCTGTGCGTGCACGCGCTGCTGCTGGCGCATGAGGGCTGGCGCATCGACCTGTCGCACCGCGTGCCGGTGCCCGAGGAGCCCGTCTGGGCCTTCTTCCGCGACGCCGATGCGGCGGCGCTGAGGCAGGCACTGGGCCAGGCGCCCGAGTACTCGTACACGGCCGAGCTGACGCTGCACCTCAACCACCTCGTCGCGCGCAGCGAGGCCATGGGCGACGCAAGCCAGCTGGCATCGCTGCTGCCGCGCCTGCAGGCCGAGTGCAGCGTGCCCATGCCCTACGAGGACCTGAAGGCCGCGCTGACCCGCGCTCAGGACCGCTGGGAGCAGCAGGTCGAGGAGCAGAGCACGCTGGCCAGCCTGGGCCGCGAGCTGGCCTTCCAGGGCTATCCGGACAGCTTCGACGCCGCGCGCAAGCTGGGCCGCAAGGTCACGCTCTACCTCGGCCCGCCCAACAGCGGCAAGACGTATTCGGCCTTTGAGCGCCTGGCGCAGGCACTGGACGGTGCCTACCTCGCACCGCTGCGGCTGCTGGCGCTGGAGGGCCGCGACCGGCTCGTCGGCCGGGGCGTGCCCTGCTCGCTGTTGACCGGCGAGGAGAACGTGCCGGCCGCTAACTCGCGCGTGGTCAGCAGCACCATCGAGATGGTCAACACGCGCGACGAGATCGACGTGGCCGTCATCGACGAGGCGCAGATGATCTTCGACGACTCGCGCGGCTGGGCCTGGACCCAGGCCATCGTCGGCGTGCCGGCGCGCGAGCTCATCATCATTGCCTCGGCCTATGCCGCGCCGGCCATTGAGCGCCTGCTGCTGCTGTGCGGCGAGAAGCCCGAGAAGCGCATCTTCGAGCGCAAGCAGCAGGTGCAGCTGATGCCGGCGCCGGTGCCGATGTCACACCTGCATGCGGGTGACGCCGTCGTCGCCTTCAGCCGCCGCGACGTGCTGATGCTGCGCGACCAGATCGGCCAGAGCGGCCGCTCGGTCAGCGTCATCTACGGTGCCCTGCCGCCCGAGGTGCGCCGCCGCGAGGCCGAGCGCTTTGCGGTCGGCGCGGCCGACGTGCTGGTGGCCACCGATGCCATCGGCATGGGCCTGAACCTGCCCATCCGCCGCGTGCTGTTCTCGACGCTGACCAAGTACGACGGCGTGGCCGACCGCGAGCTGTCGGTCGGCGAGGTGCACCAGATCGCCGGCCGCGCGGGCCGCTACGGCCTGCATGACGAGGGCTTCGTCAGCGTGCTCAAGGAGGCCGAGGCCGACGCGATGAAGACGCTGCGCGAGCTGCTGCCCAAGGAGCCACGCGCGCCGCGCGACTTCAAGTGCCCGGTGGCGCCGAACTGGCGCCATGTGCAGACGATCTCCCAGCGCCTGGGCGTGGGCAGCCTGCAGCAGGTGCTCAACGTCTTCATGCAGCAGCTGCGCCTGGACGACGCCCACTTCGAGGTGGCCGAGCTGGAGCAGATGCTGGGCCTGGCCGAGATGCTGGACCGCTGCGCCGGCTCGCTGCCGCTGCAGGAGCGCTTCCGCTACGCACAGGCGCCGGTGGACGACCGCCTGCCCCAGGTCGTCGAGCAGTTCCAGGCCTGGGCCACCAGCCACGCCCGCACCGGCAAGGCCGGCACGCCCTGGTTCCTGGACGATGTCGACGAGCACAGCCGGCTTGACCGCATGGAGCAGGCGCTGCGCCAGTGCACGTTGTGGCTGTGGCTGGACCTGCGCTTCCCCGAGGTGTTCGGGCATGTCGAGGCGGTGGTCGACCTGCGTTCGCGGTTGAACGACGGGATTGAAAGGCAGTTGAAGGGGAAGAAGCCGTTGTGGCAGACGAGGGGGCGGCGGTAGCTACTGGCTCGACAGCAACGCAATAACTTAGGGATCTCAAGGCCCGTAGGATTTGCGACGACGAGTCTCATCTGCAATAGATCATTGGTGTGAACCAAGGATCGGTGGCGCGTCTGCTGCTGGTAAAAACCTGGGGGCGAACGCTTCCTGAAGTGCATACATTCGAGCGAAATCAACCGAATGCATGGGAGAAGGCATGGTCAGAGATGCTAAAAAAGCAAGTCGCCCAGAAGTTGACGCCTCCGATCCAAACGATATTAGCTCCAAGCCGATTGAATTATTTTTTGGTTTGGCCGGCCCGACTGGTGTTGACCTTTCAAAAATTACTTCCTCTCTCCAAGCCCAACTTAAGGCTGTTGGATACGAAGCCCACGTCGTAAGACTTAGCGAACTTATTCATCCCTATATCGGCAAACACCCACAGTGGGAAAATGAATTTGGTCGCATAGATTCACTTATGACGGAGGGAACAAAGCTTCGTCAAGATACTGGGCAAGCCGATATAGTTGGAAGATTGGGCGTTGCGCAGATTCGTGCGTTACGAGAAGAGTTTACGGGTGACGCCAACAAAACTCCCGATTCAAGGATAGCTTATATCGTTCGGTCCTTTAAAAGACCGGAAGAAATTTCCATGTTTCGAGAAGTGTATGGGAAAGCCTTTACTCTTATCTCAGTGTATGCGCCGAGAACGACTAGGATTCAATACCTGACCAGACTGCTGCGAGGTTCATCTGCGCTCAATGGACAGGATGCCGAGGAATTGGCGGTACGGCTCGTTACGCGCGACTATGAAGAGGACGTCAAATACGGTCAACAACTCGGCCGAACATTCCCGTTGGCGGACTATTTTGTTACCAGTGCATCACGCGCTCAACTCGACTCACAACTTCGGCGCCTAGTTAGACTTACTTTCGGAGATCCATATATATCGCCCACTCAAGACGAGCAAGGAATGTTTTTTGCGCAAGCCTCTGCTTTACGCTCCTTAGATTTGTCAAGGCAAGTAGGTGCTGCGGTAATATCTCAAGATGGGGAAGTTATCGCGACTGGGTGTAACGAAGTGCCCAAGTTTGGTGGCGGTCTATATTGGGCGAATAGTGAAGGCGTTGCAAGAGATTTCGAGATTGGCCACGACTCAAACGTCACCATCAAGACGGAGTTAATTGAGGATGCTGTGCGCAGGCTGCGTGCCAAGGGGTGGCTCTCGTCTAGCATTTCGCGCAAAACAGATAGTGAGCTGGCAAAGGCTTCGCTATATGGCGAAGATCCATTTTTCAGGGATTCTCGACTATTTGATGTAATTGAGTTTGGACGGGCCGTTTACGCTGAAATGGCAGCCATAACTCAAGCAGCCAAGATTGGGGTCCCCTTGCTTGGCTCTAGACTATTTTGCACAACGTTTCCATGTCACATTTGTGCTCGCCACATTGTTGCGAGCGGCATTGGCGAAGTAATATTTATCGAGCCATATGAAAAAAGTCGAACTGATCAACTTTTCGCCGACTCAGTTAGCATCGAGCCCCATGAACCTTCTCCTA
>NZ_JBQVNP010000194.1:0-7415 GCF_052436255.1 Roseateles sp. | reverse complement strand
TCGGCCTGCTGGTCACGGCGCTGTGGTGGGTGTCGGGTGGCCTGGGCTTCCTGCCCGAAGACCCGCGCACGCTGGAGCCGGCCTATCTGGCGACGAACTCGCGCCGCATGGAGTCGCTCAGCACCGTCGCGCCGCTGGCCTATGCGCTGGACTGGCTGCTGATGTTCAGTGACCAGTCCACGACCTTGACGCTGGGCATCGCCAGCGTCGCCGGCATCGCCCTGGGCGCTGCAGTGATGGCATTGAGCCAGGGCAGCTTCCGCTGGGAGGGCTTCGGCAACCTGGGTGACCTGGGCCTGCACCTGGCGGGCGCGGTCTGCATGGGCGTGGGCGGCATCGTCGCCATGGGCTGCACCATCGGCCAGGGCATCACCGGCGTGTCGACGCTGTCGCTGGGCAGCTTCATCGCACTGGCCGCCATGCTGGCGGGGGCCTGGCTGGGCCTGCGCTATCAGGAGTGGCGATTGGATCGGGCCTGACTGCGCAGCAGTTCACGCAGGTCGTCTTCGCCCATCTCGCCCGGAACGCAACGCGGCTGCGTGGGTGCTTCGCCCAGCCAGCAGGTCATGGGCACCAGCTTGCGCGGGGTCAGCTGGGGCTGCAGCGCGCAGCCGCCTGGGCCGTCGACGATGACCGGGAAGCGGTAGGCGCGGCGCGCGGCGGTGCGGCGCACGGCCTCGGCATCGCGGTCGATGGCCACGCCCAGCACCGCCGCGCCGGGCTGCTCGTCCAGCAGCCGGTTGAGCCTGTCGTTGTGCCGATGGCAGAAGGCGCAGTCCTTGGACCAGAACACGGCGAGCACCGGGCCACGCTGCCAGAAGCCGGCGTCGATGGCGCGGCCCTGCACATCGGCCGACGGCACGCCGCCCGGGCAGCGGGCGAACAGCGCCTGGGCCCCGGGCTCGGCCTGCGCCACACCCGCCAGCACCAGGCTGGCCAGCCACGCCCAGGGCCTCATGGTGGGTTGCGCTCCATCAGCAGATAGGTGTTGTAGGCGTTCATGCGGTTGGCCGCCTGGAACAGCGGCAGCGCTTCGAAGGCCGACCAGTCGGTGCGGGCATAGGCCTCGTCGAAGGGTTGCATCTCGGCGGCGGCGCGGCCCATGGTGTCGCGCAGGTATTGCAGGTAGTTGCGCGTCAGCGTCAGGTCGGCCAGGGCCTCGGTGGAGGCCGGCCCGTGGCCGGGCACGATGACGGCCGGGGCGGCGGCAATGATGCGTGACAGGGCCGCGATCCAGCCGCGGCTGTCGGCCTGCCCCACATAGGGGATGCGGCCGCGAAAGGCCAGGTCGCCGGCAAACAGCACGCGAGGGCCCTCGACGAAGACGGTCAGGTCTTCCGGTGTGTGGGCCGGCCCAACATGGCGCAGCTGCAGCCGCACGCCGCCCAGCTCCAGCACCTCGTCTTCCTTCAGCCAGCGGTCGGCCGGTACCAGGCGGGTGCGGGCGTTGATCCACGGCGCCAGCGTGTTGCGGCTGGCCTGCAGGCGCAACTGCGCGGTGTCGGACTGCAGATACCCGCGCCCGGCCTGGTGGGCGATGACGGTGGCACCGCGGCTCTTGAACACCTGCAGGCCGTAGATGTGGTCGGCGTGGTAATGCGTGACGATGACATAGCGCACCGGCTGCGGCGTGACGGCCCGGATGGCCTGCAGCAGCGACTCGGCCAGCGCCGGCGAGCCCAACGCGTCGATGACGATGACGCCGGCCGGCGTGACGACGACACCGGCGTTGGAGATGAAGTTGCGGTTGCCCGGCGTGCCCAGTGCGGCCTCGCCCTGGACGAAGTAGACCTGCGGCGCGACGGCCTGCAAGCGCAGCGGCGCTGCCAGCGCAGTGGCCGCCCAAGACAAGGCCAGCAGCAGCGCTGCGGTGCGCCGCTTCATGGCCGGCATCCCACGCTCGGGCGACATCCCGTCATGGCTTGATGTAGGCGTGGCCTTCCTTCTGCAGCTTGGCCAGGCGCACCACGCCCGAGGGCGTGTAGTCGGCGTCCAGCACGAACTGCTCCTTCTTCAGACTGCGGTTCTTGAGCGTGATCTCGCAGATCTCGAAGCGCACGCCACGCGCCTTCAGCGCCGATACCAGCGGCCCGAACTCCGTGCCATTGGCCGCCTTGGCGCCCTCCATCAGCATGTCGACGCCTTCGGCATGCGCAACGACCGTCAGCTGGGCCGATGGGTCGGTGTCGAGATGGTTGCGGATGTTGCGCAGGCCCTTGAGGCCTTGCGTTGCGGCGTTGTCGAAGTGGTAGGCAACGAGGTCGCCGGCCCAGGCGAGCGGTGTGGCGAGGATCATCGTGAACAGGACGGGCAGGAAGCGTTGGCGCATGGCCTTCTCCAGGTTGAAGGAACGGGGTTCTCAATCGCGGAGTTCGATGGCATCGGCCACGGCGCGCACGCCGGCCAGTGCGCAGGCGTCGTCGGCCTCGCCGCCGGGTGCGCCGGACACGCCGATGGCGCCGATCACGCTGCCCGCAGCCTCGATGACCTGGCCGCCGCCCGCCGCCATGACCTGGGGCACGTGGCGCAGCCCGCTCATGGGCCGACCGGCCTGGGTCTCGGTAGCCAGCGCGGCCGTAGCCACCCGAAAGCTCGCCGCCGTCCAGGCCTTGCGCGGCGCCACCTCGACCGTGTGCGCGCCGGCAAAGCGGTCGCGCAGCAGCACTTGCACGAGGCCCGTGCGGTCGACCACGGCGACGGCCACCTGGTAGCCGGCCGCGCGGCAGTGCGCCAGCGCGGCCTGGGCGGCGGCCAGCGCCGTCTCAGGCGTCAG
Source organism: Roseateles sp. (assembly GCF_052436255.1). Classification (GTDB taxonomy): domain Bacteria; phylum Pseudomonadota; class Gammaproteobacteria; order Burkholderiales; family Burkholderiaceae_C; genus Pelomonas. The sequence goes on along the minus strand of NZ_JBQVNP010000194.1, from coordinate 4,642 downwards.
CTGCAGCACGCTGAAGACCGGCGGTGCGCCTGCGGCCTGCGCAGACGTCGCCAGGGACAGGGCGGCAAGCATCAGCAGGCGGGTCATCGCAGCTTTCATGGGGTTGAGCCGCCCAGCAGGCCGGGGTTGCCCTGCATGGCGACCAGCTTGGGGGTGTTGACGGTGCGCGGCTTCACGCGCCCGCCCTGGGACCGCAGCCAGGGCTCGACCAGCTCCCACACGGGCTTGACGCCCGCGGCATGCCGGGCTTCTTCCGCCACCGGCGCCCAGCCGGCGACCTTGTAGCGCCGGTCGGCATCGATGGGTTTGCCATGCAGGCGCATGTCGGCGATGCGGCTACCCATGGCCTCGTTGGGTCGCATCGTGTAGCTGAGGCCGCCGACGCGCACCATGTCGCCCCCTTGCTGGTAGTAGGGGTCGGGGTTGAAGAGGTTGTCGGCCACGTCTTCCAGCACGGTCTTGATGGTCGCGCCGGTCATCTCGGTCAGCGTGGCATAGGGGTAGGTGATGGCGAGCTGGTCCATCAGCAGTTCGCGCGTGATGGTGTCGCCGGGCAGCAAGGTGGTGCCCCAGCGGAAGCCCGGCGAGAACGCCATCTCGGCGCCCTGCACATCCATCAGCGCGTCGCAGATCAGCTGGTCCCAGCTGCCGTTGAAGTTGCCGCGGCGGTAGAGCAGGCCGTCGGTGACGGCAAGCTTCTCGTTGAGCTTGGCCTCATACGGTGCGCGCACCTTGGTGATCAAGGCCTGCATGTCGGGGTCGGGGCGCAGCTGGTTGGCGAAGACGGGCAGCAGGCGGTAGCGGAAGTCCACCATGCGGCCGCCCTTGACGTCGAAATCCATCACGCCGAGGAACTTGCCGTTGCTGCCCGCGTTGGTCACCAGCGTGGTGCCGCCGCCATTCTTCACCGGTACGGCCATGGGCACGCCGTCATGCGTATGGCCACCAAAGATCGCGTCGATGCCGCGCACGCGCGAGGCCATCTTCAGGTCCACGTCCATGCCGTTGTGCGACAGCACGCAGACGAGCTGGGCGCCGGCGGCGCGGGCCTCGTCGACGACCTTTTGCATGTTGGCGTCCTGGATGCCGAACTCCCAGTCCGCCACCAGGTAGCGCGGGTTGGCAATGGGCGTGTAGGGGAAAGCCTGGCCAATGATGGCCACCGGCACGCCGTTGATGCGGCGCTGGGTGTAGGGCTTGAAGACCGGGTCGCCGAAGTCGGCGGTCTTCACGTTCTGGGCGAGAAAGTCGACCTTGCCGGCAAAGTCCTTGTCAACGATCTCCTTGACCCGCTCCATGCCATAGGTGAACTCCCAATGGCCCGTCATCACGTCCACGCCCAGCAGCTTGCAGGCGTCGACCATGTCCTGGCCATTGGTCCACAGCGACGTGGCCGAGCCCTGCCAGGTGTCGCCGCCGTCCAGCAGCAGTGCGCCCGGGCGGCTGGCCTTGAGGCGCTTGACCAGCGTGGTCAGGTGGGCAAAGCCACCCACCCGGCCATAGCGGCGCGCGGCGGTCTCGAAGTCAAGCGCGGTCAGCGCGTGTGCCACGGCCGTGCCGGGGCGCAGGCCGGCGGCCTTCAGCAGCGCATCGCCCACCAGGTGGGGTACCTGCCCCCGCATTGCGCCCACGCCGAGATTGACGCTGGGCTCGCGGAAGTACACCGGCTGGAGTTGCGCGTGGCAGTCCGTCATGTGCAGCAGCGAGACGTTGCCGAAGGGCGGCAGGTCGTAGAGCCGGCCCTCGGCCCTGTCGGTCGCCGCCTCGGCCTCACGGGCCAGCGGCAGGCCGGCCGCGGCGGCGCAGGACAGGACTTGCAGAAAATCCCGCTTGGACAGCGACATCACTGATTCACCGGTGACTTGGGGTCCAGCAGCAGGGCCATCACGTCGCGGATCTGCTGCTCATTGAGCAGCTCGGCGTGCCCGAAGCGCGGCATGTGGGAACAGGCCGAATAGGCCTTGCTGTTCCAGAGCTTGCCCCAGGTGTACTTGACGATGGCCGCCGCGGCGGGGTCGGCCGGGTCGGTGACGCCGCGCAGCTTGCCGTAGTTCCACAGGCTGGGGCCGATCGTGCCGAAGGAGACTTCCTTCTTGTCGATTTGATGGCAGTTGTAGCACATGGCCCCGTTCTTGGCGGGTGCGGTGCTGGCGTCGGTCCAGGTCATGCCGCGGCCGCTTTGGGAGAGCTTTTCGCCCTCCTTCCAGTCACCAATGAACTGGCCGTCGCTGGGCCACTTGATGGTGGCCATCTGGGCCGCCTCGATCTTCTTCACGACCGCTGGCGGGGGCGGTTTGGCCTGGGAGCAGGCCTTCTGCGCCTCGTCCTGGTTCACGCGGTCGAGCTTGGCGATGCCTTGCTCGCGAAACGAGGCCTGCATCATCTCGGTGGCCTGCTTGTCGAGCTGCTTCGCCGTCTGCGCCTGGGCAGCGCCTGCAGCCAGGCAAGAGAGGGCGGCAAGGGCTGCGAGGTGTTGGATCTTCATGGTCGTTCTCCTCAGCGCTTGATGGCCGGTGCGATGGATTCGGCGCCCTTAGCGTTCACGCCCATGTAGACGGCCAGCGCCACCGTCACGTCGGACGCGAAACCGGGATAGGGAAAGCGCTGCTGGCGGAAGCAGTCGTTGAGGCGGCGCTGCATGCCCCAGAGCTCGCCGCTGGAGACGCGGTAGGCCGGCCAGGCCGCGAAGCCAACGCCGTTGCCGGGGTTCTTCGTCAGGTCGGGCAGGTCCTGCAGGCGGATGCGCTTGCCCGCCTCGCCGTGGCAGCTGGCGCAGGAGAAGTCCATCGGCCCGCCACGGAAGAAGAAGGCGCGCTTGCCCAGCTCGTAGGAGCGCTTTTCTTCCGGGTGCTTTTGCGGCAGGGCCATCTTCATGCCGCGCGACATGGACGAGATCCAGGCCGCTAGGGCCGTCACGCTGGCCTGCTCGCCCTTGTCGAAGGGCGTGGCGGCAATCTCTGCGGCATCAAAGCCCTGCAGGGTCTGCATGCAGCTGAGCAGGCGGGATTCGAGGTCCTGCACCTTGCGCGTGTCGGGGAACCAGCGCGGCAACTGCACCCAGGCGCCCTTGACGACGCCGGGCCCCAGGCCCAGGTCGCAAGCCTCCAGCGAGGCCTGCTTGGGCCCGCGCGGGGTCTTCCAGAGCTCCTCGCCCTTGGCCTCGAAGAGCTCGGCGGGGTTGCCGTCCTCCAGCATCTTGCGGTACTCGGCAATGCCGTCGGCGGTGGACTTGGCGGCGGCCGGCGTCTGGGCCAGCAAAGGCCAGGCCACGGCCGTACCGGCGGCGATGGCCGCGAATGCAAACAGTCTTGAGCGCATGGGCCCTCCTGCAGTGACGTTGGGGCGGGCGGTCAGGAGACCGTGGCTTCGTCGGTACGGTTCTCGCCGCGGTTGTCGCGCCAGGTCACGGCGATCTTGTCGCCCGCCTTGGCCCCCTTGAGGACGAACTGCAGGAAGGGGTTCTTGGACACGGAAGGGCCCCACTCGGCGGCGAACACCGGCTTGCCATTGAGCTGGGCCGTCACCTCCTGGATGAACCACGCGGGGATGGCCTTGCCGGCCGGGTCCTTGCGAAGGCCCGTTTCCATCTCGTGGCTCATCAGCACGCGGACGGTGGTCTTGTCGCCGGCGGCCTGGGCTCGGATGCGCATCGGATCTGGCATGTCTGTCTCCTGTTGTGTTGTGCGGGTGGCAATGCCTGCGGGGCGATCAGCCGCCGCAGCCGCCAAGGGTGACCTTGACTTCCTTCTGGGCGTAGAGCACCCGGCCGTCGGCCATCAGCGCCACGGCCATCACGTTGGACGACTGGCCCATCTTGACGCGGGTGGTGAAGCTGGGCTCGACGAACTCGTTCACGTCGAAGGCCGCCGACAGCATGCTGGGGTTCTTCTCGACCAGCAGCAGCAGCCGCTTGGCGCCGGGCAGCGTGGTGGCGGCGCCCACCGGCACGACCGCGCCGTTCTCGGCGATGTCGGGCGCGGTGATGGTGACGTCCTTGCTTTCGACGGGCGCGCCAACGCCCAGCACCTTCATCAGGTCGGCGACGGACTTGGCCTCGAAGGCAGCACTGGAATAGGCGGCCAGCGCGGCGCGCGGCAGCAGGCCCAGCCCGCCCAGCATCAGCGCCACCTGGGCGGAGCGGGCAAGCGCGGTTCGACGGTTCAGCATGGGGATGTCCTTCAGGTGGTGCGGGTCAGAGATCAGCGGTTGGCGGCGCCGGCCGCCAGCCAGGCGGCGATGGATTTCAGGTCGGCGTCGGAGAGCGCCTGGGCCGGCATCGGTATCGGGCCCCAGGCGCCCTGGCTGCCGTTCTTGATGCGGGCGGCGAGGTAGGCCTCGGCGTCGGCGCGGGAAGCGTATTTGGCGGCGATCTGCTTGAAGCCCGGGCCGACGAGCTTTTGGTCCATGCCGTGGCAGGCCGTGCAGGAGTTCTTCTTGAGCAGCGCCACGGCGGCCGCAGCCCCGCTCGGCGCGGCCACCGGGGGCGGCGCAGGCGCTGGCGTGGCGGCGACGCTGATGGGCCCGTCGCGGCGCGCGCCAGGCGGCTTGGTCGTGTCGACGCCGCGCTGCGGGCCGACGGGGCGCTGCTGCTCGGCCAGGTTGCCGTTGTTGAGGCGGGCGACGTCGGGCAGCAGCGAGGCCA
>NZ_JBQVNP010000193.1:0-7534 GCF_052436255.1 Roseateles sp. | reverse complement strand
CGACCTGGGGCCAGTGCCGGGCGCCTACCACCCCTGCGTGCTGGACGTGCTTAGCCGCCTGAACGCCATCTCCGGCCAGGACGAGGTGAGCTTCCACATGTCCGGCACCGAGGCCGTCATGCAGGCGGTTCGCCTGGCGCGCTATCACACGAAGAAGAAGCGCCTGGTGCGCTTTGCCGGCGCCTACCACGGCTGGTGGGAGGATGTGCAGCCCGGCCCCGGCAACCCGCTGCCGCCGCGCGAGACCTTCACGCTGCAGGACATGGCCGAGCGTTCGCTGAGGGTGCTGGCCACGCGCCGCGACATCGCCTGTGTGCTGGTGAACCCGCTGCAGGCGCTGCACCCCAATGTCAGCGCACCGGGCGACTCATCGCTGATCGACGGCAGCCGCCGTGCGAACTACGACCGTGAGGCCTACACGGGCTGGCTGAAAAAGCTGCGCGAGGTCTGCACCGCGCGCGGCATCGTGCTGATCTTCGACGAGGTGTTCGTCGGTTTCCGCCTGGCACCGGGCGGTGCGCAGCAGTACTTCGGGGTCAAGGCCGATCTCGTCACTTACGGCAAGACGCTGGGCGGCGGTCTGCCGGTCGGCGTCGTCTGCGGCCGCCGCGCACTGATGACGCGTTACCGCGAGGACCGGCCGGCAGACATCTGCTTCGCCCGCGGCACCTTCAACGCCCACCCCTATGTGGTCGCCGCGATGGCGTCCTTCCTGAAGCGCATCGAGCGGCCCGAGGTGCGCGCCCTGTACGACGGCCTCGAGGAGCGCTGGAACGCGCGCTGCGACCAGTTCAATGCCCGCTTGGCGGCAGCGGGTGCACCGGTACGTATGGCCAATCTGTCGACGATCTGGACGGTCATGTACGACCAGCCCGGCCGCTACCACTGGATGCTGCAGTTCTATCTGCGCAAGCAGGGCCTGGCACTGAGCTGGGTGGGCACGGGACGGCTGATCTTCAGTTTGAACTACAGCGATGCAGAGTTCGCCGAGGTAATGAATCGCTTCGTGGCCGCCTGCGACGAGATGCGCGCCGACGGCTGGTGGTGGACGGCGCCGGAACTGACCGCCAAGGCCATCCGCCGCAGCGTCTTGCGCGAAATGCTGGGTCAGAAGTTCTGAGATGGACAACCAAGACGTCTCGCCCGCACTGAGCGCCGGGATGAACGGCAACGCCGCGCCCCGTCCCGGCTGGTTCAAGCGCCTGGTGGCGCAGGAGGACCTGAACTTCCTGCTGACCAACCGGGTGCCCCGCATCGCGCTGACACGGCTGATGGGGCGCTTGTCGCGCATCGACAGCCCGCTGCTGACCCGGCTCAGCATCGCCGTCTGGCAGATGTTCACATCGCTGGACCTGAGCGAAGCCAAGCACCGCGAATTCCGCTCGCTGAGGGACTGCTTCACGCGCGAGCTCAAACCGGGTTCGCGCGTGTTCGATGCGCGGCCCGGGGTGCTCGCAAGCCCGAGCGACGGCATCGTCGGCGCGACCGGGGTTGTCGAGCAGGGCCAGGTCTATCAGGCCAAGGGCTTTCCGTACTCGACCGCGGAACTGTTCGGGCCAACTCAGGACGCCAGCGCCTTCGAGGGCGGCCGTTTCGTCACGCTGCGGCTGACTTCGGCCATGTATCACCGCTTCCATGCGCCGGCCGATGGCACGGTCGACCATGTGACCTATCTGAGCGGTGATACCTGGAACGTGAACCCGGTGGCGCTCAAGCGCGTGGAGCGGCTGTTCTGCCGCAACGAGCGCGCCGTCGTGCGCATGACGCTTGCGAGCGGCCACGCCATCGCGCTGGTACCGGTCGCGGCGATTCTCGTCGCCAGCATTCGCCTGCACTTCCTGGATGTGCTGCTGCACATCGGCCGCAAGGGCGCCAACGAGATGCCGTGTTCGGCGCCGCACGCCAAGGGCCAGGAGATGGGCTGGTTCGAGCATGGTTCGACCATCATCGTCTTCGTGCCCCAAGGCTTCGAGCTGGCCGAGGGCATCGCACCCGGGGTGCAGATTCCCGCCGGACAGGCGCTGCTCAAACGGATCGACTGACGCCGCTCAGGCGACGGTGTCGGGCGACACCGTCGTCGCCACGGTACCGGCTGCGACCGGCATGGACACCGGCATCGCGACGGGCGCAGCGATTGCCTGCGGCGCGGGCAGCAGCATCCCCGGCAGCGCCGCCTGGTCACCGCGGTCGATGATCTCGAGCCGGCCGTCATGGTGCTCGACCAGCGCCGTCAGACTCTCGACCCAGTCGCCATCATTGCAATACAGCACGCCGTCTATCTCGCGGATCTCGGCATGGTGGATGTGGCCGCAGACGACGCCATGCGCGCCGCGCTTCCTGGCTTCGCGTGCCACGGCGTTCTCGAACTCGTTGATGTAGCTGACCGCGCGCTTGACCTTGTGCTTGAGATAGCGCGACAGGCTCCAGTAGGGCAGGCCGCACTTGGCGCGGATGCGGTTGAACCAGCGGTTGACCTTGAGCGTGAGCTCATAGGCCAGGTCGCCCGCGATGGCCAGCCAGCGCGCGCACTGGATGACGCCGTCATAGAGATCGCCATGCGTGACCCACAGCCGCTTGCCATCGGCTGTCACATGCATGGCCTCCTCCATCACGTCGACCCCGCCGAAGTTGTGCGTCAGGTATTTGCGCGCGAATTCGTCGTGGTTGCCCGGGATGAAGATGACCCGCGTGCCCTTGCGCGCCTTGCGCAGCAGCTTCTGCACGACATCGTTGTGCGCCTGTGGCCAGTACCAGGAACGGCGTAACTGCCAGCCATCGATGATGTCGCCGACCAGGTAGAGGGTCTCGCATTCGACATCGCGAAGGAAGTCGAGCAGGGCCTTGGCCTGGCAGCCGGGCGTGCCCAGGTGCAGGTCCGAGATCCAGACGGTGCGCACCGACAAACTGGGTGTGTCGGCGGCAGCGGAGTCTTGCGTCGTCGGCATGGCAGACATGCTGCCCGGCCGTCATGACGCGCGCGTGAACGCGGTGGTTCAGTGGCCGAACCGCGCCGCCGGCCAGACCCCAGCGAGCCGCGGCGTGGCCGCCTCGATGGGTGCGAGCAGCTTGGGCCACAGCCTGGCGCCCAGGTCACGGCGGAACGGGCCGAAGTGTTCGATCCTTCGCACGCCGAGATCGGCGGGTGACACGGCATGGCGCTCCACGCGTGCAGCGCTGAAGTGGCCCGCCAAGGCGTCCACCGCCGGGGCGGGACCGAACAGGTGGTCGTCGGTGATGCTCCAAAGATGCGCTGTACCGCTGAAGCGGTCGTAGCTGCGCTCACGGGCCAGGCTTGCGTCCCCGAACAGGAAGCCTGGCATGCGCCCCCAGGCGGCCCATTCCAGTGCCGCTGCGGCCGGCAGGTCCTGAGCCCGCGGGCCGAGCATGCGGCCCGGCGCGTGACCCAGCAGGCGCACGACGCCCGGCAGCATCAGATGGAAGAACAGCCAGGCCTGCAGGCGCGCAAACCCCGACCAGTGGCCGAGGTAGGCCACCTGGGCCGCAACGCCAAGCAGCGCGTCCACTTTGTCGGCAAAGCCGGGCACCAGGCCGACTGCGTTGCCGCCCAGCGAATGACCCACCCAGAGCAGTCCGATCTCGCGACTGCGGGCTGCGGCTTCCTCGCGCCGGCGCTTGTCTGCCGCGTGCAGCGCCGCGCCCATGTCCACCCGGGCCCAGTCGCGCAGTCGCACGTCCTCGCCGGGTCGCAAGGCGTCCCGCGAAGCCGCGATGCCGCGGTAGTCAAAGCTCAGCACCGCGTATCCGCGGCGCGCCAGCCATTCAGCAAAGTGGCGGTAGTAGCTGGCAGGCACGGCTGTCGCTGCGCCGATGACAGCCACGGCTTTGACGCCGACGGCTTGGGGCGGCTCGAACCACTGCGCCGCGAGCAAGCGACCGTCATTGCAGCGCAGCGGTGTTGGGCAGACGCGAACCTGCAAGTGGTGCGCACCTGACTCATCCACGTCAAGCGCGCTGGCGGAAGGGATTGACCGGGACCGTGTGTCGGTGGGAGTCAGGGGAAGGGTAGGCATTGGGACCTCGGGTCAACGCGCTTGTGGCGGCGATGAAGGCAGTCTAGATTGGCAATCATTCAAGCGGTAGACCGCCATTGAGCGCCAGATCGTCAACCAAATGTCGACAAAGCCACCCACATTGCCAGGCGTCGGCCGCCGCCGCCGAACGGCCGCCGAAGAAGCGCTTGACGCGAATGCGCTGGAACTCTTCGCCCGTATTGCGCAGGCCGGCAGCTTTGCGCAGGCCGCGCGTGATCTGGGGCTCACGCGGGCGGCGATCAGCCGGCGCATCGCGGCCATCGAGAGCGCCGTCGGCTTGGCGCTGTTCGCGCGCAGCACACGCAGCCTGGGTCTCACCGAAGCCGGCCGGCGCCTGCACGCCCGCGCCCGCGCGGTCCGGGACGCCGCCGAAAGCGCCCGCCTGGCGCTGCGGCACACCCGCGATCAGCTGGACGGCACCATTCGCATCAGCGCCACGGCAAGCTTCGGCCGGCATGTGCTCGCGCCGCTGCTCGCGCGCTTCCAGGCGCTGCACCCAGCCGTGCGCTACGAGCTTTTCTTCACTGATCGCCGGGTGGACCTGCTCCGTGAAGGCCTCGACGTCGCCTTCCGCGTGACGAGCAAGCCACCTGAAGCCTGGGTGGCTCAGCCGGTGCTGAGGTTCTCCGTGCATGCCTACGCGCAGGCAGGGCAAGCCGCGCTGAGCGGGCCGCAGCAGCTGGCCGCCCTACCCATGCTGCTGTTAGGTCAAAGGGAGGATCCTTTTGCGAGCCAGTGGCAGCACGCCGACGGACAACGCGAGGACGTGCCCCTTCAAGCTTCGGCCTGGGGCAGCGATCTCGATGGCTTGATAGCCTTGGCCAAGCATGGCGCGGGCGTAGTGCTGGCACCAGACTTCTGCGTCGCGGCCATGCTGGCGCTCGCCGACGCGCCTGGCGCGGTGGGGGACGCGGGACTCATGAGTGGCGTTGGAGACGCTGCATTGGGACCTCCCTTGGTGAATCTGCTACCCGGCTGGCGAATGCTCGCCGGCATCGATACGGTGCAGGCGCTGACCTTGCCCGTGCCGGCAGGTTCGGAGACGGCCCGCGCACTGGTCCGGTTCGTGCGCGAATCACTGGGTGCGGGCCAGGCGCCGGCATGATGCGAGGCCAGCGGCAATAGCCCGCCGGGGTGAACCGTAAGTAGTCGGCCCTGCAGAACCCTGACAACCCGCATGAACACTGGGCATCCGGGGTGATCGCCGATGGTCAGAACTCCAGGAAGATAGGATAGGCTGAATGCCCGCCACCCGCTGGCAGTGCTGGCCCAGCGCACGCCCTGGGCAAATATCGAGACATCACTGGCGCCCCTGTTCGCACGCAAGGCCGGCTCGGGCAAGCTGATGGCCGACGCCGACCTGCTCGACACCACGGCGCATGTGGCCGCCGGCGGCTGCGGCCAGGGCAGCTACTTCCCCGAGTTCCTGGAGTCGCGCAGGACTGCCGAGAAGGCGCTCACCGCCATAATCCAGGAGACCAACATCAAGGGCCTCTCCACGCGCTGGTGGACGCTCTGGTGAAGGCCATAGGCACGTGTCCAACCTGCGGCTGCGTATTCCACGCGATCACGGACACCGTTCCGCTCTGATGGCGGACAGCATTGCGCCGTGATGGCGGACACCGTTCCACGCTGATGGCGGACGGCATTCCAAACTGATCGCGGACACCGGGAGGGTGTCCTGAGTGACCCAACGAGGCATAGGCTGCCCGGCTTTTTGGCCGGGAGAGGCGATGCCCACACCAAGGGTCCTCATGAGCAAGATCAGACAAGCACTTCGACTGCTGGCCGACGCCAGCCTCAGCACCCGGCAGGTGGCCGCCGCTTTGGGCATCAGCAAGACCACCGTCAGCGAGATCGCGATGTATGCGCGCGACGCCGGCGTCGGGTGGCCCCAAGGCGGCCACGCTCAGCGACGACGAGCTGCAGGCACGGCTGTACCCGCCACCACGCCCACGCAGCAGCACCCGGCACGAGCCCGACTACGCGGCGCTGCATCAAGAGCTCAAGCGCCCGGGCGTCACACTGCAGCTGCTGTGGGAGGAGTACCGCGCGGGCGCCGGCGAGGCTGCCTACCGCTACAGCGCCTTCTGCGAGAAGTACCGCGCCTGGGCCAAGCGCCTGAAGCGCTCGATGCGCCAGGTCCACCACGGCGGCGAGCGGCTGTTCGTCGACTACGCCGGCCAGACGGTGCCGGTGGTGGACGCAGGCACCGGCGAGATCCGCCGAGCCCAGGTGTTCGTGGCGGTGCTGGGGGCGTCGAACTACACCTACGCCTGCGCGACCTGGCAGCAGACGGCCGCCGACTGGGTGGGCGCCATCATCGCGACGCTGTCGTTCATCGGCGGCGTGCCCAAGCTGCTGGTGCCCGATCAGCCACGCGCGCTCATCGCCAACCCCGATGCCTACGAGCCCGTCACCGCGCGGCTGATGCAGGAACTGGGCGAGCACTACGGCGTGGCGGTGCTGCCGGCACGCCCAGGCCGGCCCCAGGACAAGGCCAAGGTCGAGGTGGGTGTGCAGGTGGTCGAGCGCTGGATCCTGGCGCGGATGCGCCATCGACGCTTCTTCAGCCTGGTGGAACTCAACCGCGCCATCGCGCAGCTGTTGGTCGACCTCAACCAGCGTCCCTTCAAGAAGCTGCCCGGCTGCCGGGCGGTGGCCTTCGCAGCGCTGGACGCACCGGCCTTGAAGCCGCTGCCAGCATCGCCGATGGTGCTCGCGCAGTTCAAGCCGGCGCGGGTCAACATCGACTATCACGTGGCCTTCGAGGGCCACTACTACTCGGTGCCGCACCAGCACGTCGGCGCCGCCGTGGAGCTGCGCATCACGGCCGGCACGCTGGAGGTGCTGCTGCGGCGCCAGCGCATCGCGGCACACGCCCTCAGCCACATCGTGGGTGGCTTCACCACGGTGGCCGAGCACATGCCGGCGTCGCACCGCGCGCACCGGCAATGGACGCCGGCCAAGCTCATCGGTTGGGGCGAGCGCATCGGTGCAGCCACGGCTGGCGTCGTGCGCTGGCAGATGGAGCACCGCACGCACCCCGAGCAGGGCTACCGCGCTTGCCTGGGGCTGATGCGGCTGGCGCGCGAGTACGGCGACGAGCGGCTGGAAGCCGCGTGTGCCCGAGCGCAGTCCATCCGCGCGCCGCACTACCGCAGCGTCAAGTCGATCCTGGTCAGCGGCCTCGACCGGCGAGACAGCAGCTTGCTGGGCGGCGACACGGCGTCCATGCCCGTCCACGACAACGTGCGTGGACCCAGCTACTACGGACACCACTGAGGCGCTTCCGCAAGCCCCTCGGCCTAACTCTCCAACATCACGAATACACCATGCTTCGGCGCGCGTCAAGATAGTTGTCGCCTGATTCAAGCAGCTTTGAGCTGAGTATGTGGAGCGGTGGCCGCGCTGCTGACCACCTCGTCGCGCTCTGGGTTGAGGGTGACCACCTCGATGGGCGACCAGTCTCTGGTGCTGCC
>NZ_JBQVNP010000192.1:0-7622 GCF_052436255.1 Roseateles sp. | reverse complement strand
GGATCTGCGCAAGGCCCTGGCCCTGAGCCAGGGGCGCAGCGGCGCCGACCTGGCGCAGGCGGCCGCGCAGATCGACGTGCTAGCCAGCGCCACCGATGCGCCGACCGAGCCGCTGAAGGCCCTGGCCGCGCTGCTGTCGGCCCGCCTGGCCGAGCAGCGGCGGCTGCAGGACAATGTCGACAAGCTGACGCTGCAACTGCGCGACAGCCAGCGCCGCAACGAGCAGCTCAACGAGAAGCTGGAAGCGCTCAAGGCCATCGAGCAGACGCTGCCCGGCAAGCCGGGCGCATCCCGTTGAAGGGGCAGGGCATGAAGACTCAAGCTTCGATCCTCGTCGTGGATGATGACGCCGATCTGCTGCGCCTGCTGACGATGCGCCTCACCGCCGCCGGCCACGCCGTGCAGGCCGTGGCAAGCGCCGAGGCGGCCTTGGCCCACCTGGCCGTGCGCCTGCCATCCCTCGTCATCACCGACGTGCGCCTGCCCGGCCTGGATGGCCTGGCGCTGTTCGACGAGGTGCGCAGCCGCCACCCGTCATTGCCGGTCATCCTGCTGACGGCCCACGGCAGCATCCCCGATGCCGTCGAGGCAACGACGCGCGGCGCCCACGCCTATCTGACCAAGCCGTTCGACGGCAAGGAACTGCTGGGCAAGATCAACCAGGCCTTGCGCGTCAACGTGCCCGGTCCGGCGTCCGTGGGCGGCGACGACGCCTGGCGCGGCGAGATACTCAGCCGCAGCCCGCGCATGGCCGAGGTGCTTGCTGAGGCCCGGCTGGTGGCGGCGACGGACGCGAGCGTGCTGATCTGCGGCGACAGCGGCACCGGCAAGGAGCTGCTGGCACGCGCCCTGCACAAGGCCAGCCCCCGTGCCGACAAGCCCTTCGTCGCGGTCAACTGCGGGGCCATTCCCGAGGCCCTGCTGGAGTCCGAACTCTTCGGTCACGTCAAGGGCGCCTTCACCGGCGCGCAGGGCCATCGGCAGGGCCTGATCCCGGCTGCGCACGGCGGCACGGTCTTCCTCGACGAGATCGGCGACATGCCGCTGGCCCTTCAAGTCAAGCTGCTGCGCGTGCTGCAGGAGCGCGTGGTGCGCCCGGTCGGCAGCAACGAGGCCGTGGCGGTGGACGTGCGCGTGCTGTCAGCCACTCACCGCGATCTGGAGCTGGCGATGAGCGAGGGCCAGTTCCGCCCCGACCTGTATTACCGGCTCAATGTCGTCAAGCTGAGCCTGCCGCCGCTGTCTGAACGCCGGGAGGACATCGCGCTGCTGGCCCAGCATTTCCTGCAGACGCTGGCCGGGCGGCATCGCAAGCCCGTCAAGGGTTTTGCGCCCGACGCGCTGGAAGCGCTCGTGGCGGCGCCCTGGCCGGGCAATGCGCGCCAGCTCTACAACGCCGTCGAGCAGGTCTGCGTGCTGGCCACGGCGCCGCTGGTGTCGCTGGCGCAGGTGCAGCGGGCGCTGCAGATGCCGCCACAGGAGGTGCTGAACTACCAGCACGCCAAGCAGCGGTTCGAGCGCGATTACCTGAACCAGCTGCTCAAGCTCACCTCGGGCCATGTGGCCGACGCTGCGCGCCTGGCGGACCGCAACCGTACCGAGTTCTACCGGCTGATGCAGAAGCATGGGCTGGACCCGCAGCTGTTCCGCGCGGAAGCGGGCGACGCCCTGACGTCGGATTCTGGCGACAAGAGGATGTCAGGTGAATCAAGCACTTAGGGCGCAGCCCGCCAGGGGCTGTCGCCGTCTGGCGACAGAACCGGCAGCGCCACCACGCCGTGCCGTGCCTCTGCAGCGTGAACTGGTTCACAAGTCGTTGATTGACAACAAAAAATCAACGCTGGCACAGGCCTTGCGCTAGGCCTGTCGTGGTGCCACCCGGCACCGCTTTTTGGTTCACGTTCTTCAGGAGATCTGCATGCAACACACATCCACCTTCGCCCGACTGCTGTCTGCTGCTTTGATGGCAGGTGCCGCTGGCGCTGCCATCGCCGCCGACCCGGCGCCGGCGACTGCTCCGGCCGAGCAGGTTGCGCAGGCGCAGACCGCGGGCGACGCGGCCCTGACCAGCCAGGTCCAGGCCGCGCTGCAGCAGGACAAGGACTTGTCCGCTCTGCCGCTGACCGTCAGCAGCACCAGCGCCGGTGTGATCGTCGTCAAGGGCGCCGCCCCCAGCGCCGAGCTGGCCCAGAAGGCCGTCCAGCTGGTCCAGGCCGTGCCGGGCGTGAAGGAGGTTCGCAACGAGATCAAGGTCGGCTAAAGCTCCGTCGTCCCTTGCTCTCAGGCCCCGCGCGCCCCCGCGGGGCCTTTTTTGATTCAGGGCCGAGCGCGCATGGACGAGCGGCTCCTTTCAACACCCGCTGTTGTTGACCAGTGCCTGCAGTCCCGCTTGGTCCAGGATTCGCAGCTGCCGCTGCTTGACCTCCATCAGCCCGTCTTCCTGGAACTTGGAGAAGGTGCGGCTGACGGTCTCGAGCTTCAGGCCGAGGTAGCTACCGATCTCTTCGCGCGTCATGCGCAGCACCAGGCTGGACGCCGAGAAGCCGCGCGCCTGCAGACGTTTCGTCAGGTTGAGCAAGAAGGCGGCCAGGCGCTCCTCCGCGCGCATATTGCCCAGCAGCAGCATGACGCCATGGTCCCGCACGATCTCGCGGCTCATGATCTTGTGGAAGCTGTGCTGCAGCGAGCTGAACTCGCGCGACAGGCCTTCGAGCTGGTTGTAGGAGATGACGCAGACGGACGAGTCCTCCAGCGCGACCGCGTCGCAGTGGTGCTGGTCACTGCTGATGCCGTCCAGCCCGAGCAGCTCGCCGGCCATCTGGAAGCCCGTCACCTGGTCGCGCCCATCCTCGCTGCCGACGCAGGTCTTGAAGAAGCCGGTGCGCACCGCATACAGCGCCTCGAAGCGCTGGCCGTTGCGGAACAGGTGCTCGCCGCGCGGCACGCTGCGACGTTTGTCCACCAGGCCCTCGAGCCGGCCCAGGTCGGTGGCGCTGAGACCCACGGGCAGGCAAAGCTCGCGCAGGTTGCAGCTCGCACATGCGACCTTGAGCGGCTCGATGGTGGGAGCAGCGGTGGACACGTCGGGATGGATCGGCATGTTCATCGCGCGGGGCAGGGTGGTCAGCATGTCAGTGATTCTTTGGCGGATGGCCCGAGCCGTCGTTGACCTGGATCAAGGCCCGACCGCCGCCGCCTCGGCACAGTGAGGCCATGGCTGCTGTGACCGAACGCCCCCTCGATGCCGACCTGCTCCGCCGCCACGACGTGGCCGGGCCGCGCTACACCTCCTACCCGACCGCCGACCGCTTCGTCGAGGCCTACCAGGGCGCCCAGCACCTGCAGGCGCTGCGCCAGCGCGGCACGGCTCAGCCCCTGTCGGTGTACGTGCACATCCCGTTCTGCGAGCAGCTCTGCTACTACTGCGCCTGCAACAAGATCATCACCAAGCACCATGAGCGCGCCGCGCCCTACCTGGCAGCGCTGAACATGGAGATGGACCTGGTGGCCGAGGCGCTCGGCGCTGGTTCCGGAGGTGCTGCGCCGGTGTCGCAACTGCACCTGGGTGGCGGCTCGCCGACCTTCCTGTCCGACACCGAACTGAGCGCGCTGATGGACGCGCTGCGCCGCCGCTTCAAGCTGCTGCCCGGCGCCGAGCTGTCCATCGAGGTCGACCCTCGCACCGTGGACCTGCAGCGCCTGACTCACCTGCGCCTGCTGGGCTTCAACCGCCTGTCCTTCGGGGTGCAGGACTTCGACGCTGCGGTGCAAAAAGCGGTGCACCGCGTGCAGCCTTTGGCGCAGGTCGCCAAGCTCATGCAACAGGCCAGGGAACTGGGCTTTGCGTCCACCAATGTCGACCTGATCTACGGCCTGCCGCTACAGACGCCCGCCAGCTTTGCCCGCACCATCGCGCAGGTGGCCGAGCTGCGTCCCGACCGCATCGCGATGTATGCCTACGCCCACCTGCCGCAGCGCTTCAAGCCGCAGCGCCGCATCGTGGCCGAGCTGCTGCCGCCGGCGGGCGACAAGCTGGCGATGCTGTCGGGCGCAATCAGCGCGCTGCTGGGCGAGGGCTACGCCTTCATCGGCATGGACCATTTCGCGCTGCCCGACGATCCGCTGGCCGTGGCCAAGCGCCAGGGAATGCTGCACCGCGGCTTCCAGGGCTATTCGACGCAACCGGACTGCGACCTCGTTGGCCTGGGTGTGTCTTCCATCAGCCGCGTGGGCGCCACCTATGCGCAGAACGCCAAGACGCTCGCTGAGTACGAGGACGCATTGAAGCTGCGCCAACTGCCCGTGCAGCGCGGCCTGGCGCTGACGCGCGACGACCTGCTGCGCCGGGCGGTCATCATGGCGCTGATGTGCCAGGGCCGCGTCGAGTTCGAGTCCATCGCGGCGTCCTACCTCGTCGATGTGCCGACCTACTTCGCACCGGAGCTGACGCGGCTCACGCAGCTCGCGGAGCAGGGGCTGGTCACGCTGGAGCCGGGCGCCATCCAGGTCACGCCGTTGGGCTGGTACTTCGTGCGTGCCATCGCACTGGTGTTCGACCGCTACTGCCAGGCGGATGCGAGCCGCGAGCGCTTCTCGAAAATCATCTGATGGCCTTGGACGCCGCGCTGATCGCGTCGGCCACGTTGATGGGCCTTGCCGGCCTGCCGCATTGCGCGGCCATGTGCAGTACGCCCTGTGCACTGGCTGGTGGCAAGCGCCCGGTTGGCCTGCTGGCCGGTCGACTGCTGGGTTATGCCGCGGGCGGTGCGATCGCTGCGGCATCGGCCGAGGCGCTGGCGCGGGCGTCGCAGGGCATGAGCCTCCTGCAACCGGCCTGGGCCCTGCTGCAGGCCGCGCTGCTGCTGCTGGGCCTGACCTTGCTCGTGCTTGGCCGCGCACCGGCCTGGCTGGGTGCCGTGAGCTGGCGCCCCCAGCCCCGCCATGCCTTTGCCAGCGGCCTGGCCTGGGTGGCCATGCCCTGCGGGCTGCTACATGCGGCGCTGCTGCTGGCGGGGCTGTCCGGCTCTCCCGCCAGCGGTGCGGCGGCGATGGCGGGCTTTGCGCTGACCAGCACGCCCGGCCTCGTCGTCGCGCCGCTGTGGCGGGCGCGGCTGCTCCGGCGCGGCGGAGACGGCGCCTCGCCGGCCCTGCGCCTGGCGGGCCTGGCACTCGCGCTCGGTGCCGCCTGGGGCCTGTTGCATGGCGTCTGGGAGCGCCTGCTGCTGGCCTGCTGACGCGGCCATAAACTCCCGTGGTCCCGTTTTGACTCGCCTATTTCGCGAAAGCCCACACGCCATGTACCAACACATCCAGGTGCCCGAAGGCGGCCAGAAGATCACGGTCAATGCCGACTTCTCGCTGAACGTTCCCGATCAGCCCATCATTCCCTACATCGAAGGCGATGGCACCGGCCTGGACATCACGCCGGTCATGCTCAAGGTCGTTGACGCCGCGGTCGCCAAGGCCTACGGCGGCAGCCGCAAGATCCATTGGATGGAGATTTACGCCGGTGAGAAGAGCACCCAAATCTACGGCCCCGATGTGTGGCTGCCCCAAGAGACGCTGCAGGTGCTGAAGGACTATGTCGTGTCCATCAAGGGCCCGTTGACCACGCCGGTTGGCGGTGGCATCCGTTCGCTCAACGTCGCGCTGCGCCAGGAGCTGGACCTGTACGTCTGCCTGCGCCCGGTGCAGTATTTCGACGGCGTGCCCAGCCCCGTCAAGGAGCCCCACAAGGTCAGCATGGTCATCTTCCGCGAGAACTCGGAAGACATCTACGCCGGCATCGAATACGAAGCCGAGAGCGACAAGGCCAAGAAGCTCATCAAGTTCCTGCAGGACGAGATGGGCGTCAAGAAGATCCGCTTCCCCGAGACCTCGGGCATCGGCATCAAGCCGGTCAGCCGCGAGGGCACCGAGCGCCTGGTGCGCAAGGCCATCCAGTACGCCATCGACAACAACAAGCCCAGCGTGACCATCGTGCACAAGGGCAACAACATGAACTACACCGAACGTGGCTTCCGTGACTGGGCCAATGCGCTGGCGCAGAAGGAGTTCGGCGCCGAGCCCATCGACGGCGGCCCGTGGTGCAAGTTCAAGAGCCCGAAGACGGGCAAGGACATCACCATCAAGGACAGCATCGCCGATGCCTTTCTGCAGCAGATCATCCTGCGCCCGGCCGAGTACAGCGTCATCGCCACGCTCAACCTCAACGGCGACTACATCTCCGACGCGCTGGCGGCGCAGGTGGGCGGCATCGGCATCGCCCCGGGCGCCAACATGAGCGACTCCATCGCCATGTTCGAAGCCACCCACGGCACCGCGCCCAAGTACGCCGGCAAGGACTACGTCAACCCCGGTTCCGAGATCCTGTCGGCCGAGATGATGCTGCGGCACATGGGCTGGAAGGAAGCGGCCGACCTGATCATCAGCGCGATGGAGAAGTCGGTCCTGAGCAAGAAGGTGACCTACGACTTTGCCCGGCTGATGGACGGCGCGACGCAGGTGTCCTGCTCCGGTTTCGGTCAAGTGATGATCGACAACATGGAGTGACGCGGCGGGGCGCGCATCATTGGCCATCGGCCGGTTCAACGCCTGGAGTCCAGCATGCCCGAATACCTCACGACCTATGTTGCCGAAGACCGGCTGCTGACCTATCAGGGGGCGGACTTCGATGAGGTGCGCCTGGCGGATCGGTCTGGCCAACTCGGCGCGCAGGTCTGGTGCTGGACGCGGCGCGAGGCGGACCGCAGCAAGGCCGCGTGGCTGCGGCTGATCGTGTCGGTCGATGACAAGGATTCACCGGACGCGGTCGAGCGCGTGCGTGATGCGTTGAAGCCCGCGCCGCCCGTCGATGTGAACCGCAAGCTCTGGATGCACTGAGCGGGGGATCCCAGGAAAGCAGACGGGGCGCCGACCGGCGCCCCGTTTTGTTGCTGAAGCCGATCAGCTCGCCAGCGACTCCAGCGCCGCATTGAAGGTCGCGCTCGGGCGCATGACCTTGTCCAGCTTGGCGACATCCGGCAGGAAGTAGCCACCGATGTCGGCCGGCTTGCCCTGGATGTCCTTGAGCTCTGCCGTGATCTTGGCCTCGTTGGCCGTCAGCGACTCGGCCAGCGGCTTGAAGCGGGCGGCCAACTCGGCGTCCTCGGTCTGCTCGGCGAGGGCCTGCGCCCAGAACATCGTCAGGTAGAAGTGGCTGCCGCGGTTGTCGATCTCGCCGGTCTTGGCACTGGGACCCTTGGCCTTGTCCAGCAGCTCGCCGGTGGCCGTGTCCAGGGCCCGGGCCAGCACCTTGGCCTTGGCGTTCTTGGTCTTGATGCCCACGTCCTCCAGGCTCACCGCCAGGGCCAGGAACTCGCCCAGCGAATCCCAGCGCAGATGGTTCTCTTCCACCAGCTGCTGCACATGCTTGGGCGCCGAGCCGCCGGCGCCGGTCTCGTACATGCCACCGCCGGCCATCAGCGGCACGATGGACAGCATCTTGGCGCTGGTGCCCAGCTCCATGATGGGGAACAGGTCGGTCAGGTAGTCACGCAGGATGTTGCCGGTGGCACTGATGGTGTCCAGCCCGCGCACCACACGCTCCAGCGTGTAACGCATGGCACGCACCTGGCTCATGA
>NZ_JBQVNP010000191.1:0-7701 GCF_052436255.1 Roseateles sp. | reverse complement strand
CGCTGCTGCTGACGAAGCATCTGCGCCCCTGGCGGCTGCAAGCCGGCAACGGCGAAGCGACGGGCCTGCTGACGGGCTACTTCGAGCCCCAGCTTGCAGCCAGCCGGCAGCGCCACGGCGCCTTTCAATGGCCGCTGCACGCGCTGCCCACAGACCCCGTGCTGCGCCGCACGCCGCGCCGCGACATCGGCGCCGACCCGCGCTTCGCCGCGCTGGCGCTGGCCTATGTCGACGATCCTTTCGCGCTGCTGCAACTGCAGATCCAGGGCTCGGGCCGCCTGGTGATGCGCGACGCCACGGGTGCCGAACGCATCACCCGCGTCGCCTTCGCCGGCCACAACGACCAGCCCTTCGAATCCGTCGCCCGCGCGCTGCTGGAACGCGGCGAGCTGCGCGACGCCAGCTGGCGCGCCCTGAGCGACTGGGCGCGGCGCCATCCGGCCAAGGTAAGCGATGCGCTGGCCATCAACCCGCGTGTTGTCTATTTCCGCGAGGAGGCCCTGCCCGACGCCGCGGTGGGCCCCCGCGGCGCCCAGGGTGTGCCGCTGACGCCGGGCCGCTCCGTGGCCGTCGACCGCTCGTTCATCCCGTTAGGCACACCGCTGTGGCTGGACAGCAGCGAGCCGCTGTCGACCACGCCGCTGCGCCGCCTGGTGCTGGCGCAGGACACCGGTGGCGCCATCCTGGGCGCGGTGCGTGCCGACCTGTTCTGGGGCTGGGGCCAGGACGCCGCGCTGCAGGCCGGGCGCACCAAGCAGCCGTTGCGGCTGTGGGCACTGTGGCCCGAGGGCGCGCCGCCGGCTACTCCGAAACCTTGACGCCCTTCCAGAACGCGTACCGCCCCTTGATCTCGGCCGCCGCCGGTAGCGGGTCGGCGTAATACCAGACCGCATCCGGGTTCATCTCGCCATTGACGAACAGACTCAGGTACTGCGCCTGGCCCTTCCAGGGGCAGCCGCTGCGGTGGTTGGAGAAGGTCGTGTATTCCTTCTTCAACGACTCGGCCGGGAAGTAGTGATTGCCTTCCACCACCACCGTGTCACCGCTCTCGGCGAGGGTCACGCCGTTCCAAACTGCTTTCATCTGCGGTCTCCGTGAGAATGGGTCGAATGCGACGCTATCACTTGCACCTCGGCCGCGACATCGTGGTGACATCGGGCAGCGCCCGCGAGCTTGAGGCCGGCCAGTTCGGCGTGCTGGCCATCGACGGCGGCGCAGGCGGCTGGTCGGTCGTGCACAAGGGGCCGGATGGCGGCGTGGACGAACTCAACAACGAGATGCACTTCGAGCAGTGGGAGGACGCGCTGGCGTTCGCGAAGGAGCTGATCGGGATGCTGGCAGCGGGGGGCGAACCATGAAGTGGCGGCTCGCCGCTTCGGCGCTGGCCCTGGCGCCCCTGCTGGCGACCGCCGCCGGCGACCCGGCGGCCGGCCGCAAGCTGTTCGCCTCCTGCGCCAACTGCCATTCGGTCGGCCCTGCTGCCCGCCACGGCTTCGGGCCGCACCTGCAGGCCCTGGCCGGGCGCAAGGCCGGCAGCGCGGCCGGCTACGCCTACTCACCCGCCATGAAGGCCTCGGGCCTGGTGTGGAACGAGGCCACGCTGACCGCCTACCTGCGCGACCCGAACGCCGTGGTGCCCGGCACCAAGATGCGCTACTGGGGCATCGGCATCAATGAAGCCAAGGTGGCGGACTTGCTGGCTTATCTGGCGGCGCAAGAGCGCTGATTGGGACTGGCTGAAAACGCATGAAACGATTCGCAGTGCTCGTCGTTGTCCTGGTTCTCGGCATCTTGATCGGCGGGATGTTTTTTTCAAGAAGCCTTCCCCGGTCTCTTCTTGCTGCGCCCTCCTGCGACGGCAACTGTTTCAAGCCCGCGGACATTGCCGGCTTGCTCATGTCGGCCGGCATTGCGCTGGCGCCGGGCGCCTTGCCAGGCGTCATCACTGAGTCAGAGCGATGCATCGGCATCCAGCATTGGAAGCCCGAAGGCCGCTATCACGTCGCCTTCTTTCCGAAGCGGGACGTCAGGAACATCATGGAGTTGGCGCCGGAGGACGCCCCCTATCTGCTCGAATGCCTTGCTCTCGCTCGAGGCCATGTCGGCGCGGCCGGCTTCAAGAACTACCGGCTTGTGAGCAACGGGCCGGACTTGCAGCATGTTTCCTATTTCCACTTCCACGTGATCGCCAAGTGATTCTGGCGATGCAAAGGTAGCGGAATAGCAGTTGGCAAGCCCCCTACACCTGCCCGCCCGCCCTCGCCCCCTTGCCCTGCAGCACCGGTGCATCCGGCATGCCCAGCAGGTCCGCCGCCAGCGCTTCGGCGACCTCGATGCCGTCCACGCCGGCGGACATGATTCCGCCCGCATAGCCCGCGCCTTCACCGGCCGGGAACAGGCCGCGCACGTTGACGCTCTGGTAGTCGCGCCCGCGGTTGATCCGCAAGGGGGATGAGGTGCGCGTCTCCACGCCCGTCAGCACCGCGTCCGGCCGGTCGAAGCCGCGGATTTGGCGGGCAAAGGCCGGCAGGGCCTCGCGGATGGCCTCCAGGCAATACGACGGCAGCGAGCCGCGGCCCTTTTGCTGCAGGTCGGTCAGCGTGACGCCGGGCTTGTAGCTCGGCAGCACCTCGCCGAATTCCTTGCTCACCTGGCGCTTGATGAAGTCGCCCACCAGCGCGCCCGGCGCCAGGTAGCCGCCGCCGCCCAGTTCGTAGGCGCGGCTTTCCCACAGGCGCTGGAAGGCCATGCCGTCAAGCGGGTTGACCGGGCTGCCGTCGCGCTTGCCGTCCTGGCGGTAGTCCTCGGGCGTGAGGCCCACGACGATGCCGGCGTTGGCGTTGCGCTCGTTGCGCGAGTACTGGCTCATGCCGTTGGTGACGACGCGGTTTTCTTCGCTCGTCGCGGCCACCACGGTGCCGCCGGGGCACATGCAGAAGCTGTAGACCGCACGGCCGTTCCTGGCGTGGTGGACGAGCTTGTAGTCGGCCGCACCGAGGATCTTGTTGCCGGCGTGGGCACCGAAGCGGGCGGCGTCGATCAGCGACTGCGGGTGTTCGATGCGGTAGCCGATGGAGAAAGGCTTTGCCTCCATGTGCACGCCCCGCGCATGCAGCATCTGGAAGGTGTCTCGGGCGCTGTGGCCCAGGGCGATGATGACGTGGGTCGTGCTGATCTGCTCACCGGATTCGAGCTGCACGCCACGCACCGCGCCATCCTCGATGAGCAGGTCGGTCATCTTCTGCTGGAAGCGGATCTCGCCGCCCAGGGCCTCGATGTCGGCGCGCATCTTGATGATCATGCTGACGAGGCGGAAGGTGCCGATGTGGGGCTTGCTCACAAACAGGATCTCGTCCGGCGCGCCGGCCTTGACGAACTCGGTCAGCACCTTGCGCGTCAGGTGGCGCGGGTCGGTGATCTGGCTCCAGAGCTTGCCGTCCGAGAAGGTGCCGGCGCCGCCTTCGCCGAATTGCACATTGCTCTCGGGGTCGAGCTTCTGTTCGCGCCACAGGCCCCAGGTGTCCTGCGTGCGCTCTCGCACCGCCTTGCCGCGTTCCAGCACGATGGGCTTCAAACCCATCTGCGCCAGGATCAGCGCGGCGAACAGGCCGCAGGGGCCGAAGCCGACGACGACGGGACGCGGGCCCGCGTAGTCGCCCCGACCGTTTCCAAATTGGGCGAGGAAGTGGTAGCCGGTGTCGGGGGTGGCGCGCACCTGGTGGTCGCCCGCGAAGCGCGCCAGCACGGCCGCCTCGTCCAGCCCCTCAGCCAGCGTGCAGTCCAGCGTGTAGACGAGCTGGATGTCGCTGCGCTTGCGCGCGTCGTAGCCGCGGCGGAAGACGTGGATGCCGGCGAGTTCGGTATCGGCAAGCTTCAGCCGTGCCAGCACGGCCGGGCGCAGGGCGTCCTCGGCATGGTTGAGCGGCAGGCGGAGTTCGGTGATGCGGATCATGTCAGCGGTGCCCGGCCGTGGGGGCAACATTTCCTGGTCAGTGTCGAGCCGACAAAAACAAACAGGCCCCGCGGGGCCTGTGTGGTGAACCTTCAGGCCGTCGGCCCGAGGATCAACCCGAATGCGGGCGCTTGCCCGGGTTCTTCTTGGAGCGGGTGTGCGCACCGCGCTCGAGGCTGCGCAGCTGGCCCTTGGGCGCCGTGAAGGTGACGCCCTTGGGGGCTTCCGGACGGGGGGAGGCGCGGCGGTCCGCTTCGGTGATGATCTTGTTGCCCATGATGGCTCTCCAGTGAAACAAAGCCCGCTTGCAGGGGCAAAACGACGAAAGGCGCGGATTTTAGCCTGCGCGCGCCAGCCACAGCTCAAAGTCCGGCAGATCCATCGGCTTGGCCAGCAAGTAGCCCTGCACAAGGTCGCAGCCGCAGGCCTCGGTGACGGCCAGTTCGGCGGCGTTTTCCACACCTTCGGCCGTCACCGTCAGGCCCAGGCCCTGGCCCACGCCGACGATGGATTTCAGCAGGGCCTGGCGGCGCGGGTCGCCGTCCACGTCCTGCACGAAGCTGCGGTCGATCTTGAGCTCGTCCACGGGCAGGTGCTGCAGATAGGCCAGGGACGACTGGCCGGTGCCGAAGTCGTCGATGGCCAGGCGCACGCCCCAGGCCTTGAGCGCATGCAGCACGGCGATGGGGTCGGTGCCGCTGGACATCAGGCCGGTCTCGGTCACCTCCAGCTGCAGCTGGCCGGGGTCGACGCGGTATTCGGCCAGCAGCGCGGCCAGGCGGGCGGGCAGGGTCTGGTCCTGCAGGTCCAACGTCGAGATGTTGACGGCGATGCACAGCGGCTCGCGGCCCTCGGCCTTCCAGCCGGCCAGGGTGCGCACGGCACGCGCCAGCATCCAGTCGGTGATCTGGCGGATGCGGCCACTGCGCTCGGCAAAGGGGATGAAGTCGCCCGGCGGCAGCCAGCCGCGCTGCGGGTGATGCCAGCGCACGAGCGCCTCGGCGCCGGTGATGCGGCCCGTCCTCAAGTCGCGCTTGGGCTGCAGGAACTGGCGCAGCTGGTCCTGCTGGATGGCGGTGGCAAGGTCGGACAGCAGGCTCAGGTGGAGGGCGCGCGCCGCCTCGGCGCCTGGGTTGAAGACGGCCACGGCCTGGCGCAGCCGCTTGGCCTCGAACATCGCCTGCTCGGCGCGGCGCAGCAGGGCCTCGGTGTCGGCGGCGTGCTCCGGCCAATGGGCCACGCCCAGCGATACCGCCAGATCCAGTGACTGGCCCTGCCAGCTCAGCTTGTGCTCGACCTCTTCGCGCAGCTGGGCGGCCAGCGCGGCGCCGTGATCCAGGCGCAGCACCGGCGCGAGCGCGGCAAAGGTGCCGCCGGCCAGGCGCCCATAGGCGGCCACGCCTTCGAACAGCGCTGCGAGCTTGTTGGCCGCGCCGCGCAGCAGCGCGTCGCCGGCATCGAAGCCCAGCACACCGTTGACGGCCTTGAGCCGGTCGACGTCGATGCAGATCAGTACCGCCAGCCGCTCGCCCTCCGGCAGGTTGGCCAGCAGCCGGTCACCGTCGGCGATGAAGCGGGCGCGCTGGGGCAGGCCGGTCAGCAGGTCGACATCGGCCAGGCGGCGCAGCTCCGCCTCGCGTTCGCCGACGGCCGCCGCCATGGTGTTCATCGCGCTGGCCATGTGGCCCAGTTCGTCGGCCGAATCGACCTCGATGCGATGGCCGTACTGGCCCTGGGCGATCAGCTCGGCGCCGTCCTCGGCGCGCTTGAGCGGGTTGACGATGGAGCGCGTGACGCCCACGGCCAGCAGCGCGCCGGCAACCAGGGCGCCGACGCACAGCGCCAGCACGCCGGTGCGATCGACGTCAAGCTGGTTGTGCAGCTCACGGGCCTGGGCCGTGCCGGCGCGCTCCTCGCTCGCGGCCAGCTGGTGGATGGCGTTGACAAACAGCGACAGCGCCGATTCGGCGTCGCTGCCAAGCAGCGCCCGGGCGGCTTGGAAGTCGTCGCGCTCGATGAGGTTGCGCACCTCGACATAGCTGGCGCGGTAGTCGGTCAGGCGCGAGCGGACCTCGGCCAGCCGCTCCGCGCGCGGGCCGGTCGGCAGCACCATGGCCAGGCGCTGCATGGCGTCGTCGAGTCGGTTGTTGGCCGCTGCGATCTCGGGATAGGCCGCCACGCGCAACTCGGCATCGGGGCT
Organism: Roseateles sp.; assembly: GCF_052436255.1. GTDB lineage: Bacteria > Pseudomonadota > Gammaproteobacteria > Burkholderiales > Burkholderiaceae_C > Pelomonas. Next base: position 1,549 of record NZ_JBQVNP010000191.1, on the reverse strand, counting down.
CATCAGCACGAGCAGCTTGCGCGCCACCGCCTCGGCATTGCGGTTGATCTCGTTGACCGAGTCGCGGATGACGGCTTGGTCGTCGACGATGCGGTTCAGCGCGTCGGACAGGCCGTTGAGCCGGTGCACCGACAGGGCAGCCAGCCCGATCAGCAGCAACAAAAGCAGCGCGAAGGCCAGGCCCAGGCGGGTGCGGATGCGCAAGCGCCGTGACAGGCTGCGCACGGGCGCCGGGGCGGCGGTCATTCGCGGCCGGCTCCTTGGCGCGGCGCCAAGGTCATCGGGTGGCCCTTCGGGCTGCCAGCCGTCCTGCCAAGCGGCAGGACGCCTGCGCGGCGCTCACTCGGCACTCCAGCGCGTCAGCAGCAGCCGCGCCGTGGCCACGTTGGTGGCGCAGGGCACGTCGTGCACGTCGCAGGCGCGTACCAGCGCATTGATGTCGGGTTCATGCGGCTGCGGGGTCATCGGGTCGCGCAGGAAGATGACGCCATCAAGCTCGCCCACGGCCAGCCGCGCGCCGATCTGCAGGTCGCCGCCCAGCGGGCCGCTCAGCATGCGCTCGATGACGAGGTCGTGGGCGGCACTCAGGCGCGTGCCGGTCGTGCCGGTGGCGATCAGCTGGCAGCGGCGCAGCAGGGGCAGGAAGTCGGCGGCGAGGGCGATCATGTCGTCCTTCTTGCCATCGTGGGCGATCAAGGCGAGTCTCATCGAGCGGGCCAGCATTGCAAAGCGGCCACGTTACACGCAGTCCGTGCGGTTCAGTGCGGAGAACTGCGCAGTTACGAGGCCTGAATGGGTAGCGCACACAGCGCTGTCACCGCTCAGGTTCCGAAAACCGCTCACTGCCACCCGTTGGCAGCAGATGCGAGGCAGGATGGACACCCCCGAAACCCCTTCACGTCCGGCCATGAACTTCCGCCAGCTCCACCAAGGCCCCGAACTCCTGAAAATCGCCAATGTCTGGGACGCCGGCAGCGCCGTGCTCGTGCAGGCCCTGGGCGTGCCGGCCCTGGCCACGACCAGTGCCGGCCTGGCGTGGGCGCTGGGCCATGCCGACGGCAACCACCTGCCCATCGCCGAGCATGCTGCCGCCATCCGGCGCATCGCCCGGGTCGCCCGCGTGCCGCTGAGCGCTGACAGCGAAGCCGGCTACAGCGACGACCCGGCGACGGCGGCCGACAACGTCATGCGGCTGGTCGAGGCCGGGGTGGTCGGCGTCAACCTCGAGGACGGCGCCGGTGCGCCGGCCCTGCTGTGCCGCAAGATCGAAGCGATCAAGACGGCGGCAGCCCGGGCTGGCGTCGATCTGTTCATCAACGCGCGCTGCGATGTCTACCTGCGCAACCTGGCACCGGGGCGTGCGGCCGAGGAGGTGCTGCTGCGCGCGCGGGACTATCTGGCCGCTGGCGCCGACGGCCTGTTCGCGGCCGGCGTGACGGCGGCGGCCGACATCGAGGCGCTGGTGGCCGGCCAGCCGCTGCCGCTGAACGTGATGGCGCGCCCGGCGCTGCCCGGCCTGGCCGAGCTGCAACGCCTGGGCGTGCGCCGC
>NZ_JBQVNP010000190.1:0-7734 GCF_052436255.1 Roseateles sp. | reverse complement strand
CGGCGCGCGAATAGAGCATGCGCAGCAGGCTGGACAGCGTGGGCGTGCCGCGGTCCAGCGACAGATAGCCCAGGCCCAGCTCGTTGAGCGTCGTGATGCGCGCCAGCATGTCGTGGGCGATGCGCTGGGCGGCGATCAGCTTTTCTTCCGACAGGTTGGGCGTGCGCCGCACGTCGGGCGCGGCCGCATGCGCGTTGCCACCGGCGGCCACGCGCCGGGCCGTGTGCGCCTTCGAGGTCGCACGGCTGACGCCGTGGCCGTGCGCCGCCGCATGCGCCGCCCCGGCCGCCGTGGGGCCGAGCACCGTGGCCAGCTCTTGCAGCGGCATGCGCGACAGCTCGCCGATGTCCAGCCCCTCGAAGGTGACCGACAGCGCCTCGCGCTTGAGCCGTTTGCCCTCGCAGGTGGGGCAGTCGCTGGCCACCATGTAGCGCGACACGCGGCGCTTCATCAGCGCGCTCTGCGTCGTCGCGAAGGTGTGCAGCACGTACTTGCGCGCCCCCATGAAGGTGCCCTGGTAGCTCGGCTCCGTCTTGCTGCGCAAGGCAGCGCGCGTCTCGGCGGGTGTGAAGCCGGCATACACCGGCACGGTCGGCTGCTCGTCGGTGAAGAGGATCCAGTCGCGCGTCTTCTTCGGCAGCTCGCGCCAGGGCCTGTCGACGTCGTGGCCGAGCGTGACGAGGGTGTCGCGCAGGTTCTGGCCATGCCAGGCCGGTGGCCAGGCGGCGACGGCGCGCTCGCGGATGGACAGCGAAGGGTCGGGCACCATGGAGGCCTCGGTCACCTCGAACACGCGGCCCAGGCCGTGGCAGCCGGGGCAGGCGCCCTGCGGCGTGTTGGGCGAGAAGTCCTCCGCATACAGCATGGGCTGGCGGGGCGGGTAGTGGCCGGCGCGCGAATAGAGCATGCGCAGCAGGCTGGACAGCGAGGTGGCGCTGCCCACCGACGAGCGCGCGCTGGGCGTGCCGCGCTGCTGCTGCAGGGCCACGGCCGGCGGCAGGCCGTCGATGGTATCCACCGCCGGCACGCCGACCTGGTCGATCAGGCGGCGCGCATACGGCGCGACGGACTCGAAGTAGCGCCGCTGCGCCTCGGCATAGATGGTCGAGAACGCGAGCGACGACTTGCCGGAGCCGGACACGCCGCTGAACACCACCAGCGCGTCGCGCGGCACGTCGACGTCGACATTCTTCAGGTTGTGCTCGCGGGCGCCGCGCACGCGGACCAGGCCCCGGGGGTCAGCAGAGGAGTTCACGCCATCAACGATGCGTCGAAACGGTCGCGGCACCTGTAGGACAACCGCCTGCAAGGCAGGCGCGGGTGTCAGGCCCCGCGCAGCGCCCGTTTGGCCGACAGCGCCATGAAGACGGCGAACACGACGACGACGACCAGGCCGATGGTCAGCGAGGAGTGCTCGGCGATCAGGCCGATCAGCGGCGGGCCGGCCATCATGCCGAGGTAGCCCACGCCCGACACGGCCGCGATGCCATGCGCCGGCGCCACGCCCGGCACCTGGGCCGCGGCGCTGAACAGCACCGGCACGACGTTGGACAAGCCCAGGCCGACGAGGGCAAAGCCGGTCAGCGCGACGAGGGGCGAATCCAGCGCCAGCGCCAGCACCATGCCGGCGGCGGCCAGCACGCCGCTGGCGCGCATCAGCCGCGTGGGCGAGATGCGGGCGCGCACCCAGTCGCCGCCAAAGCGGCCCGCCGCCATCGCACCGCTGAAGCTGGCGAAGGCCAGCGCCGCGGTGCTGGGCGCACTGCCGCGCTCCTGGTTCATGAAGAGCACGCTCCAGTCGTAGATCGCGCCCTCGGCGATCAGGCCCATGGAGGCCAGCACGCCCAGCAGCAGCAGCGGGCCGCGCGGGATGCTCAGCGGCCGCCGCTCGTCGGCCGCGCCGGGCTCCAGCGGCAGCATGGCGCGGCTGGCGACCAGTACCGCCGCGGCGCCCAGGCCGGTGGCCAAGAACAGGTGGCCTTGCGCCGTGAGGCCGAGCGCCGGTGCCACGCTGCCCAGCCCCGCGCCGGCCATGCCGCCCAGGCTGAACATGCCGTGGAAGCCGCTCATCAGCGGCCGGCCGGACAGGCGCTCGATCTCGGTGGCTTCGACATTGACGGACACGTCCAGCAGGCTGCCGGTGATGCCGAAGGCCAGCATGACGACGAGCAGCCCCGCATAGGACGAAAAGACCAGCAGGCAGGCGACGCTGGCGCAGCAACCCACGCCCATGGTGGCGGCCACGGCAGCCGGGCCGAAACGGCCGATCACGCGGCCGGCCTGGGCCAGCGCCAGCAGCGCGCCGGCACCGCCAGCCAGCATGGCCAGTGCCAGTGCTTGTTCGCCCAGGCCATAGTGGGCCTTGACGGTGGGCACATGCACGCCCCAGGTGGCGAACATCGTGCCGAGGACGAAGAACTGCGTGCGCAGCGCGATGGACGCGCCGGCCAGGGAGGGGTGGCTCACTTGGCGCTGACGGTCACGCGGCTGAAGAAGTCGTAGACGCCCTGGTCGCCCATCTTGCGGGCGTTGGCCAGCTCGCCGCCTTCGGTCGCGTAGAGCAGCTTGCCCTCGGGGGACAGCACGGCCACGGCGGGGATGCCCTTCTTGAGCGGCACGCGGTAGCCCTCGGCGATGTCGACATTGCGGTCGAAGCGACCCACGTCGACCTTGACGACCTTGAAGCTCGCAGCGATCAGCGGCGCGCTCGGACCGGTCTTGAAGCTGGCGTCCAGCATGCGGCAGTCGCCGCACCAGTTGGCGCCGAAGACGACGAGGACGGGCAGCCTGGCCTGCCCGGCCTCGGCCAGCGTGGCGCGTATGGCGGCCTTGGCATCGGCGGCTTCGTCGTAGATGGCTGGCGGGCCGGCGTGGGCGGCCAAGCTGGCGGCAAGGAGCAGGGAGGCGGTCGGCAGGCGCATGGGACGTGGTGGGCTGGAATCGATTCCAGGCAGTTTAGGGCAGAAGAGTTGTTTAGTAAACTGGCGGGCTGCCGATCAAGCCTGGCCTTCGCCGGTCAAGGAGCGCAAAGCCCCGAGCCGCGCCGCCTGCACTGCCTTGCCGATGGCCGGGCCCTGGGCACCGCGGGCCATGGCTTCGGCGCTGACGGCGGCGAGGTCCACTTGCTGCGTCGCGGCCAGGTCGGCCAGCAAGCGTTCGCGCTGCGGGTAGTCGCGGTTCTCCAGGCCCAGTCGGCCGCGTGCATCGCATTCGCAGGCCCACAGCAGCTCGGCGAAGCGATCGGGCCTGCGCCAGGCGTCGCAGCGCGCCAGCAGGCGCAGCCGCGCCTCGGGGCCGAAGCCCGTGCTTTGGTGCACGTGGGTGTGTTCGCGAGCGACGAGCTCGGCCAGCGCGCGGCAGTCGCTTGGCACCTTCCAGCGCTCGCTGACGCCGCGCGCCAGCTTTTCGCTGCGCGCCTCGTGGGCGATGTGGCGCGGCAGCTCTTCCTTGCGCGTCGTGCCCTTGCCGAGGTCGTGGCAAAGGCAGGCATAGCGAACGGTCAGTGGCGCCCCCAGCCGCGCGCACTGGTCCAGCACCATCAACAGGTGGACGCCGGTGTCGACCTCGGGGTGATGGGCCTCGGGCTGGGGCACGCCGAACAGGGCTTGGACTTCGGGCAGCAGCTTGGCCAGCGCGCCGGCTTGGCGCAGCACCTCGAACATCCGCGATGGCTTCTTCTCCATCAATCCGCGCGACAGTTCCTGCCAGACGCGCTCGGCCACCAGCGCGTCCACCTCGCCGGCGGCGACCATCGCGCGCATCAGCTCCACGGTCTCGGGCGCGACCGTGAAGTCAGAAAACCGCGCGGCGAAGCGGGCCAGCCGCAGGATGCGCACGGGGTCTTCGGCAAAGGCCGGCGAGACATGGCGCAGCAGCTTGTCAGCGATGTCGCGCTGGCCGCCGTAGGGATCGACGACCTCGCCATGTTCGTCCTCGGCCATCGCATTGATGGTCAGGTCGCGCCGCGCCAGGTCCTGCTCCAGCGTGACATCGGGCGCCGCGTGGAAGGCAAAGCCGTGATAGCCGGCAGCCGTCTTGCGCTCGGTGCGGGCCAGGGCCACTTCCTCGTGCGTCTCGGGGTGCAGGAAGACGGGGAAGTCCTTGCCGACGGCGAGGTAGCCGGCGTCGAGCAGCGCTTGCGGCGACGCGCCGACGACGACCCAGTCGCGGTCCTGCACGGGCAGTCCGAGCAGGCGGTCGCGCACGGCGCCCCCTACAAGATAGGTCTGGAACTTCTGCATCCGTCGGATTCTGCGGCCACACTGGCGGCATGCAGACCCTGAACGAACACCGCTGTTTCGGTGGCGCCCAGCGCTTTCTCCAGCATGACTCCGCCGAGGTCGGCCTGCCGATGCGCTTCGGCCTTTTCACCCCACCCAGCCCGAAAGCGCTGCTGGTCTTCCTCGCCGGCCTGACCTGCACCGAGGAGACCTTCGCGACCAAGGCTGGCGCGCAGGCCTTGGCTGCGGAGCTGGGCCTGGCGCTGCTGACCCCCGACACCAGCCCGCGCGGCGCGGGCCTGCCCGGCGAGGCCGACCACTGGGACTTTGGCGTCGGCGCCGGCTTCTATCTCGATGCGACGCGCGAGCCGTGGGCGCGGCACTGGCGCATGGCGGGCTGGCTGATGAATGAACTGCTGCCGCTGGTGCAACAGGAGACCGGCCTTGACCGCGTCGGCCTGTTCGGCCACTCCATGGGCGGCCATGGGGCACTGACGCTGGCGCTGCGCCACCCGGGTCGCTTCGCGTCGCTGTCGGCCTTCGCGCCCATCGCCGCACCGATGCGCTGCCCCTGGGGCCGCAAGGCCTTCAGCGGCTATCTGGGTGAGGACCGCGCGGCGTGGGCGGCACACGACGCCACCGAGCTGATGCAGGTCCGGCGCGCGCCGCCCTATCCGGGCGGCATCCTGGTCGACCAGGGCCTGGCCGACAAGTTCCTGGCCGAGCAATTGCATCCGGAGGCCTTCGAGGCCGCCTGCGCGGCCGTAGGCCAGCCGCTGGACATCCGCCGCCACGCCGGCTACGACCATGGCTATTACTTCATCGCCAGCTTCGTCGGCGACCACCTGCGCCACCACGCCAAACAACTGCTTTGACCGGTTCCGCACGGTCGTGCTAAATTGAGGCCATGGAAACCCGCAGCGAACGCGCCGAAACCACGCTGGCCGCCATCGTCGATGCCGCGCTGGCGATGGCCGCTGCTGAAGGCCTGGAGAGCCTGACCATCGGCGAGGTGGCCAAGCGGCTGGGCCTGTCCAAGAGCGGCGTGTTCTCGCGCGTCGGCTCGCGGGAGCAACTGCAGGTGGCCGTCATTCTGGAGTACGACCGGCGCTTTCAGCAGGCCGTGTTCGTGCCCGCGATGAGCAAGCCGCGCGGCCTGCCGCGGCTGGACGACATCATGCGCCGCTGGCTGGCCCGCGCTACCAACGCAGACCGGACGCTGTCCTGTCTCTACACGGCCGGTGCCTTCGAGTACGACGACCGTGAAGGCCCCGTGCGCGATCAGTTGCAGGACGGCGTGCTGCGCATGCGCGCCGCACTGCACCGCACCGTGACGCAGGCCATCGAGGCCGGCCATCTGCAGGCCGACCTCGACGCCGAACAGTTCGTCTTCGAGATGGACGCCCTCTTCACCGGCCTGCTGCGCGACACCCGCTTCCTGCGCGACCCGCGTGTGCATGAGCGCGGCGTCAAGGCCTGGGAGCGCATGCTGGCCGCCGCCGGCGCGTCCAGAACGCCCAGAACCCCCGCAATCACGGGCTGATTTTTTTGCCAACACATCGCACGGTCGTGCGAAATATGGAGCGACTATGACCATCCACAACCCCGCCGCCGCCTTCTTCGCCTCACCGGCGGCACGCGGCGTTGCCGCGCTGCTGCGCGGCCTGCACCATGTGTCGCCGGCCCTCGGCACGCGCCTGGCCATGGGCCTCTTCTTCACGCCCATGCCCACCAAGTGGCTGGCCCGCTCGCGCGCCGTGCCCCGGCCCTGGCTGGAGCGCCAGCTGCCTTTCGAGGGCGGCCACATCAGTGTGTGGCAGCGCAGTGACATCGAGCCTGGCCGACCCAAGGTGCTGCTGACCCACGGCTGGGCTGGTGATGCGCAGCAGATGCGCCCGCTGGCCGACACGTTGGCCTTCGCCGGCTTCGAGCCCGTGCTGCTGGACCTGCCCGCCCATGGGCGCAGCGGTGGCTGGCGCAGCAACCTGCTGCAGTGGGTGCGGGCGATGTTCGCCGTGACGGCGCGCTTCGGGCCCTGGGACGGCGTCGTCGCGCATTCGCTCGGCGCCATGGCGCTGAGTCACGCGCTGGCTCGTGGCCTGCCGGCCCGGCGCGTGGCACTCATCGCCCTGGCGCCGCCACCCTGGCAATTCCTGCGCTGGTTCGCCGACGCCATGGGCACCGGCGAGGCCCTGGCGACGCGCATGCGCGGGCGCTTCGAGCGGCGTGAGGGCGCTTCGCTGGGCCACTTCGAACCGGCCTGGCTGGCCGAGCGCGTGCTGCAGCCGACGCTGATCGTGCACGACCGCGGCGACGTGACCGCACCGCTGGCGGGCAGCGAGAGGCTGCTGGCGGGCCTGCCCGCCGGCAACCTGCATGTGACCGAAGGCCTGGGCCATCGCCGCCTTCTCAGTGATCCGCGCGTCATGCAGCAGGTCGCCGAGCACCTGGCAAACGCGCGCCCATAACGACGGCTGCGGCTTCCTGCGGCCCCAGTGAAGGCCTGGCTGCCGGGCGGTGCGCTGGCTTCGGCGACCGCAGCCTGGCGCTGCACGACGGCGCGGCGCGGGTCCGCCAGGGCGTGGCCGTCGATGTACGAGAGACGTTCAACGCCGGGTCAGAATCACCTCCACGTACTCGCTCGGAACGACGAGGCTGTCGGCGCCGGCCCGGTTCAGCGTGGCCAGCAGGTCCGTCAGGTCGCGCTCCAGCGCGGCGCCCTGGTCCGGCCCGAGCGTGGCGAAGGCCTTGTGCACCGGGCTGTACCACGTGCGGAAGACATCGATGAAATGGGCCGGCGAGCGGTAGCGGAACTGGAAGTGCCGGCGGGTCAACGCCACATCCTTCACCCCGTCGCCGAACAGCTCCGCCAGGTGCGGCTCCTTGCCCCACAACGACGGTGGCTGTGCACCGGCCGGCGGCGGCACATGGCGGCCGAACACCTTGAACAGCTGGCCGATGAAGCCCTCGGGCGTCCAGTTGGCCAGGCCGATGCGCCCGCCGCGCCGGCAGACGCGCACCAGCTCGGCGGCGGCCTTGGGCTGATCGGGCGTGAACATCACGCCGAACGTCGACAGCACGGCTTCGAAGCTCGCATCGGCAAAGGGCAGGGCCTCGGCATCGGCGGCTGCGGGGCTGACGCAAGCGCAGGCCCACGAGCTGGTCGAGCAGAGCTGCCTGCGCTCATCGGTGCCGGCGGCGCTGCGCCAGCCCGTGCCGCTGATGCTGGCCATCGAGGTCGCGGCGGGCTGATGGATGCGCTGTCTCACACGCTGGGTGTGGTGCGCTTGGTGGGCGCGATCTTCCTGCAGGGCCGGTTCACCGCGCCGTGGTGTTACCAGTCGCCGCATGCGGACATTGCCGCTCCATTGCTGGAGCCGACGGCCGAGCGCGTGGTGATCTTCCACCTCATCACGCAGGGTGAATGCCATGTGACGCTGGAAGGCGCCGAGCCAGTGCGGCTTGCGGCGGGCGACGTCATCGTCTTCCCGCATGGCGACGCGCACTGCATGGC
>NZ_JBQVNP010000189.1:0-7939 GCF_052436255.1 Roseateles sp. | reverse complement strand
CAGCTACGACTACGGCGCGCCCATCAACGAGTCGCGCGTCATGCGCGACAAGGCCATGGTGCTCAAGCAGATGGGCAGCTTCGTGCAGGCCGCCACGCCAGTACTGGCGGCGCAGGACAAGGGCGAGGTGCTCGACCCTGGCAACGCCAGGGTCAGGCTCTATCACAACGTCAACAAGGCGCTGGGCAGCCATGTACTGCTGGCCCAGCACAACCACCTGTCGGGCACGGCCGCCTTCGGCTTCAAGCTGCAGACTCGCGACGGCAGCTACGCCATCCCGCAGGCCGGCAAGCTGACGCTGACGGGCCAGGACGCCAAGATGCTGCTGGCCTCCTACGCGATGGAGCGCCAGCACCTGGTCTATTCGACGTCCGAGATCCAGACCCACCTGCAGCAGGGCCCACGCGACGTGGCGCTGCTGTACGGTCGCGACGGCGACGACGGCGAGACGGTGCTGCGCTATTCGGCCAAGCCGACCGTCAAGTTCCTGCGCGGCCAGGCCCAGGTGAACTGGGACGCCAACCGCGGCGACCTGCGGCTGAACTACGCCCACACCGGCCTCATCGAAGTGCTGATCAGCGGCGGTGGCCGCGCGCCTTTGTTGTTGCTGCTGGCCGACGAGAAGACCGGCTGGGAGTTCTGGCGCCTGAAGGCCGGCAACCAGACCGTGCTGGTGCGCAGCGCGGCGCTGGTGCGCACGGCCGCCCTGAGCGGCAAGACGCTGCAGCTGACCGGCGACACAACGCAGACCAGCGGCTTGCGCGCCTGGGTGCCGGACGGGATCAGCGGCCTGAGCTTCAACGGCCAGGCCGTGGCCGCCGGCGCTCAGGACCTGAGCCTGGTCGCCCGCGCCACGCTGGCCGGCCCCGATGCGGTCAAGTTGCCGGCGCTGATGCAGCAGGCCTGGACACGCCGCTTCGACTCGCTCGAAGCCGACCCGACGTTCGACGACAGCGCCTGGCGCAGGACCGACGCGCCCGTCTCGGCCGCCAACGTCTACACCGCGTCCGACAAGGGCCAGCCGGTGCTGGCGATGAGCGACTACGGCTTCCACCATGGCGACGTCTGGTATCGCGGCCGCTTCACCACCACCGACACCAAGCCGCTGCAGCTGGAGCTGTTCTTCGGCGGCGGCGGCGCGGGCATGATCCAGGTCTGGGTGGATGGCAGATTCATCGGCCAGCAGGAACACGACACCGGCCGGCCCTTCCCAGAAACCACCGACACCTTCCGCCACCTGCTCAGAGACCTGCCGCCCGGCGAGCACGTCATCGCCGTGGTCGTGCGCAACAACTCGCACAACTGGGACCTGTTCGCCGATGACGTGCACAAGGAGGCGCGCGGCCTGATCTCCGCCTCCATCACGCCCAAGGGCGGCCAGCGCTTCGGCACGCCCATCGCCTGGAAGATCCAGGGCAACAAGGGCGGCGAAGACATTGCCGACCTGGTGCGCGGGCCGATGAACAACGGCGGCCTGCATGGCGAGCGCATGGGCTGGCACCTGCCGGTCGACCCGGCCAAGCCACAGCCAGGATGGGACGCCACCTCGCCCACTGCAGCCCCGCCCGCACCCGGTACCTACTGGCTGCGCACGAGCTTCAAGCTGGACATGCCGCCAGGCCATGACGTGCAGCTGGGCCTGGCCTTTGGCGACACCAGCCAACCTCGCTCCGAGGTCGAGAACCGCGCGCTGATCTTCGTCAACGGCTGGAACATGGGCCAGTTCATCGCCCACATCGGCCCGCAGCGCGTCTTCGTGCTGCCGCCGGGCATCCTGAACCCGAACGGCGAGAACACGCTGACCCTGGCCGTGACCACCGATGGCCAGACCGCCAATGCGCTGGAAGCCGTGCGCCTGGTGCCCCTGGCCGTGGCGCGCGGCGGCGTGCCGCTGCAAGCCGTGCCCCAACCCCGCAATCTGCAGCGATGAACAAGCTCCTCCCCCTGCCCATCCTGATCACGGCCGCCCTGCTCGCCAGCGCGGCCCTCGCCCAGCGCCAGGAGCAGCGGCTCGACAGCGGCTGGCGATTCAGCAAGACCGACCCCGGCGCGGCGATGCAGCCGGCCTTCGACGACAGCGGCTGGCGCGCCGTGCGGGTGCCTCACGACTGGAGCATGGACGAGCCCTTGCGCGCCGACCTGGGCAGCGGCAACGGCTACGCGGCCGGCGGCATCGCCTGGTATCGCCGCAGCTTCGCGGTCGGCGCCGAGCAAAAGGGCCGCGTCGCGCGCATCAGCTTCGACGGCGTCTACGAACGCGCCCAGGTCTGGATCAATGGCCAGTACGTCGGCGGCCGCCCCTTCGGCTACAGCAGCTTCCAGTTCGAGCTGACGCCCTACCTTAAGTTCGACGGCAGCCCCAATGTGCTGGCCGTGCGCGTGGACCATTCGCGGCAGATGGACTCGCGCTACTTCACCGGCTCCGGCATCTACCGCGACGCGCGGTTGAGCTTCACCGACGCGCTGCACATCGCGCCCTGGGGCACCTATGTGACGACGCCCCAGGTCAGCGCCGCCAAGGCCGAGGTGAAGGCGCAGGCCGAGCTGATCAATGCCGCGACGACCGCGCGCCAGCTCACCTTGCGCGCCGAGCTGCTCGCGCCGGACGGCCGCGTCGTCGCGACCCGCGAGTCGCAGGCCCGGCTCGCCGCCGGCGAGCGCCGCGCGCTGGCCCAGACCTTGGCGGTCAACAAGCCGCAGCGCTGGTCGCTGGAAACCCCCGCCCTCTACACGCTGCGCCAGACCGTCCTCGTGCAAGGCCAGCTCGTCGACCAGACGACGACGCCATTCGGCATCCGCAGCTTCCGCTTCGACGCCAGCACCGGTTTCACGCTGAACGACCGGTCCGTGAAGCTCAAGGGCGTGTGCCTGCACCACGACGCCGGCAGCCTGGGCGCGGCCGTGCCGGTCTCGGTGCTGGAGCGCCGGCTGCAGCAGCTGAAGGACATCGGCGTCAACGCCATCCGCACCAGCCACAACCCGCCCGCGCCCGAGCTGCTGGACCTGGCCGACCGCATGGGCCTGCTCGTGCAGGCCGAGGCCTTCGACGAGTTCACGCCGACCAAGAACAAGTGGATAGAGGGCTGGAACGTCGGCGTGCCCGGCCGCCAGGGCTATGGCGAGATGTTTGCCGAATGGGGCGTGCGCGACGTGGAAGACATGGTCAGGCGCGACCGCAACCACCCCAGCATCATCATGTGGAGCGTCGGCAACGAGGTCGACTACCCCAACGACCCGTTCTCGCATCCGGTGCTGGGCGCCAGATACCGCCCCGCCGCGCCGCCGGCCAGCGACCTGGTGCGCTGGGGCAAGCCGCTGGTGGATGCGGTGCGCCGCATGGACCCGACGCGGCCAGTCACGGCAGCCATGGCGTCCGTCGAGATGAGCGACGCGGTCGGCTTCGGCGAGCTGTTCGACGTGGCCGGCTACAACTACCAGGAAGCCCGCTACGCGGCCGACCACGCCAAGTTCCCGAAGCGCGTCATCTACGGCAGCGAGAACCGCCACGACTACCGCGCCTGGGCCATCGTGCGCGACACGCCCTACATCAGCGCCCAGTTCCTGTGGACCGGCTTCGACTACCTCGGCGAGGCGGGCCGCTGGCCGCTGCGCGCGGCGGACTTCGGCCTCTTCGACCTGGCCGGCTTCATGAAACCGCGCGGCGCCTTCCGCGCCAGCCTGTGGAGCGACAAACCGGTCGTCTACCTCGCGGCCGCCACCGCCTCGGCCACTTTGCACGCATCGCAATCCGGCCAGGGCACGCCGCTGCTGGACCAGCAAAAGCGCGCCAAGGTCGCCGAGCACTGGAACTGGCCTGCCGGTGAATCCATCGTCGTCTCCGCCTATGCCAACACGACCGAGGTGCAGTTGTGGCTGAACGGCAGGCTGGTCGGCACGCAGAAGGCGGCCGATGCCGTCGAGGGCATCCTGAGCTGGACGCTGCCGTTTGAAGCCGGCGAGCTGAAGGCCGTCGGCCTGAAGGATGGCAAGCCCGTGGCCGAGTTCAAGCTGGAGACGGCCGGCGCGGCGGCACGCGTCGAGCTCAAGCGCGTGGCCACGGGCAAGGACGGCGTTGAGCAGGTCGCCTTCTTCGTCGTCGACGCCCAGGGCCGCCGCGTGCCCGATGCCGCGCAGAAGCTGCGCTTCGAGCCGCTGGGGGCCGCCGAGATTCTCGGCATCGGCAACGGCAACCTGGCCGACGTGGATGATCCGAAGGATGCCGAGCATGCCGTCCACGAGGGCCGCGGCCTGGCCGTGCTGCGCCGCACCGACAACGCCATGCCCGCGCGCCTGCGCGTCAGCGCGCCCGGCCTCGCCGCGGCCGAGTTGCCGCTTTGAATGAGACGAGAAACACCATGTCCAACCAGACCCTCAAGCCCGTCGACTCCTCCAAGATCCACCCGCTGCTGGCCCACCACACGGCCCACCTCGGCGCGGACCGCGACGACATCCGTGGTGCCATCGACCGCCTGATTCACAACCTGATCAACATCGAGGACAAGGACGGCAAGTTCCTTTTGCGCCTGGACGACGGCCGCGTGCTGGACACCAAGGGCTGGAACGGCTTCGAGTGGACGCACGGCGTGGGCCTGTACGGCGTCTACAAGGTCTGGGAGCTGACGGGCGACCCCAAGGCCTGGGACATCATGACGAGCTGGTTCGAGGCGCGCTTTGCCGAAGGCATGCCCAGCCGCAACATCAACACGGTGGCGCCCTTCCTGACGCTGGCCTACCTGTTCGACCGCACCGGCGACCGCCGCTATCTGCCCTATATCGACCGCTGGGCCGAGTGGGTCTACCACGACCTGCCGCGCACCGAGGAAGGCGGCTTCCAGCACATCGTCTACAACAGCGTGAACCACCAGCAGCTGTGGGACGACACGTTGATGATGTCCGTGCTGCCGCTGGCCAAGTTCGGGCTGCTGTTGAACCGCCCGCACTACGTGGAAGAGGCCAAGCGCCAGTTCCTCGTGCACATCAAGTACCTGGCCGACCGCAAGACGGGGCTGTGGTTCCACGGCTGGACCTTCGACGGACGGCACAACTTCGCCAATGCGCTGTGGGCGCGGGGCAACTCGTGGGTCACCATCGTCATCCCCGAGTTCCTTGAGCTGCTGAACCTGCCCGAGGGCGATGCCTTCCGCCAGCACCTGATCTCCACGCTGGAGGCGCAGGTCAAGGCCTTGGCGCAATTCCAGTCGCCTTCGGGTCTGTGGCCGACGCTGCTGGACGATCCGACGTCCTACGACGAGGCGGCGGCTTCGGCCGGCTTCGCCTACGGCATCCTGAAGGCGGTGCGCAAGGGCTACATCTCGCGCGACTACGAAGCGTTTGGTGTGAAGGCCGCGCTGGCGGTGCGCAAGCACATCAACGACGCAGGCGAGCTGACGCAGGTGAGCTTCGGCACGCCGGTGTTCAACACGCTGCAGGAATACAAGGACATCCCGTTGACGTCGATGCCGTTCGGGCAGGCGATGGCGTTGTTGGCGATGGGCGAACTGCTGGTTCGGTTCATCTGAGCCGTGATGCGGTGCTTTGGGTTTGTGGCAAGGCCCAGCCGGGATTTCGGCCCGGCGGCCGACCTACTTTTTGCGCCGCCAAAAAGTAGGCAAAAAGCTCTCCCCCGCAAAACCGGCCCTGCGGGCTCCCCTGCGATGCTCGAAACCCGGGGCCGCGCCGAACTCACTTCGCTACGCTCCGTTCAGACAAGCGTCGCGAGTCAGTTCTTGAAGTGCGCTGCGCGCACGCCCCGGGCTTCTGCGCTTCTCGGCGGTTTAGAGGGGGAGGCCCCGGACCCCAACAGCCAACAGCCAAACCCGGAAGCCGGCTGTTGCCGGCTGTTCATTCACCCCCCCTCTGAGCCCGCCGAGGAGCGCAGGGCGTTGAGGCCGCGTGCGCAGCACGCTTCAAGAACTGACTTCGCGCAACTGTCTGAGCGCAGCGTAGCGAAGCGAGTTTTGCGCGAGGCCTCGACGACCGAGCACCACAGGGCAGCCCGCTGCGAAGCTAAGGGCCGGGCGGTTCGGGGGCGACTTTTTGCCTTCTTTTTGGTCGCAAAAAAAGAAGGTCGCCCGCCGGGGCGACGACCCGGCATGGGCCTCACGCATTAAGCCAAAGCAGCAGAGACAAGCGTTCCAAGCGCCAAGCACATGATCACCAAAAACCTCCACCCCGCCGCAAGACAACCCACCTGGATCAACTACTGGGGCTGGGGCAGTGGCGACATGCTCGGCGCCGGCGCCCAGGCGGTCATCACCGGCTGGCTGTTCTATTTCTTCACGACCTTCTGCGGCCTCAGTGCCGCCGAGGCCGGCCTGGTGCTGGGCCTGCCGCGGCTGATCGAGGCCATCACCTGCCCGCTCATCGGCTATGTGTCGGACAACCTGCGCCACACCTGGGTGGGCCGCAAGATCGGCCGGCGCAAGATCTTCCTGCTCATCACCATCCCGCTGCTGCCCAGCTTCGCGCTGATCTTCCGCACCGGCCACACCTTCTATTACTACCTGCTCGTCTTCATCTTCTTCGAGCTGCTCTACACGATGTTTCTCATCCCCTGGGAAACGCTGGCAGCCGAGATGACCAAGGACTACAAGGAGAAGGCCAAGTTTGCCGGCGCCCGCATGATCGTGGCGCAAAGCTCGGCCATCCTGGCGTCCTACCTGCCCACGCTGCTGATCACCCAGTTCGGCGGCAAGGACTCGCCCGACACCTTCTTCTGGATGGCGGCCATCTTCGGGGTCATCTTCTCCGTCGTCGTCACCATCGTCGTGCTGACGAGTTGGGAGCGGCCGTACGGCACGCGCGAACAGGCCGTCATGTCGCAGACCTTCGGCGGGGTGAAGTTCTTCATCCTGTGGGGTATCCCGCTGAAGATGTTCCGCGACCTGTTCTCCACGCTGAAGATCCGCGCCTTCCGCCAGCACCTGTCCATCTACCTGGGCGGCTACCTGTCGCAGGACATCTTCAACAGCGCCTTCGCCTTCTTCGTGGCCACCGTGTTGATGGGTGCCACGCTCGTCATCTCGCAGCTGATGACGGTCATGTACGTGGCCCAGCTGGTCTCGGTCATGGTGGCCATCCAGATCGTCATCCGCACCGGGCCCGTGCTGGCCTACCGGCTGGCCGCCTCGCTGTTCGGCGCCGCGCTGCTTCTGTACCTGGTGTTCTACATGGTGCGGCCCGACGGCTTCGATGCGGGCTTCAAGGCACTGGGCACCAGCGTCTTCGCCTCGCTGGACCCGACGCGCCCCGAGTTCTCCCTCAGCCTCGTGTTCTGGCTCTTCATCCCCATCGTGCTGGCGGGCCTGGGCCGCGGCACGCTGAACTTCGTGCCCTGGTCGGTCTACAACTACCTGCCCGACGTCGACGAGGCCGTCACCGGCCAGCGCCGCGAGGGCATCTTCGCCGGTGTGATGACGCTGGTTCGCAAGCTCGCGCAGAGCGCAGCCATCATGGCCAGCGGCTGGATCATCGACTGGGGCGGCTACATCAAGACCAAGCCGGGCGAAGTCGTGGTGCAAAGCGCCGAGGCCGTGCAGACCGTCACCTTGCTGATGGTCGGCGGGCCGCTGCTGATGCTGGTGCTGGGCGCCATCGCGTCCTGGTCGTTCCGCCTGAACGCGAAGACGCACGCGGTGCTGGTGCACGAGGTCGAGCGCCTGCGCAATGGCGCCACCGAGGCCGAGAGCGACGAGAACCGCCGGATCGTCGAGGACCTGACCGGCTGGCCCTACGACAAGCTGTGGGGCCGCGGCAGCGGCCACGTGGCCGACTCCACGCTGCAACCCCTGCAAACGCGCCCATGACCGACTTCAGCCGCCGCCACTTCTTCAAGACGGCGTCGCTGCCGCTGGGCCTCACGGCCCTGGCGACGGCCGCCGGTGCCGCACCCTCACCCGCGCCGGCCGCTGCGGTGGCGGGCGACCTGCTCGCGCTGCGC
>NZ_JBQVNP010000188.1:0-8478 GCF_052436255.1 Roseateles sp. | reverse complement strand
TGCCCGAGCACTACGGCGCGTTGAGCCCCATCCTGCATGTGGTGCCACTGCAGTTGCTGGCGTATCACACGGCCTGTGCGCGCGGCACCGATGTTGACAAGCCGCGCAACCTGGCCAAGAGCGTGACCGTGGAGTGAAAGCGGGGTAAGGGTTTGTTGGGTGTTCACGGGCAATAGAGTCCGCGACATCGCAATAGAGTGCGCGACAGAGCAATAAAGTCTGCGACAAGCGACGCTCGTTCCAATCGACTGGTCGCTGACACATCTGAGCGTGCCGGACAAGCCCAGGGGGTGTTTGCGCTGGGGTCGCTGCGCGCAGCCCTCAATGCGGGTCCCATCGTCATGGGCACGTGCCGTGCGCTCGCTGGGAGTAGGCCTCGACCCCGCAGCCTAGCCCGCTTCGACGGGCTTTTGAACGACCGCCCTTCAGCCCAGCGGCTGGCGTCGGCTGCAGCCGCAGCCGACCGCGGCGGACGCTAGCGGTCGTGGCGACGTTTTAAACCCCTCGGGGTCGGCTGCTACCACCTTGCGAGTGCAGGCAGAACGCGCCTTCGGGCCCTGGATTGCTCTACCCGCAAGCCCAGGGGTTGCTACTGCACACACGCCCGAGCGCCGGGCAGTGTGATGCAAGGACAATGCCCTTTGCGCTAGACACAACAAAAATGAATGGATTCAGGCAGAACGTATGGCGAACGAGGAACTTACCCAGCGGAACTACCTTGCAACGGGCCAACTACGTGGGGACGCCTTCGGGCTGTTTGAAGAACTGAATATCGGCGCAACGTCGGTCGCCGAACTCAAGTTGTCGGGGCTCGATTTCGCCATCGCGCCGTCAGTCACTTTTCCGTTCACCGAATACAAGCGCCCCAAGACCCTTAGCGCGTGCAAGCCCGACCGCGTGCTGGTGGATCGCCGCAAGGGAACGCCCGTGCCCGTCGCAATAGCTGAGCACAAGGGCCCTCGCAAGATGCGGACGGCCAAGGACTTCACGAAGGCGTGCGAGCAAGGGCTATTTGCTGCGGCGGTGATGGGCGTCCGGGTGGCACTGGCTACCGATGGCGCGCGCACGCATTACGTGGATGTGGAAGGGTCGCTCAATGAAGGGCTGCTGAAGTTCTTCCCCGAGCCCCGCGAACTCAACCCTGCGGTGCTGGAAGACTTGCTGGCCGGTGACGCGGCAGTGGCAAAGAACCCGCACCAGCTTGCGCAGACCGTTTGGCAAATCATCTGGCACGCGACGAAGGAGGAGCCGAAGCAGTGCTTGATGACATTCGTCGAACTGTTTGTACTGAAATTCTTGTCAGACAACCTGCCCGCGTCGTCGCTGCCCAAGTCCCTGACGTTCTACGAACTGCTGCAAGACGCGGGCGTGTTCCAAGCCAAGCACGGCAGGACAGCGGTCAGCTACTACGTGACGCAGATTCGGCCGTACATCAAGACGCTGTTCCCCGACAACGTGTTGGCAGGTGACCCGGGAGTGGCCGCACTGTTCGGGCTTCAAACTGTCGTGTCGAAGACCTCCGTCATCAACGGTTTCGCGTTCCTGCGGTCTTCCGCCGATCCGTTGGACTCGTTCAACCGCACGTTCCTCGAAATCCTGGATGCGTTCAAGCGCTTCGGCTCGCTCAAGTCCATCGACCCCGAGTTCAAGTTGCGGCTGTATGAAACCTTCTTGAAGAACACACCGCGCCAACAAAAGCTCGGCCAGTTCTTCACCCCGCGTAACGTAGTCCGCCAGATGATCCGAATGGCGCAACTAAACAAGCTGCCTGACAATTCGGTTGTTCTCGATCCGGCCGCTGGCGTCGGGGGCTTCGTTTTAGAGCCGCTGTTGCTTGACGATGCGTTGCCCGGCAACGTCACGATTAAGTCGGGCAAGCCGCGCCGCCGTGTGCGGACGATTGGTGTGGACATGGATGCCAACACGCACATTCTGGCGAAGGCAAACACGCTGCTCCACTTGGCCGACCTGCTGCGGCAACCGTCTACGACGCTTCCAGCATTGAACGAGGCAATGGCCGACACGTTCGTGCTGATGAACGCAAACGAAACCCTTGGCTCGCTGGAACACCCTCCCCGAAACGTGATCGACGTATTGCTAAGCAATCCACCGTTCGTCACGCAGGGCAGTGCGATCTACCGGAAGGAGCTTGCGAGTATTTCCGGCATGCGCAATGGCATAGCCCCGCGCGATTACTACGAAGGGTGGGGCTTGGGCGTTGAGGCGTTGTTCATGCGCTATATCAGCGGATCACTTAAACCGGGCGGTCGCGCATTCGTCATCGTGCCATTAGGCATGTTGAACCGTACGGAGCCGAAGCCGAAGGAACGACTGCTGGCCGAGTGCAACATACTTGCGTCCATTGAATTGCCACGCAACACATTTTTCAACACCTCTCAGCCCACTAGCATTCTGGTTCTTGAAAAGCGGCACACAGCGGCTGATACCCGTCCTGACGTGCTGTGCGGATTCGTGCGAACCATTGGGGAAACCTTGGACGTAGCTCGCGTGCCTACGCCGAATAGCAACGACTTAGCTGAGGTCGCGGATTACTTCATCGAGCGTGACAACGGAAGGCGCGTGCCGACGTCGCCGGTCGTGAAGGTAGTCAGCGCAGTTGAGTTTACGGCTAATGATAGGTGGGATACAGCTCGCTTCTGGTCTGAGGACGAGTTAGTTAGTCTAGGCGTCAAAGCAGAGTCCATTGAGCGCACGGAGTTCATAGACATTGCAACTGCAGAGCTAACTGAACTCGTGGCCGAATTAGACGCGTCGCGACAAGAAATTAGTGCACTCACTTCGGGGGCGTCCGAGGAAGTGGTTTTGTCGGATGCCACTCTGTTTTTGGTTAGACCGGGAACTCGCATTCGCAACGAGGACATCCGAGCTAACAAGGGCGACATTCCGGTGTACTCGTGCTTTAAAGAAAAGAGCGCATCGAAGGGCAATATCACAGAGACGTATCTGAGGAAGAACGGCATTCACATCGAAACGGATACAAAAGCTATCGTCACTGTGATTGCAAACGGCGCAAAAGCTGTTGGCAAGGTATTTGTACGTCAAGAACGGTGCGTGTTGACAGACGACGTCATCGCCGTTGAAATTTTGAGTTCCGAACTGGATGCTGACTACATAGCGAGTGAGCTACGCAGAGCGATTGCCTCAGGTGGATTTCTGTACGAGGCTAAGTTGTTTCAAGGCCGTGTTAGCCAATTGGTAGTCAACATACCAGTGCGGCTCGACGGGTCATTCGACCTTGATCAGCAGAAAGCCATCTCGGCCGCAATGCGACGCTTTGACTTGATCCGCGCTAAGCTCCATGAGTTGGGCGACTGGAGCGAGAAAGCGCGCATCGCGTAGCAACGGTGCGTCCCAGCCGGCGTCAAATAGGCGATCAGTAGAGCTGTGAACAGCTAACGACTGCCGATTTTTACTGTCGGAGCAAAACGGGCGTCAAGCAGCCTTCTTTCCCTTAAAGGGCAATTGGAGTTCTTCAACGTCAACCGTGAAATCGAGCGGCACCTGGATCGGCTTCTGAGCGGGATCCTTCGCGTTGTAGACGTCGACGTCCGTCTTGAGCTGGTAGCAGTCACCCACTATCTGCTGGCGGCGCTGCGCGAATGACCTCACAAAATGGTCTCTCGGCGCGCGCTCATCGTCCATATCCGCCCAGAGGGACATAGTTTTGTCGCCCTTTTTAGAGCGCACCGCGTGCATTGCGCGGTACCGCTGGCCCTTGGCGTCGGTCCTATAGTCCTCACGAAACTGCTGGGCAATGTCTGTGGCGATGGCATCGACGACGGTCCGGACGCTGGGCTTGTGAAGTCCATTGCGGTACGCCCACTCGGCCACAGCATGAGGATCTAGCAGGCCATCGCCGCCAACCTCTGTTTGGTAGCGTTCGATGTATGACTTCACTTGGTTCGCATATGCAGACATAGTAGTTCCCAACTTAATGCGGTAATTACTCGGAGAACGAGCCCCAGCCGTCGGCATCGGCCGAAGGCAGTACAAGCGCCCGCACCTTCACCTGGTACTTGCGCAAGAAATCGTGACGGCCCAGCCTACGTTGCAGCTGCCCAACTACCAAACCTGGATGGGCACCGATGCGTTGCGCAAACCGCAGCACCTTCTCTTCAGAAAAGTACGGATGGACACGCGCAATGAAACTATCGAGCTCTTTTGAAGGCACACAGAACTCCGCGCCAGCGGCATTCGCCAGTCGCTCGCATTCGGGCAGTTCAGCGTTGTCCTCGCCCACGTCCGTATCGATCACTGCCTGGTTGCTTGCCTTCCCGTCCTCGCGCAGCACGTGCTCAATTTCATGCCGTAGCACGAACCAAAAGTTGTCGATGCGGTCGTAGCGCAACGTCATGCCGATGACCGGTTTGTCGCCCTCTAGCCAAAAACAGGCGCCGTCAATCTTGGAGCCAGCCATGGGCTCGACCAGTACAAGACGAACGCCGGCCTCCGCAAGGGTGCGAGGCACATGGCGCACTTCTTCTGGGGAATGCGTGAGTGTCTTTAGCTTTTCGACTGCCGCCAGCAGCTTCGTGTGCGAATAGGCGTCAACAACTTGCTGGCTCGCCAAAGCCTTTACGCGAAACAGCCAAGCCAGCTGAAGTGGAGTGACATCCGATAGCGCGTCGGTCTTCTTCGCACTGTGGCAGAGATCCGGCTCCACGGATATGTCTGGGATGGAAAAGAAGTCGCAGAAGCGCTGCTCCAAGACGTCTATGTTCTCGCTCGCTCGGACCCAACCACGGCGCATCATTTCCCGGACTGGGAACTTGTCATAAAGCCGCGCCTTGCGCGCAACGTTGTTATTTGATGTTTTTACTTTCGAGAGCTGATACTGACTCTCTAAGTTCATCCAATAATCCGGTGAAGTACCGAAGGCATCGCCCAACCCTTTGGCAGTTTCGGGCGTGATGGCCCGCTTTCCCGCGACGATCTCGCTGATCAAGCGGGGCGGCCGGTCAAGAATATCCGCCAACTCTTGCTGGCTCCATTCCCGCGCTTCCAGCTCCTCCCGGAGGAACTCTCCAGGCGGGAATACTTCTGCAGGCACGCGTGCGTTCATGGGATCTCCAATTTCTAGTGATAGTCGACGATTTCAATAATCCCGACTACTTTGCAAGGATGCCCGCCTCGAATTTCGAGAATCAGTCGCCATTGCAAATTAAGACGTATTGAGTGCTCTCCCTCTCGGTTTCCCTTGAGTTTTTCAAAATTCAACGAACGCACATTTGCGAAGTCGCGTTCGTCTCTGAAGGCGCGAATTTGCTGAATCCGTTTTCGATAGGCGCGCACGATCTCTTGGGAGTACTTGCCCGTGTATTGGGCATCCCTTTCCAGGCGGTCTAGGTCGTCATCGTCGAACTCAACTTCCATTTGACGAGTCTATGGCAAATAGCTGACATCCGCAAGTCCTTCTTTACACATGGTGTAAAGAAGGACTTCTATGGTTGGACGATGGCGGGAGCGACGCGGTCAGCCGCAGTGAGATGCGGTGAGCATTTGACGTGCCCTCGACAGGGCCACTGGTCGCAACGCTCTTGACGCCGCCTGAGCACAATGCAAACTAAAGCTTGGCCGATTAGCGAAGACCAAGCCTCCGCGGCTCACAGCTCCCGTTTTGGGCGGTTTCCCGAAGGTGCCATCCCAGGTGGCAACGCAACGAACGTCGATGGGCTATCGGCATTGGTGCGGACCTTCGACCGTAGCCAACGAGGAGCAGGGCACCAGCAAGTCCACACCACAAACACAAACGCCACGGCCGGCAAGCACGTGGCGTTTTTCGTACTGGGAGTTGAAGCCCAGATTTCAGGAAGCGACGCCTGAAATCTATCCGCGCCACCGGAGCGCGTCAACTCCCCTTTTTTAAATTTTGTGATCGCGTCGAGCGGGCACTGGATGCGCTCGCCTGCACGCGGAAAAGGGTTCGAGCATGCGCAAAGGAAGACGCTTCACACCAGGGTTGCTGGATCGGTGGGAGAAGCAGGGACGGGGCACCGGCACAGGCGCCGACTACCAACCCTGGCACCAGGTCACGCGATCCGATCCGTCGAGCCGCGGTCGATCGCATCTCATTTACGTCAGCAGCGGGCGCCTGGTCCACCTGCTTTCCGACGCCGAGTACGTCGCCTTCGCCTTTGCGACGATGTGCGCCGGCCTCATCGAGGTGCGAGAGCAGTTTGGGCTACCGACGACCTCGGGCCAGCACGGGCCGTCAGCCG
This sequence comes from Roseateles sp., assembly GCF_052436255.1. Taxonomy (GTDB): domain Bacteria; phylum Pseudomonadota; class Gammaproteobacteria; order Burkholderiales; family Burkholderiaceae_C; genus Pelomonas. The sequence continues at coordinate 2,239 of NZ_JBQVNP010000188.1, read as the reverse complement.
GGCCAAATGATGGCTGGGTGGAGGGGACCGAGGCGATTGCGTGCGACCTTGAGGTGCGCCATCCGAGGCTGACGCACAAAGGTGTCACGCGGCTTTGGTCGATGACATCGGACCTTGTCCTGTACTTCGGGGCCACCGTTGCCGATTCCGACAGCGGGATGCTGGCGGTGGCCGTCAAGTACGCCGAGGAGCTGAAGCGGCCCCGCGTTTTGGAACTCCTCCGTTTGGAGCGCGAGTTCTGGCGCCGGCGAGGCGTGCAATGGCTGCTCGTAACGCCCGACCTGTACCACCCACTATCCCAAGGCGTCCTGAGCGCCGGCTTGGCCTACGTCGTGGGTCAGGAGCCGGTGAGCAGCATCTTTCAGTGCAGCTTGATCAGCTGAGCGGCCAATACTCAGCCGACGAGACGAAGGCATTCATGGGCGCTCGGCTGTCCGCCGTATTGGGGACGTGCGTTGTGGGGAGTGCGGTGGTCCTTCTGCTTGTCTGGCTGTTGCGCTGAAAAGGTACCGCGCTCAATCCTACGGAGGAACGATGGACATCGGCAGCTCAATGCTTGGCGCAGCCAAGAGCGTCGTCAGCTGGGGGTACGGGCTTCTTGAAAAGCTCGTATGTCGTCGCGCCTATGCGCTTTCGACGCTTTACCACGATCACCGGCTGCTGATCGAAGCTCAGCCATACCCACTAGGCGAGCACCTTCAGTACATGCTCTTCTGGGACGAGTACTTGCATGGTGCCCGGCAAAGAGAGCCCACCATCGAAGTTCGCACGCATCGTGGTGTTCGACTGTCCAAAGCAGTGATTGCTGTGTCGGCATCGAATAGCAAGGTCTGCTATCAGAACGAAGTGGTAATGCGCCATGTCGACGAGCGCCGTCATCGCGCGGCTCTACCAGCTATTCCGTTTCGATACCCGAAGATCAAAGGCAACTTGGTCTACACACCGTACGACGAGTTCCGCGTGGAGTTGGTTGAGATCGTTGACGAATCCGGGAAGGATCTGCTGCCGCGCTACCCCGTCGTGCATGTCACGCATCCTATAGATCGCCTTGAGGTGGCCTTGGGGGAGGAGCGCGAGTACGTCGAGAAGTGGGGCGAGGTATACAACCTGCGCTTCATCGAGCTGCAGGCCAGAGAGGAAATGGTTCACATCCTCGCGTGGCGTTTCTATCGATCACCGGTCGTGCAGAAGCTGACGGAACCGCTTCTGAATCGCCGGGTAGGCAAAGCACTTTTCTGGATCAAGAACGCGGTCTGGGCGCGCCCGCTGCAGCGCGAGCTTCAGCGACATATCGCGGAATTCAAAGAGTACGCAGCAAGCCGGCAGAAGCGCGAAGACGCGGTCGTTGCTCGTGAAGAGCAGGCGTAGCGCATCGCTGAAGCACGTGGCGCGTCTGCGAATGCGTTGCGTTGAGGAGGATTCACCTAGGACCGCTGATCGCGCACAGCGCATCTAGGCGCTCAGCGGAAATTCCGGATCCCCTTTGCGACGCCCCGAGCTGGCGCGAGCCATCGGGATCGCGTTTGACCTTGACCAGGCACCGATTCCCTCTGCTCCGACGTGATCGCGGTTTGCGGCCGAGCCCCTGGCTGCACCTCTGCTCGCGCACTACAACGCAGCGGCGGACGGCACGTCAAACGTCGTTAAAGACAGCTTTGAATGAAGGCGATGGTTGAGCAGCACTTGCATGATGGCCCTCATCGTGTCCTCAGTCGCCACAATTCGACCCGCAGTGTCAAACTCGATATTCCAGCCCTCTTGAGCATTCACGTCGCGGAGCCGCTGCATATAGGTAGGATTTGCGTAGTTGGCTTTTTGCTGGATAACGGCCATGCGACGAAGATGCATCGTGTTCGTACCCACATGGATAATCAGCGGTGTCAGGTCAGTAAAACAAGCCGAGAAGGTAGGGTCCGTTTGTAATGTGGCAAATGACTGTGTGTATTCGAGCCTGTAGTTCAGCAAAGCCTCAAACGACCGCTTATTAATAATCATAATGTTGTTGTCGAGAACGACGAAGTCAAGGCTCTTGGCAATCGTAAAGCTGCGGTCCTCCACCAGTTCGAGCCGATTCGCACGCAAAACTACGTTGACTACGGTAGTCGGACCTGCAGAACCCCGCCCACCCGCATGAACACTGGGGATTCGGGGTGATCGCCGATGGTCAGAACTCCCAGGAAGATATTCAATCCATATCGGTTGCTGGGAGTTTTGGGAGGCGAGTCGATGGTCACGGACG
>NZ_JBQVNP010000187.1:0-8515 GCF_052436255.1 Roseateles sp. | reverse complement strand
ATCCCGTCCAGTGCGCTGCGCTACGTCAAGGAGCCGCCCCAGGACTACCCGCTGCTGTCGCGCCGGGCCAGGGAGCAAGGCGTCGTCACGTTGCGCATCACCGTGGATGCCAACGGGCGGCTGAAAGATGCCTGGGTGCACAAGTCCTCGGGCTTCGAGCGCCTGGACCAGGCGGCCCTGCAGAGCATTCGCAAAGCGCTGTTCTCTCCCTACATGGAAAACGGCAGCGCCATCGACATCCAGGCGCTGGCTGCCTTCGATTACTCCCTCTGATCGCCAACTGAAGAACCTCATGGACGCCACCGTCATCGCCGCCGCCGCGCCGGCCCCAGGCTTCGGCCACTTCATCGCGCAGTCCGACGCCGTCGGCAAGTTCCTGCTCGGCGTGCTCGTCGTCATGTCCATCGCCTCCTGGGGCCTGATCGTGGCCAAGGGCGTGGCGCAGTACCTGCGCAACAAGCGCGCAACGACTTTCCTCGACTTCTTCTGGAACGCGCGTTCGCTCGCCGCCGTGCAGGCCGAGCTGAACACCCATGGTGCGCATGACCCGTTTTCGCACCTGAGTGCACACGCGATGCACGCCCAGGCCCACCATGCCCGCTACGGCTCGGCCAAGCTGGCCGAGGCGGGCACTGCCAACGACTTCATCACGCGGACCATCAAGAAGGTGCTGGACGAAGAGACCACGCGCCTGGAATCGGGGTTGACGACCATGGCCACCATCGGCGCGACGGCGCCGTTCATCGGCCTGTTCGGCACGGTCTGGGGCGTCTATCACGCGCTGCTGGCAATCGGGATGAGCGGCGCCGGCACGCTGGACAAGGTGGCCGGCCCGGTGGGCGAGGCGCTGATCATGACCGGCATCGGTCTGGCCGTCGCCATCCCCGCCGTCATGGCCTACAACGCCTTCACGCGCAGCAACCGCGTGCTGACCGCCCGGCTGGACGCCTTCGCCTACGAGCTGCACAGCTTCCTGACGCTGGGCGAGGCGCCCGGCGCCGGTGCCACGGGCAATGTGCGGCCGCTGAAGTCGACGGTCGCCGCCTGAACGCGAAGGACCGCACGCCATGGCCTTCGCCTCCTTCGACAGCAAGCGCGCCAGCGCACCGATGGCCGAGATCAACATGGTCCCGCTCATCGACGTGATGCTGGTGCTGCTCGTCATCTTCATCGTCACCGCACCGCTGCTGACCAATGCCGTCAAGCTCGACCTGCCCAAGGTCAGCTCGCAGGTCAACGAGCTCAAGCCGGACAAGGTCGAGTTCGGCATCGACGCCGCCGGCCAGCGCTACTGGAACGGCGAGCCGCTGACGCGCGCCGAGGCGGTCGAGCGCTTCAAGGCCGAGGGCCTGAAAGCCCTGCAGCCCGAGATCCATCTGCGTGCCGACCAGAACGTCGCCTACCGCGCCGTCGCCGAGACGCTCGCCGACGCCAGCACGGCCGGCCTGACGCGCGTCGGCTTCGTCAGCGAGCCCGAGCGCCACTGAGCGCTCACGGCCCGACCCAGCCCGCTTTCTTTCTCTTTCATCAACAGCAAGACGGCCAAGCCATCGCCAGGCCGCGTGGGCAGCGCATCGCCGCCCCACACCACGAGGAGTTCATATGTCCCGCAAATCCTCGCGCCCGAAGGCGCGCCCGGTCCTGAATCTGCTGCCGCTGGGTGCGCTCGCCGCCGGCTTCGGCCTGGCCACGGCCGCCATGGCCCAGACCTCCGTGGCCCCCGCGCCGGCCAAGCCCGCCACCGAGGAAGCCGCCTTGCCGACCGTGCGCGTCAAGGCCGCCGCCGAGCCGCAGGGCAAGGACGCCTACCAGGCCACCCAAACGCGCATCGGCAAAGGCAAGCAGGACATCCGCGACATTCCGCAATCGCTGACCGTCGTGACCGAGAAGCTCATGGACGACCGCAACCTCGACAACGTCAAGGAAGTGCTGAAGAACACCGCCGGCATCACCTTCATGGCGGCCGAGGGCGGCGAGGAGGACATCCGCATCCACGGCATCTCGCTGCAGAGCACCGGCGACATCTTCATCGACGGCATGCGCGACCCGGCCTTCTACGAGCGCGACACCTTCTTTCTCGACAAGGTCGAGCTGCTGCGCGGCTCCGGCGCGCTGATGTTCGGCCGCGGCTCCAGCGGCGGCGCGGTCAACCAGGTCACCAAGCAGGCCGTGCTGGCCGATCAGAACGAGATCGCCATCACCGCCTCCAGCCACGCCGGCCTGCGCGCGGTGGGCGACTTCAATGCGCGCACCGGCGAGACCACCGCCTGGCGCATTGGCACCATGGTCGACCGCGCCGACAACGACGGCGCCGGCAACATGATCAACAAGGTCGGCCTGGCCGGCTCGGTGCGCACCGGCATCGGCGAGACCGACGAGTTCGCGCTGACGATGTACGCGCTGCAGAACGGCAACGGCATGAACTACGGCATGCCGTGGATCCGCCCGACGCTGACCTCGCCCGTGGCCGACACGACGCTGGTGCCGGTCGACCCGACCGCCTACTACGGCATGGCCAGCGACCGCAACAAGGGCTCGGCGCAATACGTGATGGGTCAGCACACGCACCGCTTCAGCGCCGACATCGAGTTGACCAGCAAGGCCCGCTATGCGTCCTACACCCGCAACCAGCGCGCCGGCACCGTGCGCTTCGCGGGCGCGGCGCTGCAACCCGGCGGCCTGGCCGTGTCGCTGGCCACCTTCGGTCCCAACACCGTCATCAACCGCGGCACCCAGCTCAAGGTGCAGGACATGCAGACGGTCACCGTGCAGAGCGACCTGAGCGCGCGCATCCATGCCGCCGGGATGGCCCACAACATCACCACCGGCGTCGACTTCTCGCAGGAGAAGAAGCAGGTCTACGCCGCCTACTCGGCCAACCAGGGTGGCATCGTGCCGCCCAAGCCCACCACCACGGTGGGCCGGCCCGACGACGGCGCCTGGATCGACGAAGGCCGCCGCAGCTTCCGCACCAACAACGAATACGTTTCCAAGGGCTACGGCGCCTACCTGCAGGACCTGGTCCAGGTCGCGCCGATGTGGAAGGTGCTGGCCGGCCTGCGCTACGACAAGCTCGACGGCGACTACAGGGTGTACAGCATTCCAAGCAACGCCCCGTCGCCGCCGACGACGACGCCCTATGCCATGAAGATCTCGGAATGGAGCAAGCGCGCCGCAGTGCTGTTCCAGCCGAGCGAGCGGCTGTCCTTCCACCTGATGGGCGCCACCTCCTTCAACACCTCGGGCGACACCTATTCGCTCAGCGCCGCCAACGCGAACATCCCGCCCGAGAAGTCGGTCAACGTCGAGCTCGGCGGCCAGTACGACTCGGCCGACGGCAAGTTGACGACGCGCTTCGGCATCTTCCGCGCCACCAAGCTGCACGAGCGCAACACCGACCCGCTGACCAACCTCGTCGTGCTGTCCGGCAAGCGCCATGCGGCCGGCATCGATGTCGACATCACCGGCCGCATCACGCCCGAGTGGGAGATCTTCGGCACCTTCACGTGGATGCCGGTCGCCAGGATCGACATCGGTGCGCCCGGCGCCGAGGGCCAGGGCAGCCGTCCGTCGCTGACGCCGCGCTACTCGGGCAGCCTGTGGACGACCTACAAGCTGACGCCGCAATGGCGCGTCGGCGGCGGCTTCGTGGCGCGCAGCGGTCAGCAGCCCAACCGCAACCCCGGCTTCTACGCGCCGAAGTTCATCATCGGCAACCTGATGGCCGAGTACACGGCCATCGAGGACGCGCTGCTGTTCCGCCTCAACGTCGACAACGTGGCCAACAAGCGCTATGCCGACACGCTCTACTCCGGCCACTACCTGCCGGGCATGGGCCGCATCGTCGCGCTGACGGGCACCTACAAGTTCTGAGCCGATGCCTGACCGCGCCTTGCCATGCTGCTGAAGATCCCCCAGATCCTCGACGCCGCCAGCCTCGCGCGGGCCCGGCAGTTGCTGGCCGCGGCCGCCTGGGCCGACGGCCGCGCCACCGCCGGACGCCAGGCCGCGCAGGTCAAGAACAACGAGCAGCTCCAGCCCGGCAGCGAACAGCACCGCGAGTTGCAGGCGCTGGTGCTGCAGGCGCTGGAGAAGCACCCGCTGTTCTTCTCGGCCACGATCCCGAAGCGCGTGCTGCCGCCGCTGTTCAATCGCTACGCCGGCGCGAGCAATGCCTATGGCAGCCATGTCGACCAGGCCGTGCGCTACCTTCCCGGGGGCGTGCAACGTGTGCGCACCGACATCTCCTGCACCCTCTTCCTGAGCGAACCCGCCGACTACGACGGCGGCGAGCTGGTCATTGAGCACAGCTACGGCGAGCAGCGTGTCAAGCTCGCGGCCGGCGACCTCGTCGTGTACCCGGGCACCAGCGTCCACCGCATCGAGCCCGTCACGCGCGGCGAGCGGCTGGCGGCGTTCTTCTGGATCGAGAGCATGGTGCGCGCCGACGAACAGCGCCGTCTGCTCTACGAGATGGACATGAGCCTGATGGCGCTGCGCGGCGAACGCGGCGAGACGCCCGAACTCGTGCAGCTGACCGGCACGTATCACAACCTGCTGCGCATGTGGGCCGACACATGACCGCGCCGCGCCTCGAACCGCTGCCGGACGGTGTTGCCAACCTCGCCGACTTTGAAGCGCATGCCCAGGCTCGCGTCGATGCCAACGCGTGGGCCTATCTGAACGGCGGCGCAGCCGACGAACTGACGCTGCGCACCAATCGCGCGGCTTGGGATGTCATCAAGCTGCACCCACGCATGCTGCGCGACCTGGCCGGCGGCCACACACGCATCACTTTGCTGGGCCGCGAGCTGCAGCACCCCGTCCTGCTGGCACCCATCGCCTACCAGCGCCTCTTCCACCCCGACGGCGAGCTCGCGATGGCCCACGCTGCAGCCGCGCAGGGCGCTGGCCTGCTGCTGAGCGCGCAGGCCAGCGTCGACCTCGAAGACGTCGCCGCGCCGTTGCTGGCAGAGCCGGGCGCCGGTCCGCTGTGGTTCCAGCTCTACTGGCGTGACGACCGCGATTTCATGCGCGCGCTGCTGCGCCGCATCGAGGCCGCCGGCTTCCAGGCGCTGGTGCTGACCGTCGACGCGCCCGTGCATGGCGCGCGCGACCGCGAACGCCGCATCGGCTTCAAGCTGCCCGACGACATTCGCGCGGTGAATCTCGGCGGCCTGAAGAAGCCGCTCAACCTGCAACCCGGCCAGAACGCGCTGTTCGACGGCCTGATGCCGCGCGCCGCCACCTGGCGCGAGGTCGCCTGGCTGCGCGCCGAAAGCAGGCTGCCACTGCTGCTCAAGGGCCTAACCCATGCCGACGACGCGGGTGAGGCGCTCGCCCGCGGGGTCGCCGGCTTCATCGTCTCCAACCACGGCGGCCGCACGCTCGACACCCTGCCGGCCACCGCCGAGCTGCTGCCGCCGCTGCGCGCGGCCCTCGGCCCCGATGTGCCCCTGCTCGTCGACGGTGGCATCCGCCGTGGCACCGATGTGCTCAAGGCCATGGCATTGGGCGCCAGCGCCGTGCTGCTCGGCCGCCCCTACGTGCACGCGCTGGCTGCCAGCGGTGCGCTCGGCGTCGCGCATGCGCTGCGCCTGCTGCGCGACGAACTCGAGATCGCGATGGTGCTCTCGGGTTGCAGGACCCTCGCCGACGCCGGCCCGGCGCTGCTCTGGCCCGGCAGCTTTCCCGAAAGGACTCCTCGATGAAACGCCTCGCCACCACCGTCAGCCTCGTCGCCTGCGCCTCGGCCGCGCTTGCGCACGGCAACATCTCCTGCGCCACCGTGCCCAAGGCAGAGAAGAAACCGCAGATGGAACTGCAGCGCAAGCTCGAAGCCGAAGGCTGGAAGGTGCGCCAGGTGAAGAACTTCAACAACTGCTACGAGGTCTACGGCTTGGACGCGCAGGGGAAGAAGGCCGAGGTCTTCTTCCACCCCAGGACCTTCGAGCGCGTCTACCCGGAAGGCGAAAAGCCCGCCGCCGCTGTCGCGCAGTAGGACCGCCGTGGCCGCGCGCATTCGCGTCTGGGACGGCCTGGTGCGCGCCTTGCACTGGGGGCTGGCGGCCGCCATGGCCACCGCATGGATCAGCGGCCACTGGCCACCTGCCGACTTCGACACGGTCCATCACTATGCGGGCTACGCGGGGCTTGCAGCGGTGGCCTCGCGCCTGGCCTGGGGCTTTGCCGGCAGCCGCCATGCGCGCCTCGCGCAGTTCGTGCGCGGCCCGCATGCCGTGCTGGGCTATGCACGTGCGCTGCGCGCCGGCCACGCGCCGCGCTATATCGGCCACAACCCGCTGGGCGGCTGGATGGCCCTGCTGCTGTGGATCACGGCGGCCGCGCTCGGCCTCACCGGCTGGCTCTACACCACGGAATGGCTGTGGGGCTATGCCTGGCTCGAGCAGCTGCACGCGGCGCTGGCCTGGCTCATGCTGGCCCTCGTCGTCGGCCATTTGGGCGGCGTCATGACGACCAGTTGGCGGCATCGCGAGAACCTGGTCGCGGCGATGTTCAGCGGCACCAAACGCGCGCCAGCGGCCGACGACCTCGTCTGATTGCAAGCCACGCGATGGCCCGAGTGATGCGGCCTAGCGACATGCAAGGCTCAAAGGGTCGATTTCATGGGCCTGTGCGGGTCATCCCCTCTATGAAAGCCTTCTCTTCCCCTAGAGAAGCGCAGTACCATCGCCGCCGCAGGGTGCTAGCGAGTATTGAAGGCTTACGCGGCCTTCACCCAGGCCCCGCACATCAACAACCTTTGATGGAGTGAATCGACATGGCAACTGCGAAGAAGGCCGCGCCCGCTAAGAAGGCGGCACCGGCCAAGAAGGCTGCACCAGCGGCAAAGAAGGCGGCAGCGCCTGCAAAGAAGGCTGCGGCTCCGGCCAAGAAGGCCGCCGCGCCCGCGAAGAAGGCAGCTCCGGCCAAAAAGGCCGCAGCACCCGCCAAGAAGCGCACGCCGAACGCCGCCTTCATGAAGGCACTGACCCCCAGCGCGGCCCTGGCCGCCATCGTCGGCGCAGCCCCGCTGCCGCGCACCGATGTGACCAAGAAGGTCTGGGAATACATCAAGAAGAACAAGCTGCAGGATGAGCTGCAGAAGCGCGTCATCAACGCCGACGCCAAGCTGAAGGAAATCTTCGGCAAGGCCAAGGCCGACATGTTCGAGATGACCAAGCTGATCAACAGCCACCTGAAGTGATGCAGCGCCGCGCAAGCGGCCTGCCATTACGAGCCCGGCACTGCCGGGCTTTTCTTTTTTCTGGCGCCGCTGCGCGCCCGCCAGGTCGCTGGAACTGTGGTCGACCCTTGCTCAGGCCAGCAGCTTGCGCAGCGCGGACTCAAGGCGCGGCACGTCGATGGGTTTGAGCCAGTAGTCGTGGAAGCCCGCCGCGCGCGCGGCGCGCACGACGCTGCCGGGGTCGTCGGCCGACAAGGCCACCCAGCGCAGCCCCTTCAGCGCTTCAGCCAGGCCAACGTGGGCATGCGCCTTCTCGATCAGCTCCAGTCCCGTCATGTCGGGCAGGTTCATGTCGACGAGGACGAGGTTGGGCGGCCTTTCAGCCAGCGCTGCCAGCGCCTCCGCGCCGGTCTCGGCGCAACGCAACTCCCAGCCCGGCAGCAGCCGGAACACTTCTTCCATCAGGATCAGGTGGATGCGGTCGTCTTCGACGTAGAGCACCAGCGGCACGGCGGGGTCGGGCATGGCGAGGTTGGGGGGCGGGAGGCGTCGGCACGATAGCAGCAATGCCAGCACAACGGCATTCGAGCCGATCCACCCGGTTCTGGCCATTTGCGTGACATTTCTCACCCGTCTTGCACCCCATCTTCGGGGGTCTTCAAGGCACGTAAACCCGTAGGCCTCCCTAATACTAGGGCCATGCGCCCTGGTTCGGGCGCGTCCTTTTGGACAGCTCCGATGTCTTTGATCGCCACGCTCGCACTTGCCGCCTCGGCCGGCGCCACGCTACCCCAGTGCAACTGGGATCGCCCCGGCGTCAACCCTTTCACCGGCGACGTGGTCGCGGCCGTGGATCGCTACAGGGACATCCCGGCGGCCACGCGCAACAAGCTCAAGGCTCGCATGAAGGCGCGCAGCTATGACGACATCGCCCTCATCGAGCGTGACAGCATCAAGGGCAACGCCAGCTACGCGCCCGAGATCCGCGACATGCACTTCGGCCCTGGCGCCGTCTGCAACACCGTGACGCGCACGAAATGGACGGCGGCGACGCAGGAGCGCGGCCTCGTCTACTGCGAGGACGGCCAGTGCATCCTCGTGCCCACCGTGTGCCGCAATGTCAGCCGCATCCGTCGCCTGGACAAGCCCGCCGCCATCGCGCCGGCCCAGGTCGCCAACGTCGCCTCGTCCACCCGTGAGGGCGAGGACAACACGCCGCTGGAATTCGAAGCCCCCGCGGCCGGCCCGCTGGCTGGGGCACCGGAGACCTTCGCCACGGCCTCGGGCGTGCCCGCGTTGGGCGGGGCGGCGCAGGGCGGTGGTTTCAGC
>NZ_JBQVNP010000186.1:0-8639 GCF_052436255.1 Roseateles sp. | reverse complement strand
CGCCGCGCTGGGCGCGCTGCGGCGGGCCGTCCGGTGGGTAGCCACCCGGCCTCGGACCGGGGCGGCCTTGGCGCTCATCGCGCGGCCGCTCGGGGCGCTCGTCGCGGCGGAAGGGTTCGCTGCGTTGCTGCGGCGGGCGTTCGGGCTTGAAGCCGGCCGGCTTGGGCGGCCGCGCAGGGCGCTCGTCGCGGACCGGCCGCTCGTTGCGTTGTGCGTGGGCCTTGCGGTATTGCTCCTCGCGTTCGGCCCGTTCCGCCTGCGCCTTGGCGAGTGACGGGCGCGGCTTGGAGACGCCCTTGCCGCGCACGGGCGCGCGCTTCTCGCCCTCGGCGTTGCGGGTCTTGGCGGCGGGCTTGGGCTTGCCCTTGAGGGTGATGGTGGCCATAGGCTTGGGCTCAACGGCCTCTCAGGAATAGGGCGTCCAGCTCGCGCATGTCGAGCTGGCGCCAGGTGGGACGACCGTGGTTGCACTGGTCGGCCCGTTCGGTGGCTTCCATGTCGCGCAGCAGGGCGTTCATCTCGTCCAGCGTCAACTGCCGGTTGGCCCGCACGGCGCCGTGGCAGGCCATGGTGGCCAGAATCTCGTGCTGGGCACGCTCCAGCACCGAGCTGGCGTCGAACTGGGCCATTTCGGCCAGCAGCTCGCGGGTCAGCGCGACCAGGTCGGTCGCCGCCAGCAGGGCAGGGCGCGAGCGCACGGCCAGCGTGCGGGCAGACAGCGGCGCGACGTCCAGCCCGAGCTGGGCCAGCGTGTCGGCATGCTGTTCGGCCGCCGCGACCTCCTCGGCCGTGGCGGCGAAGCTGACGGGGATCAGCAGCGGCTGGCTCTCGATGGTCGTCGCACCGAGCTTGGCCTTCAGCCGCTCGTAGACGACGCGCTCGTGCGCGGCGTGCATGTCGACGATGACCAGGCCCTGCTTGTTCTCGGCCAGGATGTAGACACCCTGGATCTGCGCGATCGCGCGGCCGAGCGGCCAGTCCTGGTCAGGCAGCCGGATGTCCGGCAGCGCTGCGGCCGCAGGCGCGGGCGCAGTGCCGGCGTCCCACAGCGTCTCATGCTGCACCAGGGACAGCCGCACCTGGGCGGCCGTGGGCGGCACCGGCGGCACATACACCGAATAGCCGGGGCGCGGCTCGGCGTCATAGAGCGTTGCCGGTGTCGTCGGCTCGAAGCCCAGCGGTGCCATGACCGATTCGACACCCGCCGCCTCGGTGCTGCGCGATTGCGCCAGCGCGTCGATGAAGGCGCGGCGCACCGACTGGTGAATGGCGCGACCGTCGCGGAAGCGCACCTCGATCTTGGTCGGGTGGACGTTGACGTCGACCAGCTCGGGCCCGATCTCGATGAAGAGCACATAGCTGGGCTGACGCTGGCCGTGCAGCACGTCTTCGTAGGCCGAGCGGATGGCATGGCTGATGAGCTTGTCGCGCACGTGGCGGCCGTTGACCCAGACGTATTGCTGGTCCGCCCGCGAGCGCGAAGCCTCGGGCAGCCCGGCGCGGCCGCTCAGCGCCAGCGGCCCGGCGCTGAATTCGAAGGGCCGGCTCTCGGCAATGAAGTCGGCCCCCAGCACATCGCTGATGCGCTGCTCGCTGGAGGCCGCCCGCCACTGGTCGACGAGCTTGCCCTCGTGCCAGATCGCAAAGCCGACGTCGGGCCGTGCCAGCGCATGGCGGCGCACGGCCTCCACGCAATGGGCGGCCTCGGTGGCGTCGGTCTTCAGGAACTTGCGGCGCGCCGGCGTGGCGAAGAACAGCTCGCGCACCTCGACGCTGGTGCCGCGCGAGCGCGCAGCGGCCGACAGCTCGCCGCTGCGGGCGTCCAGCCGGTGGGCGTGGGCCGCGTCGGCGGTACGGCTGGCTATTGCCATCTCCGACACCGAGGCGATGGCCGCCAGCGCCTCGCCGCGAAAGCCCATCGTCGCGACCGATTCCAGTTCGTTCAGCGACGCGATCTTGCTGGTGGCGTGGCGCTTCAGCGCCAGCGGCAGCTGGGCGACCGGGATGCCGCAGCCGTCGTCCTCGACGACGATGCCGCGCACGCCGCCGGCCATCAGCTTGACCAGCACATTGCGCGCGCCGGCGTCCAGCGCGTTGTCCACCAGCTCGCGCACCACCGACGCCGGCCGCTCGACGACCTCGCCGGCGGCGATCTGGCTGATCAGCTCGTCGGGGAGTTCGCGGATGTCGCGGGGAGCGGGGACCTCGGGCAGGGGGGAATCCATCGCCAGGATTATCGTTTCCCCGCAGGCGTCACAAAGCCGCCGAGATAATGCGCGCCCATGGACCTGCTGACCTTCCTCATCGATTTCATCCTGCACGTCGACCAGCACCTGGCCGCCTTCGTGCAGAACTACGGCACCTGGGTCTACGCGCTGCTGTTCGCCATCGTCTTCGTCGAGACCGGCGTCGTCGTCATGCCCTTTTTGCCGGGCGACTCCCTGCTCTTCGTCGTCGGGGCGCTGTGCGGTGCGGGCCTGATGAACCTGCCGCTGGCCATGGGCATCCTCATTGCCGCGGCCATCCTGGGCGACCAGACCAACTACATGATCGGCCGTCACATCGGGCCCAAGGTGTTCCAGTGGGAGCAGTCGCGCTTCTTCAACAAGCGCGCCTTCGACGCCGCGCATGCCTTCTACGAGAAGCACGGTGGCATCACCATCATCCTGGCGCGCTTCATGCCATTCGTGCGCACCTTCGCGCCCTTCGTCGCCGGCGTGGCGGAGATGAGCCGCGCCAAGTTCTCGCTCTACAACGTGACCGGCGCGCTGATCTGGGTGGTGAGCCTGACGGTGGCGGGCTATCTCTTCGGCAACCTGCCCTGGGTGCAGACCCATCTGAGCAAGATCATCTGGGCGCTGATCCTGATTCCCGGCCTCATCGTCATCGGCGGCGGCCTGAAGGCGCGGTTCAGGCGCCAGCCCGGTTGACTTCCGTCGGGCGCCTCGTGAAGGCCTAGAGTCGCGGGCTTTGCGACTCTAGTCGGAGATCCCGATGACCCTGTCCCGTATCGCCGTGGCGCTGGCCTGGATGACCTCTGGCCTTGCCCTGGCCCAGTTGGAAGCGCCTCAACCGACGCTGATGCTGCGTCAGCCCGCCGCCTCCCACGACCACCTCGCCTTCGTCTATGCCGGCGACCTCTGGCTGGCCGACCGCGCCGGCGGCAACGCGCGCCGCCTGACCAGCCACGCTGCCGCCGAGTTCGCGCCGCGCTTCTCGCCCGACGGCAAGCGCATCGCCTTCTCGGCCAGCTATGACGGCAATACCGATGTCTATGTCATCGGCCTGGACGGCGGCGTGCCCAGGCGCCTGACCTGGCACCCGACGCCAGATGTCGTCAGCGGCTGGAGCCCGGACGGCAAGCGTGTGCTGTTCGCCTCGCCGCGCGAGGTGCTCAACAACCGCAGCAACCAGCTTTATGAAGTGAGCCTGGACGGCGGCTACGAAAAGCAGGTCATGAAGGCCGTGGCCTTCGAGGGCGCCTGGTCGCCCGACGGCAAGCGGCTGGCCTACCGGCCCTACAACGCAGCCCATGCCGGCGCGAGCGGCTGGCGCCAGAGCCGCGGCGGCTCGACGCCGCCGGTCTGGATCATGGACATGGCCAACCAGACCTGGGAACAGATCCCCCACGTCAATGCCACCGATTCGGCGCCGGTGTGGGCGGGTGGGGACGTGGTGTTCATCTCCGACCGTGCCGACGGCGCGGCCAACCTCTTTGCCTTCAACCCGGCCACCAAGGCGCTGCGCCAGCTGACGCGTGAAACGCAGTGGGACGTGCGCAGCGTGGACGCCATCGGCAGCACGCTGGTCTACGAGGCAGGGGGGCGCATCAAGCAGATCGAGCTCGCCGGTGGCGAGCCGCGCGTGCTCGACATCCGTCTGGCCAGCACCGCCGACCAGGCCCGCCCGCAATGGAAAGATGCGGGCAAGGCGCTGACGCAGGCGCGGCTGTCCAGCACCGGCAAGCGCGTGGTGGCGAGCGCGCGCGGCGAGGTGTTCACCGTGCCGGTCAAGGACGGCAGCGTGCGCAACCTGACCGAGACCGCCGGCGTGCGCGAGAAGGATGCGCTGTGGAGCGCCGATGGCCAGCGCGTGGCCTACCTCTCGGACGCGCCGGGCATGCGCCATGAGCTGGTGCTGCAAGCCCAGAGCGGCCTGGGCGCCAAGGAACGCATCGCCCCGCCGCAGGCGGGTTATTTCACGCTGCTGGACTGGTCGCCTGACGGCCTGCATCTCGTGCTGGAAGACAACCACCTCAGCCTCTACCGGGTCGGCCTGGCGCCCGGCCCGCTGCGTGGCCAGCTGGTCAAGATTGCCACCGACGTGCGCCGCCGCGACACCGGCGTGGCCTTCTCGCCGGACAGCCGCTGGCTGGCCTACACCGGCTCGGGCGAGAACTACTTCGGCCGCATCTGGCTGCATGAACTGGCCACCGGCCGCAACCATGCGCTGACCGATGGCCTGGCCCACGCCGGCACGCCGACCTTCTCGGCCAAGGGCGAGTTCCTCTATTTCACCGCCTCCATCAACACCGGCCCTTCGGCCGTCGGCCTGGACCTGTCCACCCAGGAGCGCCCGCGCCGCGCCGGCCTGTATGCCCTGGTGCTGGCGGCCGACGGCAAGTCGCCGCTTGCGCCCAAGCCGGGCGACGAGGAGGGCAAGAAGGAGGCCGCCAAGAAGGACGCAAACAAGGACGACAAGGACGATAGGAAGGACGACAAGCCCGCCAAGCCTGAGCCGGTCCGTCCGATCAAGGTCGACCTCGACGGCCTGGCCGACCGCATCGTGGCCCTGCCGGTGGCCGAGCGCAACTACGACAACCTGGCCGTCGCGGCCGACGGCGCGCTGTTCTACCTGCAACGCCCGCAGCCCGGCTCCAGCAACGAGGCACCGACCGCCGAGCGTCGCGCGACGGCCGAGCTGTGGCGCTTCGACTTCGAGGAGCGCAAGGCCAAGATGCTGCGCACCGGCGTGGCCGAGTTCTCGCTCAGCGAAGACCGCAAGAAGCTGCTGCTGACGCTGGCCGCCGGCAAGCTGGAAGTGGGTGACGCCAACGAGAAGATCGAGGCCAAGGCGCTGGACCTGGCGGGCCTGCGTGCCCGGGTCGACCCGCGCCTGGAGTGGAAGCAGATCTTCGACGAGACCTGGTGGATGCAGAAGGAGTTCTTCTACGACCCTGGCATGCATGGCCTGGACTGGCAGGCCGTCTACGACCGCTACCTGCCGCAGCTGGCCCATGTGCAGCGCCGCGAGGACCTCAATGACCTGCTGGTGCAGATGATTGGCGAGCTGCAGGTCGGCCACAACCGCATGGGCGGTGGCGATGTGCACCAGGAGACGCCGGTGGCCGTCGGCCTGCTGGGCGCCGACTTCGCGCTCGTGCAGGGCCGCTATCGTATCGCCCGGCTGTATGCCGGCGACCGGCTCAACCCACACCTGCGCGCGCCGCTGGCGGCGGCCGGCCTGGGCGTGAAGGAGGGCGACTTCATCCTGGCCGTTGGCGGCCATGAGCTGGACGGCAAGACCAACCTATACGCGTTGCTGGAGAACACCGTCGGCAAGCAGGTCGTGCTCAGCATCGCGCAGGACGCCACGGGCAAGGGCCGCCGCGACGTCGTCGTCGAGCCCATCGCCAACGAAAGCCTGCTGCGGCGCTGGGCCTGGATCGAAGGCAACCGCAGGTCGGTCCAAGCGAAGAGCGGCGGCAAGGTCGCCTATGTCTACATGCCCGACACGGCGGGGCAGGGCTACGAACACTTCAACCGCATGTTCTTCGCCCAGGTGGACAAGCAGGCCCTGATCGTCGACGACCGCAGGAACGGCGGCGGTCAGGCGGCCAACTATGTGACGGAACTGCTGGCGCGCCCCTACCTGGGCAGCTGGAAGGACCGTGACGGCCTGGTCTTCGACACACCCGGCGGCGCCATCTACGGCCCCAAGGCCATGCTGGTCGACCAGGACGCCGGCTCGGGCGGCGATTTCATGCCCTATGCCTTCAAGCGCGTCGGCCTGGGGCCGCTGATCGGCAAGCGCACCTGGGGCGGCCTGATCGGCATCTCGACCAACCCGCCGCTGATCGACGGCGGCTTCCTGACCGTGCCCTTCTTCCGCTTCTTCACGCCGGAGGGCGAGTGGCGCATCGAGAACGAAGGCGTGGCGCCGGACATCGACGTCGAACTCGACCCCGCCGCCGTCAACCGCGGCGAGGACACGCAGCTCGATGCGGCAATTGCCGACGTGCTCAAGCGGCTGCAGGCCTGGAAGCCCATCCAGCGCAGGCCGGCGCCGCCGGCCGCGACGCTCGGCCGGTAACCCTCGGCCCGGCAGGCCGGGGCGCTGGTGCCCCTGCCGGCCGGGCCGTTTTCGGGCAAGCGGCGTACCCGATTCGGGCTACGTTTTTTTGCGCGCGGACCCCCTAAAACACAGTGGGCAGCCGAGTTGGCCCACAAAATCCGCCTCCACCTCGGACTGAATATGGCGGGTCATGACTGTCTCCATCGCGCCCCAACCTCGCAAGAAGCGCCCCTCTCCTAGCGCCGCCGTCGGTGGAGCTGGCGCAGACGCCGCTTCCATGAACGGCGACTCCGCCGCCGCGCGCTCCCGCCAGATCCTGGCGGCCCTGTCTGGGCTGCGCGATGGCGACTTCACCGTGCGCCTGCCCAACAGCTGGGACGGTGTCGACGGCCAGATCGCCGCCGCCTTCAACCAGATCACGGCGCAGGAAGCGCGCATCGCGGCGGAGGTGGCGCGGCTGTCGGCCACCGTCGGCAAGGAAGGGCGGCTCAAGCACCGCATGTCGCTGCCGGGCTCGCTGGGTGGTTGGGCCACCAAGGTCGATTCGATCAACACGCTGATGGACGACCTGGTGCGGCCGACCGCCGAGATCGCCCGCACCATCGGTGCGGTGGCCAAGGGCGACCTCGGCCAGGCCATGGAGCTGGAGGTCGACGGCCGGGAGCTCAAGGGCGAGTTCCTGCGTTCGGCGCGGCTGGTCAACACCATGATTGACCAGCTGTCGGTGTTCACGAGTGAAGTGACCCGCGTCGCCCGCGAGGTGGGCACCGAGGGCAAGCTGGGCGGCCAGGCGCAGGTCAAGGGCGTGTCCGGCGTCTGGAAGGACCTGACCGACTCGGTCAACCAGATGGCCGGCAACCTGACGGCCCAGGTGCGCAACATCGCCGACGTGACCATCGCCGTGGCCAACGGCGACCTCTCCAAGAAGATCACCGTGGACGTGCGCGGCGAGATCCTGCAGCTCAAGGAAGCCACCAACACCATGGTGGACCAGCTGCGCTCCTTCGCCTCCGAAGTGACCCGCGTGGCGCGCGAGGTGGGCACCGACGGGCGCCTGGGCGGCCAGGCCGTGGTGCCAGGCGTGGCCGGCACCGGGAAGGACCTGACCGACTCGGTCAACGCGATGGCGACCAACCTGACGGCCCAGGTGCGCAACATCGCCACCGTGACGACAGCGGTGGCGCGCGGCGACCTGTCGCGCAAGATCACGGTGGACGTCAAGGGCGAGATCCTGGAGCTGAAGGAAACCATCAACACCATGGTGGACCAGCTCAACGGCTTCTCGTCGGAAGTGACCCGCGTGGCGCGCGAGGTGGGCACCGACGGCAAGCTCGGCGGCCAGGCCCAGGTGCCCGGCGTGGCCGGCACTTGGAAGGACCTGACCGACAACGTCAATTCGATGGCGTCCAACCTGACCGGCCAGGTGCGCAACATCGCCGACGTGGCCACCGCCGTGGCCAACGGCGACCTGTCCAAGAAGATCACGGTGGAAGTCAAGGGCGAGATTCTTGCGCTCAAGAACACCATGAACACCATGGTCGACCAGCTCAACGGCTTTGCCGGCGAGGTCAGCCGCGTGGCACGCGAGGTGGGTACCGACGGCAAGCTCGGCGGCCAGGCCCAGGTGCCTGGTGTTGCCGGTACGTGGAAGGACCTGACCGACAACGTCAACTTCATGGCATCCAACCTCACGGGCCAGGTGCGCAACATCGCCGAGGTAACGACGGCGGTGGCCAACGGCGACCTGTCCAAGAAGATCACGGTGGACGTGCGCGGCGAGATCCTGGAGCTGAAGAACACCATCAACACCATGGTCGACCAGCTCGGCGGGTTCGCGTCGGAAGTGACGCGGGTCGCGCGCGAGGTGGGCACGGACGGCAAGCTCGGTGGCCAGGCGCAGGGCCGCGGCGTGGGCGGCATCTGGAAGGACCTGACCGACTCGGTCAATGCCATGGCGACCAACCTGACGGCGCAGGTGCGCAACATCGCGGACGTGACGACGGCGGTGGCCAACGGCGACCTGTCCAAGAAGATCACCGTGGACGTGCGTGGCGAAATCTTGGAGCTGAAGAACACCATCAACACCATGGTCGACCAGCTCAACGGCTTTGCCGGCGAGGTCAGCCGCGTGGCACGTGAGGTGGGCACCGACGGCAAGCTCGGCGGCCAGGCCCAGGTGCCAGGTGTTGCCGGCACCTGGAAGGACCTGACCGACAACGTCAACTCGATGGCGTCCAACCTGACCAGCCAGGTGCGCAACATCGCCGACGTGGCGAGGGCGGTGGCCCGCGGCGACCTGTGCAGGAACAGTATCTTATACGAGACTGTCGCTGGCGACGATAACA
>NZ_JBQVNP010000185.1:0-8667 GCF_052436255.1 Roseateles sp. | reverse complement strand
GCACTGGGACCCCGAGCGCGTGGCGGCCTGTGCCGACGAGCTGCTGGCGCGACTGCGCGCGGCGCGCGACCCGCTGCTGGTGGTGGGCGTGGAAGTGCGGCGTTATGGCCTGGAGGCGCGGGTGGCCGAGCTGGCGCGGCGCCTGGGCCTGCCTGTGCTGACCAGCTTCATGGGCCGTGGCCTGCTGGCGGACAGTGGCCTGGACCTGGCCGGCACCTATCTCGGCCTGGCCGGCGACCCCGAGCTGAGCCGGCGCGTCGAGAGTTCGGACGCGCTGCTGCTGCTCGGCGTCATCGTGTCGGACACCAACTTCGCCGTGTCGGCACGGCGCATCGACTTCCGCCATGCGCTGGTGGCCTATGACGCCGAAGTCAGCGTCGGCCACCACGTCTACGCCGAGCTGCCGCTGGTTGCGCTGGTCGACGCGCTGCTGGAACGCTGCTCGCTGCCGCGCACGGCCGTGGCCGCGCCGCCGGCGCCGCCGGCCTATCCACAAGGGCTGGTGGAGGACGACGCGCCGGTCGAGCCGGCCGACATCGCCCGCGCCATCAACGACGTCTTCGCCCGCCACGGCGCCATGCCCATCGCCTGCGACGTCGGCGACTGCCTGTTCACCGCCATGGCCGTGCGGCCCACGGCCCTGCTGGCGCCGGGCTACTACGCGACCATGGGCTACGGCGTGCCGGCCGGCCTGGGCCTGCAGCGCGCCAGCGGTCAGCGGCCGTTGATCCTGGTCGGCGACGGCGCTTTCCAGATGACGGGCTGGGAGGTCGGCCATGCTGCCCGCCTCGGACTGGACCCCATCGTCATCGTCTTCAACAACGGCGGCTGGGAAATGCTGCGCAGCTTCATGCCCGAGGGCGGCTTCCACGACCTGGGCAGCTGGGACTTTGCCGCCATGGCGGGCGGCATGGGCGGCGACGGTCATGCAGTGCAGACGCGTGCCCAGCTCGGCGCCGCGCTGCGCCAGGCCCTGGCCAGGCGCGGCCGCTTCCAGCTCATCGACGTGCAGCTCGCGCCCGGTGCGCGCTCGCCCACGCTGCAGCGCTTCGTGCAGGCGGTGCGGCGCCTGTCCATGCCCGAAGCCATCGCCTCGCCTTGATTGACTTCAAGCAATCCGCTGCCGGCGGGAGGCGCGCGCAATCAGGCCGGGCCTGCAGTCGGGGGCGTGAGCAGCCCGCGGCAATGCGCGAGCAGGGCCTCGGCCTGGACCGGGTCGAAATCGCCGTGTTGCACCTTGCGCACGCCGTGCTCGTGCAGGCGCAGCTCGGTGCCCGCAACCACGCCCGCGCGGGCCAGGCAGGCGCGCACGCAGGCAAGCGGGCAGCCTTCGATGGCGAGGATGTGACGGCCGCTCGCGGCGCCGCGCTGCGCCGTACGCACCAGCGCCTTGACGCCGCCACCCACGCCGGCGATGCAAGACATCTCGGCGGCGCCGGCGCGGTCCAGGCGCACGGCCAGGTGGTTGGCCAACTGCGCCGCGCTGGAACAGCCCGAGCAGGCGTAGACCAGCGGCAGCTCGTCCACAGGTCGGGTGCCGGTGATCATGTCGTGGTCGGGCTCTAGCCGATCAGCACGACCTCACCGGCCGGATTGAACGGCAGCAGTCCGCCGAACTCGCCGCTTTCCACGTGCTTGACCAGCAGATCGAGCATGCGCTGGATCTCGCTGCTGGTCGTGCGGCCGGCCAGCGCGGCGGTGAACAACAGCTGCCAGGCCGGGCCGGCATGGCGCGCCTCGGCGGCCAGGGCGTCGAAGTCGCTCAGCTCGGCCGGGTCCTTGTCCACACACATCAGCGGGCGCAGCACGCCGCCAGCGCCGGCGGCATGGGCCGCGCGCTGCGCGGGGGTGGCGTCGGGCTCGCACTCGGCCGTGGTGAAGACCATCAGCAAACGCTGAGGCTCGGGCTGGGCACGGGCGATGGCCAGCAGGTCGTTGAAATGCTCGATGTTCATGACCGCCACGCTAACCCACCCCCCGCACGGCGTGCGCGGCAGGCGGAGGAGGCGGGGGTCGGCCGAATGAACTAGGCCGGCCCGGCCCGCCTCCTGCCACGGCGGGATGGGCCGGCCGGCGGCAGCTCACCAGAATGCCGACCATGGATGCGCGGACCGCCCCCTTGCTCTGGATGCCCCGCGTTGGCGCTGCGCCGGCCCAGCCGTTGCCGCTGGACGGCAACCTGCGCGACCGCCGCCAGCGCCCCTGGCGTGACCTGCGCATCTCGCTGACCGACCGATGCAACTTCCGCTGCAGCTACTGCATGCCGCGCAGCCGCTTCGGCCCCGGCCACCGCTTCCTGCCGCAGGCGCGGCTGCTCAACTTCGAGGAGATTGCCCAGGTGGCCCGCCAGGCGCTGGCCCTGGGCGTGCGCACGCTGCGCCTGACCGGCGGCGAGCCGCTGTTGCGCCGCGACCTGCCCCGGCTGATCGGTCAGCTCAGCCGTCTGCGCACCCTGGACGGCACGCCGCCCGACCTGGCGCTGACGACCAACGGCAGCCTGCTGGCCGGCCAGGCCCAGGCGCTGCGCGACGCCGGCCTGAACCGCCTGACGGTCAGCCTTGATGCGCTCGACGATGCCGTCTTCCAGCGCATGAACGATGTCGGCTTCCCCGTGGCCGAGGTGCTGCGCGGGCTGGAGGTGGCGCAGCGCGCCGGCTTCGAGCGCATCAAGGTCAACATGGTGGTGCGCCGCGGCGTCAACGACGGCGAGGCGTTGCCGCTGGCCGAGCATTTTCGTGCCACCCATGGCCGGGGCGTGGTGCTGCGCTTCATCGAATTCATGGACGCCGGCTGCCACAACGGCTGGAAGCTCGACGAGGTGTTGCCCAGCGCCGAGCTGCGCGCGCGCATCGCCGCGCGCTGGCCGCTGCAGCCGCTGCCGGCCACGCGTGGCGGCGAGACGGCCGAGCGCTGGCGCTATGCCGACGGCGGCGGCGAGATCGGCTTCATCAGCAGCGTCAGCCATGCCTTCTGCGGCGACTGCACGCGCGCCCGGCTGACGGCCGAGGGCCAGCTCTACACCTGCCTGTTCGCGGCGCACGGCCATGACCTGCGGCCACTGCTGCGCGCGGCCGACAGCAGCGAGACCCTGCTGCGCCAGCGCCTGGCCGAGATCTGGGCCGGCCGCAGCGATGCCTATTCCGAGCAGCGCGAGCGCCTGCGAGCGCTGCGGCCGCAGCGTGCCGACATGCACGTGCTCGGCGGTTAGATCGACCCAGTTTGCACGGCGTCAAAGCGCGGCCGCTCGCTCGGTCCCAGCATCGCCGCCATCGCCCACCCACCCAGCGCCTGCCATGACCCCTCCCTCGCTCCTCGATCGCATGGCCGCCGCCGGCCTGCGCCCCCTGCGGCTGGCCGGCCGCCAGCTGCTGCCCATCGTGCAGGGCGGCATGGGGGTGGGCATCTCGGCCCACCGCCTGGCCGGCAGCGTGGCCGCGCAGGGCGCCTGGGGCACCATCGCCTCGGTGGACCTGCGCCGCCACCATGCCGACCTGATGGCGCGCAGCGAGGGCCTGCGCGACGGGCCCGAGAAGAAGGCCGTCATCGAACAGGCCAACCAGGAAGCCCTGGCGCGCGAGATCGGCCTGGCGCGCCAGCTCGCCGGCGGGCGCGGTCTGATCGCCGTCAATGTGATGCGCGCGGTCAGCGACTACGCCGCCTCGGTGCGCACCGCGCTGCAGCAGGGCGCCGATGCCCTGGTGGTCGGCGCCGGCCTGCCGCTGGACCTGCCCGAGCTGGCCCAGGACCACCCCGGCACGGCGCTGGTGCCCATCCTGTCGGATGCCCGCGGCGTGGCGCTGCTGTGGCGCAAGTGGGAGCGCCGCAAGCGCATCCCCAGCGCCATCATCATTGAACACCCCGCCCTGGCCGGCGGCCACCTGGGCGCGGCGCGCGTGGCCGACCTGGGTGACCCGCGCTTCGACTTCGAGACCGTGCTGCCCGCCGTGCGCCAGCAGATCCGCGATGCCGGCGTGGAGGGCCAGGTGGCGCTGATCGCCGCCGGCGGCGTGCGCCGTTGCGAGGACGTGCAACGCCTGCAGGCCCTCGGTGCCGACGCGGCCCAGCTCGGCACCGCCTTCGCGACGACCGCGGAATGCGATGCCGACCCGGGCTTCAAGCAGGTGCTGGCCCGGGCCCGCGACGAGGACCTGGTGGAGTTCACCAGCGTCGCCGGCCTGCCGGCGCGCGCGGTGCTGACGCCCTGGCTGAGCAAATACCTGAAGGCCGAGGCGCGGCTGCAGTCCGTCGCTCAGCTCAAGCAGCGCTGCACGATGGCGTTCGACTGCCTGAGCCAGTGCGGCCTGCGCGACGGTCTCAAGGACTGGGGCCAGTTCTGCATCGACCAGCGGCTGGGCGCCGCGATGCGCGGTGAGGCCGGCAAGGGGCTGTTCTTCCGCGGTCGCGGCGAGCTGCCCTTTGGCGCCCAGATCGCCAGCGTGCGCCAGTTGCTGGAGCGCCTGCTGACGCCGGGCATCCCGCTCGGCAGCCCCGCTTGAAGCGATGCCTTGGTGGCCTGCGGGCCCCGCGGTTCAGGCCGCGTTTGGCACGCCGTCGCTGGTGAGGAACAGCAGCGGCTGATCCCGCGGCTGCTCGATCTGCAGCAACGCGCAGTGGTCGGGCTGCGCCAAGCCCGCCTGGGCGGCGATCTCGCGCAGCTGGTCCTGTGCCAGCCGCGGTGCGGCGCGCAGCAGCACGCTCAGCCGCCACGTCCAGGCTGGCGTAGCGGGCGTGCTGATGACGCGCTCGACGCAGCTGTGCGCCCGCAACAACGCCAGGTTGTCGGCCGTGGGCTCGGCGCTCAGCCACAGTGCCAACAGGCCCGCCCGCGGCACGCCGGTGGGCGGCGGCTTCAGCGCCAGGCCGGCGAGCTGGTGGCCGCGCCGCCAGGCTTGAAGCTTGGCCAGCAACTTGCACTCGCTGCAGCCGAGCCGCCGCGCGCACTGGGCGAAGGGCCGCGAACACAGGTCCAGGCCCGCTTCGAGTCGTTCGGCCAGCGGCGGGTCGTCGCACGGCAGGGCATCCGGCGCCGCTGACGGCAGCTGCAGGCGCGCCACGGGCTGCACGGGCAGGCGTCGCAGCTGGCGGTCCAGGGCGGCTTCGTCCAGCGCCTCGACCTCGGCCCACAGCGTCGGCATGCCGGTCTGCGGCTGCGCGCGCTCGACCTGCGCGCAGCCGGGCAGGGCCGCGAGCGCGGCGCTCAGCTGCGCGCCCATCGCGCCGGCGTCAAAGGCCAGCCGCCAGCGCTGGCGGAGCAACCCTTCGCCCCAACAGGGCCGGATGACCTGCAGCGCGCCGCTGCGATGCAGCTGCTGGCACAGGCGCAGCAACTCGCGTGGCGTGGCGCCGCTGCGCGCGGCCATCTGCCGGAAGGGCGATGCATGCAGTGGAAAGTCCTGCTGCCAGCCCTGCAGCAGGGTCTGCCGCAGGCCGGCGCAGCAGCTTGCATGAGATGTCGAGTGGGGCATGGACGACCCGAGCGATCGGCGCAGCGGCCAATGGTGTCCCAATTTGCATCAGGACCCGCGCTGGGCCGTTGCGACAGGTCAAGGACGGTGTGACCACGCGCCGAGTTCGGTGCTGATGGCGACTTCGCAGCCCGGGGTGACCTCCAGCTTGCTCAGCTTGCCCACGCCGACGACCGCGCGGCAGGCCCTCAGCCGTTTGCAGAGCTTGCCGGGCGGGGCCTCGACGGGGTCGGTGGGAAGGGGCGGTTCAAGCTGCAGCCGGCGCCGGCAGGCGAACTCGTCGTCAGCCAGCAGCGCGCCGCCGTCTGCAAGCCCTGCTTGGCGCGTTAAGCTGGACCGACTTGCCGGAGCCTTTACATGCGCGCAGCCTTCAGCCTCCTCGGCCTCGTCATCGTCGCGGCCATCGTGTTGTCCCTCGTCAAGAAGCAGGCCACGGCCTTGAAGCCGCCGGCCGGCGCCCCGGCAGCCAGTGCGGCGCTGCCGGCGCCGCAGGCGGTGGGGCAACAGGTGCAGGGCGCCCTCGATGACGCAGCCAGGCGCGCGGCCGACGCGGCGTCCTCTGCCACCAACTGAGTCGGTGACCGGCCGCAAGCTCTTCCTTGCGCTGCGGCCGGATGACGAGGCGCGTGGGTTGAGATGGGGCCGCGCCGACGCCCGTCAGCACCCCTTCGTGCTGACGGGCGGGCAAAGCTGCACGGCTGAGCGGCCGTCTGCTCTGAGGCCCGTTCCTACACGGCAGGAAGCGGCCGGCCGACGGGTGCAGGCGCGCGCAGAAGCGAGCATCAGCCAACCTCGCCATGGAGATCCACATGTTCATCAAAACCGCCATCGCCCTTGTCGCAACTTCCGCCCTGGCCATGAAGCTGGTGCAGCGCCTCAGCCACGGCCAGCAACTGCGCCGCGCACGGGACGACGGCAAGCGTCACAGCGACGACGTCAGCCGTTGGGAAGCCGAAGGCGGCAATCCGCCGGCCGCGCAGCCCGTCAAACGCTCGGCCAGGCGCGCCACCAGCCCGGCGACCGAGGACTGACAGCCCGGCGCGGATTCATGGCCCGACGATGGCCTGGGCCAGCGCCCGCACGCTCAGCGGCGCGGAGCCTTCGGCCTGGTTCGAGATCGTGACGAAGGCGTCCTGCCCGGCGCCGGCGGTGCCGCCGATGATGCGGGCCAACTCGGTGCGGGTCTCGACGTCGGGATCCAGCAGTTCGTTGAACTCGCCGTAGCGCTTGTCGGCCGCTTCATAGCCGTAGGCGCCGTGCAGCCGGTTCAGGTTCCAGCGCACCACCAGCGGCCCCGGCCACAGCGCACGCAGCAGCGGCAATTGCGCCTGCAGCGGTGGCAACTTGGGATGCAGGCCGACGCAGTAGCGCGCGCCGGTGTCGCGCAGCAGGGCGACCAGGTCGGGCGTCAGCCAGGCCGCATCGCGCACCTCCACCGCGATGACGCCGGCCGGCGGCTTGGGGCAAGCCAGCAGCAGCGCATGCAACTTGTCGAACTGCTCGCCCATGCGCGCCAGCAGCGGGCCGGGCAGGGGGCTGATCTGCAAGACCAGCGCACCGATGTGCGGCCCCAGGCCCTCGTAGGCCGGTGCGATGAAATCCTGCAGCGTGAGCGTGGGGTCCAGGAACAGCGGGTTCAGCGCCTGCCCACGGCCGTCCTCGTTGCGCAGCAGCGCATCCGTCACCAGGCTGGGCGCCTTGACGGTGAAGCGAAAGCCCGTGGGCACCTGCCGGGCATGGCGCTCGAACTCACTGGCGGCCAGCGGCCGGTAGAAACCGCGGTCGATGCCGACGGCGCGCAGCAGCGGGTGCGCCGCGTAGGCGGTGAGACCGGTCTTGGACAGCGTCTGCTCGCTGTGCCTGCCGGCCCAGACCTGGCCCTGCCAGCCCGGGTAGCTCCAGGTCGAGGTGCCGAGATGGATGTGCGGCGACAGCGCCGCGGCGAGGGCGATGTCCGCGGCCAGCGGCACTGCCGGTTGAACGCCGCGCGGTCGCTGCGTGGCTGCGTCGACCCCGAACAGGTCCCGCACCACCATCAGGACCGCAGCCCGATGCCGGCCGCCGTCAACGCGGCATGGATAGCGCGGGCAAAGGCGAGGGCGTGCGGGCCGTCGCCATGCAGGCAGAGGGTCTGCGCCTGCAGCGGCACGGTCTCGCCGGTCACGGCTTGCACGACGCCCTCGCGCACCATGCGCAATGTCCTTGCGACGGCCAGCGCCACGTCGTTCACATGCGCCCCCGGCTGGCTGCGCGGCACCAGGCTGCCGTCGGCGCGGTAGCCGCGGTCGGCAAAGACTTCGGCCGCGCCGCGCAGCCCAGCCCGTTCGGCGGCGCGCAGCAGCTCGCCACCGGCAAGGCCGTACACGGCGAGGCCGGGGTCCACCGCACGCACCGCTGCAACGACGGCATCGGCCAGCGCCGGGTCGCGCGCCGCCTGGTTGTAGAGGGCGCCATGCGGTTTGACGTGATGCAGCCTGCCGCCGGCCGCGCGCACCAGGGCGTCCAATGCGCCGATCTGGTAGACCAAGTCGGCATGCACATCTGCGGGTGCGAGCCGCATCTCGCTGCGACCGAAGTTCTCGCGGTCGGGGTAGCTCGGGTGGGCGCCGATGGCCACGCCCCGAGCCAGTGCCGCGCTCACGGTGGCCTGCATCAGCCGCGCATTGCCGGCATGCCAACCGCAGGCGATGTTGGCCGAGCTGACCAGGGCCAGCAGCTCGGCGTCATCGGCCGCGCCCTCACCGAGGTCGGCATTCAGGTCGACATTCACAGCGCTCCCCTCAGTTCGTCCAGCCTTCGCCCTTGCGCCCGCAATGCGGCGATGGCTTCGTCGTGCGTGCAGGGCATGAAACGCAGCGTCGCGCCCAGGCGCAGCTGTGCCAGCTTCCACAGGTCGGCGCGGATGACGATGCCGATCTTCGGATACCCGCCCGTCGTCTGCGCATCGGCCAGCAGCACGATGGGCTGGCCCGATGGCGGCACCTGGATGACGCCGGGCAGCACGCCGTGTGAGGCCAGCTCCTTGCCGCGTGTGCGCACGAGGGTGGGGCCGGCCAGGCGATAGCCCATGCGGTTGCTTTGCGGCGTGACACGCCAGTCGGCGTCCCAGAAGCCTTCGGCGAAGTCGTCGTGCTCGGGGCCGGGCAGCACGCGCACGCTGGCGCCCCAGTCTGGCGGGCGCAGGCCGATGGCGCGCGTGGGC
>NZ_JBQVNP010000184.1:0-8766 GCF_052436255.1 Roseateles sp. | reverse complement strand
CAGCGCAGCACCGGCGGCGCGGCGCCCGCCGCCGGGAAGCCGCCACGCGCCACCGCGTCACGCAGCAGCGCGCAGGCCTGGGCCAGCGGCAACGCGTAGTCCTTGATCGAGTCACTGCCGACGGTGGCCTTCACGCGGGCGATATCGGCGGTGCCGGGCAGCTTCAGATCGACGGCCTGCCAACCCACGCCCAGCTCGGCACAGGCGATCTGCTTGAGCGCGGTCAGGATGCCCTGGCCCATCTCCACGCGCGGCAGCCATAGCGTGTAGCGGCCGGCCTCGTGGCGTATCCAGCCCAGCGCATCGTCCAGGCTCGGCGCGGGGCGCTTGGGGATGACGGGCAGCGCGCAGCCGGTGAACAGCGCCACCGTCAGGCCCGCGCCCGACAGCTTCAGCCAGCCGCGGCGGTTCAACACCGCGCTCATGCCATCGCCTTGATCAGCACCGCACGGATGCGCTGCTGGGTGCCGCAACGGCAGAGGTTGCCGCTCATCGCGGCCTCGCAGGCGGCCGCGTCGGGGCGTGGGTTCTGCTGCAGCAGCGCCGCCGCACTCATCAACTGGCCGGCCTGGCAATAGCCGCATTGCGGTACCTGGTGCTCCAGCCATTGGCGCTGCAGCGGGTGCAGGGCGCCGTCTGCGCCGGCCAGGCCCTCGATGGTCGTCAGCTCACGCCCGACGGCCGCGCTGACCGGCAGCACGCAGCTGCGCGTGGCCACGCCGTCCAGCATCACCGTGCAGGCGCCGCACAGGCCCACGCCGCAGCCGAACTTGCTGCCCACCAGGCCGAGGTGCTCCCGCAGCACATGCAGCAGCGTTTCATCCCGCCATTCGGCCGCCACGGCGCGGCGCCCGCCGTTGATCTGAAGTTCCATGACCCGTCCTTGGTGAAGTGGCCGAGAGCATCGGCATGCCCGACGCGGCGGTATAGAAGAATTGCGCCAGGAGACTGCGGCGGCGGGCGTCACCCGTGGCGGCCGCCGCACCTCGGGTCGACGCGGCCCTGCAGCTTCATGCCATGGCCGTCGCGCTCAGGCGCGCCGGTAGATCAGCACCTTGAGGTTGCGCTCGTCCGACTGGTCCGCGAACGCTGCCGGGTTGGCCACCCGCTCGGCGAATGCCAGCTCGGGCGCGTTCTCCGCCATCACGTCACGCAAGAAATCCAGCCCCAGCTTGGGCGTGTTCAGGCACAGCAGCGCCTGCCCTTCAGGCCCAAGCAGCGCCGGTAGGCGCCGCGCCAGCCGCGCATAGTCCTTGGTTGCGACAAAGCTGCCCTTCTGGAAGCTGGGCGGGTCGCAGATGACGAGGTCGTAGGGTCCACCGCGGGTCAGCTTGCCCCAGGAGTTGAAGATGTCGTGGGGCAGGAACTTCGCACCGCGTTCGACGCCGTTGAGCCCATGGTTGCGCTTGCCCGTGGCCAGCGCGCCGTCACTCATGTCCACGTTGACGACCTCGGCCGCGCCCGCCTGCAGCGCGACGACCGAAAAGGCACAGGTGTAGGCGAACAGGTTCAAGACCTTCGCGCCCGGCTTCACGTGCTCGCGCACCCAGCGCCGGCCTTCGGCCATGTCGAGGAAGAGGCCGTGGTTCTGGCCGCGCAGCAGG
The DNA here is from genome assembly GCF_052436255.1 of Roseateles sp. Lineage (GTDB taxonomy): Bacteria > Pseudomonadota > Gammaproteobacteria > Burkholderiales > Burkholderiaceae_C > Pelomonas. The sequence continues at coordinate 7,162 of NZ_JBQVNP010000184.1, read as the reverse complement.
TGGACGAGGTAGCGTGTGCCCGTCTCGGTGACGACGTGGGGCTCGGGCACGGCGCCGGCCATCAACCGCGTCTCGGTACGGCCGCCCTCCTGCCGGCACTGGTAGACCCAGGGCGCTGCGGGCCAGCGCGCCGTGAGCGCCGCGCCGATGGCTGCAATCGCCTCATCGGCCAGCGGCTCGAAGCTGGTCAGCAGCAGCGCGGGCGGGTAGGCGTCCAGCGTCAGATGCTCGCAGCCGGGGAAGCGGCCGCCGCGGCCGTGGAAGAGGCGCTGGGCGTCAGCGGGAAAGGCTGAAGCGGCGATGGCGTCGAGCAGGGCTTGCATGGCGCGCGATTGTCCTGGCGCCAGAATCCCGCCCATGGACTTCCAGCGCATCCTCGACGAGATCAACACCGAGCTGCGCCCGCTGCTCGGCACGGGCGGCAAGGTCGCCAGCTACATCCCGGCGCTGGCGCGGGTGTCGCCGCTGCAGTTCGGCATCGCGCTGCGCACCTGCGCGGGCGAGACGGCCGCGGCCGGGGACAGCGACCTGCCGTTCTCCATCCAGAGCATGTCCAAGATGTTCTCGCTGACGCTGGCCATCCGCGCGCTGGACGAGGCGCTGTGGGACCGCATCGGCCGCGAGCCCTCGGGCAGCCCGTTCAACTCGCTGGTGCAGCTGGAGACCGAGTGCGGCATCCCGCGCAACCCCTTCATCAATGCCGGCGCCATCGCGGTGGCGGACCGCCTGGTGTCGCTGGGCGACGCCAACGTCGAGCTGCTGGCGCTGCTGGGCCGGCTGTGCGGCGAGCCCGTCCGCATCGACGCGGAAGTGGCGCAGTCCGAGGCCGACACGGGGTTTCGCAACACCGCGCTGGCGAACTTCATGAAGGCCTTCGGCACGCTGGACAACGACGTGGCCACGGTGCTGGACGTCTACTTCCAGCAATGCGCGATTGCCATGAGCTGCGAGCAGGTGGCCTGCGCCGCCGGCTACCTGTGCCGCGACGGCCGCCACCCGCTGGCGGGCACGCCGGTGCTCAGTTCGGCGCAGGCCCGGCGCGTGAACGCGCTGATGCTGACCTGCGGCACCTACGACGCGGCCGGCGAGTTCGCCTTCCGCATCGGCCTGCCCTGCAAGAGCGGCGTCGGCGGCGGCATCGTCGCCGTGGTGCCCGACCAGCTCACGCTGTGCGTCTGGTCGCCCGCGCTGGACGAGACGGGCAACTCCTGGCTCGGGCGCCAGGCGCTGGAGCTGTTCGTCACGAAGACCGGGTTGTCGGTCTTCTGAGCTGCGGGATCAGCTGGCGTACTTGATCGAGCAGCCGTAAGGCCGGGTCGACGCCTTGTCGACCTTGCGGCCCGACGACACGGCCACCAACGCCTGGGTCACATAGGGCTCGGCCTTGCCGATGTCATCGACCTTGGCGGTGGCCAGGCTGTCGATGCCGCCCTTGTAGGCCAGCGTGCCATCGGGGCGGATGACATACATGTGCGGTGTCGTCTGCGCCCCATAGGCCTTGCCGATCTCGCCCTTGGGGTCGAGCAGCGTGGCTGCGGGCACGGCGCCACGGTCGGCGTTGAGCTTTTGCGCGGTGGCACCGTCCACATGGCCTTGCTGGCCGGGCGCGGACGAGATCACCTGCAGCCAGACCACGCCCTGCGCGGCGGCGGCTTTCTGCTGGCTTTGCATGTTGCCGCCGTAGTGCTTCTTGACATAGGGGCAGTCGTGGTTGGTCCACTCCAGCACGACGGTCTTGCCCTTGTAGTCGGCCAGGCTCACCGTCTTGCCGTCGGCCGTCATGGCCGTGAAGGCCGGTGCGGGCGCGTCCACGGTGGCGTTGGCCAGAGCCAGCGCGGGGGCCGCGATGGCGGCGACGATCAGCGAGCGGCGAAGCAGTTTCATCATGTCGAACTCCGGGGGGTGGTTGCAGGGACAGGGGAAGAAACAGCCTCGATGACGAGGCCTGGGGTGAGGATCTGCGGCAGCACCTGGGCCTCGGCGGCGCCCGGTGCGTAGTAGAGGTAGAGCGGCACGCCGGAGCGGCCATGCGCCTTGAGCACCGCGGTGATGTCCGGGTCCTCGCGCGTCCAGTCGCCCTTGAGGTAGGTGATGCCGGCCTTGGCAAAGACGTCCTTCACCTCGGGCCGCGACAGCGCCACCCGCTCGTTGACGAGGCAGGAGATGCACCAGGACGCCGTCATGTTGACGAAAACCGGCTGGTTCTGCCCGCGCAGTTCGGCCAGGCGTGCGGCGCTGTAGGCCTCGGTGCCCGCGTCGGCGGCGGCCCGCACATCGGCGGCGACCGGCTTGATCCACACCGCCGCACCCAGCGCCAGCACGACGCTGATGACCGCGGCACCGGTGCCCACCACCGTCGCGCCGCTGCTGTGCCGCCACCACAGGCCGAAGGCGATCAGCACCATGCCGCAAAGGGCCAGCGCCACGCCGTCCGGCCCCGCCTGCTGGGCCAGCACCCACAACAGCCAGACGACCGCCGCATACATCGGGAAGGCCAGGGCCTGCTTGAAGGTGTCCATCCAGGCGCCCGGCCGCGGCAGCCAGCGCTGGGCCGCGGGCCAGAAGGCCAGGATGAGGAAGGGCAGCGCCAGGCCCAGGCCGAGCGCCAGGAACACCGCCAGCAGCACCGCCGCCGGCTGCGACAGCGCGAAGGCCAGGGCCGCGCCCATGAAGGGCGCCGTGCAGGGCGTGGCGACGACCGCTGCCAGCACGCCGGTGAAAAAGCTGCCCGCCAGGCCCTGGCGCGAGGCCAGCGCCGAGCCGACGCCGGTGAAGCTGCCGCCGATGGCGAACAGGCCCGACAGGCTCAGGCCCACGAGGAAGAGCAGATAGGCCACGACCAGCACGAAGACCGGCGAATGGAACTGGAAGCCCCAACCGACCTGCTGGCCGCCGGCCCGCAGCGCGATCAGCACGGCCGCCAGCACGGCGAAGCTGGCCAGCACACCCGCGGTGTAGGCCAGGCCCTCGCCCTTGTGGTCGCCCTTGTTCACGAGCGCCAGCGCCTTGATGGACAGCACCGGGAAGACACAGGGCATGAGGTTCAGGATCAGGCCGCCCAGCAGCGCCAGCGCCAGCGCCGGCAGCAGGCCGAGGTCGCTCCCAGAAGCCGGCGCGGGCGCTGCTGCGCTCACGGGGGCGCTCAGGTCGGCTGGACCGGGGCCCTTGCCGGCGCCAGCAGGCATGGCGGCGGAAATCGTCCAGGCCTGCTCACCCGCCGCCGTGGTCAGCACGATGACGCCGGACAAGGGCTTGCCGGCGGGCACCGGCTCTTCGCCGGCGGGAATGTCCAGCGCCCAGCCACCGGCCTCGACCGAAAGCGCCTGCGGCGCGCTGTGGGCGACGGCGCCCCAGGTGTCGGCGAAGAAATAGGCCTGGGTGACACCTGCCTGCGCCCCGCTGAGCCGCACGCCCTGGGGCGCGGCCTTGAGTTGCACGGCGAACTCGGCCGGCTTGGGGATCGCAGCGCGCCATTCCTCGATCTGGGCCGCGTCGGCACCGGCCTTGGGCTCGGCGGCCACGGGCAGATCCAGGCCCAGGCTGACCTGCTCCGGGATGCAGACGTCCTTGCAGACCAGCCAGCGCACCTCGGCCGTGGGCGTGAAGCGGCTGCCGGCCTTGGCATCGGCGGGCACGGTCAGCTCGACCAGCAGCGCCGGCCGGCCTTCGTAGCCGTAGTTCACCAGCGGGCCGATGGGCTGCACGGCGGGCGTGGGCCACTGGATGGGGCCGGCTGCGGCGCCCTGCCAGTCGATGGAGGTGGCCTGGCCCGAATCGCCGGGATTGATCCAGTAGGTGTGCCAGTGGGCCTTGATGTCCTGCTCGAGTGCCACCGTGAAGCGCTGGCCCGGCGCGACGGCCGATTGGCTGGAAACGAGGCGCGCCTTCACATGCTCGGTCGACGCCTGCGGGGGGGCGGCCAGGGCAAGCAGCGGAGCGGCCAGCAGGGCCAGGAAAACAGGGCGTAGGAGCGAGCGCATCCGGAAATGCTAGGTCATCCCCGTTTCCCTTCTGTAAATGCCGGCCTTGACGAAAGCATCGAACGCCGTCCACAGCGGCTCAAAACGCTCGGGGCCGCCTTCCAGCAACGCCAGCGCGTGCAGGCCGGCCTCCAGCGTGGACAGCTGCCCGGGCCGGTGCGCGCGGCGTATGACATAGCGAGAAACCTGCGCGGACAGTGCCAGCCGCGGCAGCGCGGCCAGCCAGGGGTTGGTGGCCAGCAGGCGGCGGCTCTGGCGCCAGCTGCCGTCGAGCAGGATGAGCCGGCTCACGTCGACCGGGGCCGCGCTGCCACCGTCGCCCGGATAGAGCAGCGCGGTGCCGGGGCGGGCCAGAGCCGCGTCGAAGGCTTCGCCCCGCAGCAGGCGTGCCGACCGCAGGCCCAGCGTCAGCAGGGTCGCGGTGTTCTTGGCATGGGCGGCCTCGGCCGGGTGCTGCAGGATCAGCAGCTCGGTGCGGTGGGCCAGCGGCGGCGCCGGCAGCGTGGCGCACAGACAGGTCGGCGCCGGGCGCTCACAGCGCGGGCAGACCTGGCGCGGCATGGGTCAAGCGCCAGGCTCAATGCGGCGAAACGGTATGGGGCCCGAGGGTCGACACGGCGCTGTCCGCGTCGGCGCCATGCGCCGCGTCTTCATCGAGACGGCGACGGGAGCGCGTGGTCGGCAGGCCGAGCTGGCGCTTCTTGGCCACGCGGCCGGCCAGCCAGACCCCCCCGACGACGCCGAAGATGTTCAGCGCGCCGAACAGCGGCGCGGCGCTGGACGACAGCAGCATGGTCTGCAGCGGCGCCGAGTAGGCGCGCGGTTTCAGCGCGAAGCTGAAGGCACCGAAGATCAGCCAGCCGGCCCACGCCACGCCGACGCCGGACATCATCCAGGCCGCATAGGGCTTGTGCCGGCGGCGTTGCGGGCGCAGCGTCAGATAGGCCCAGACGGCGGCAATGATGAAGAGCACGGCCGCGATGGCGAGGGCCTCGCCCAGCATGACGGGCAGGCTGTTGCGGCCACCCAGCGACACATAGACCGAGCGCGGCAGGCCGATGCTGGCGTACTTCATGGCCGCGCCGGCGCCGGCGCAATAGAGCAAGGCGCCAGAGAAGAAGGCGATGGAACGGCGTGCGGCTTTCATGGGGCGCATTCTCCGTGCAGCCGGGAGCGGCGATTCGGCAGGATTTCTCGGCCGGGCAAAACAAAACCCGCCGTCCGGCAGCCGGATGGCGGGTTCCAGGGCGCGAACTGGCGATTTAACGCTTGCGGTCGAAGCGCTGGGCGCGGGCCAGGCCGCGGCGGTCACCGCTGAAGAAGCCGGTGTCGAAGGCCTCGTGCTTGCGGCCCTTCTCGACGGATTCCTCGGCGCTCCAGGCCAGGCCCATCTCGGGCGCCGGGAGGCGGCGTTTTTGAGTTTCGGTACGAGGCTGGGTCTTCATCATGGCTATCTGGCCTTGCGGCCGTCTCACGCCGGGTGCGGCGCGATTGCAAGGCACAACGCGGGCTCGGCGAGGGTGGTTGACAGCCGGAACACACTTCTTTGCACACCCGGCTTTTGCTGACAATGCCTGTTTCGACTCCAGGAAAGCGCGATGACCGTCCAGCTGAAGAAGACCGTTCCGGCCAAGGCCACCCCCATCACCGTCGTCGACCGCGCCGCTTTCCAGGCACTTTCGGCTGGCCTGCCCGAGGCCACCCGAGCCTGGCTGGCCACCGTCGGCTTCGTCGGGGCGCCGGACAGCCACGCGCTGGTGCCGGGTGCGGATGGCCGCCTGGGGCAGGTGTTTGCCGGCATCGCCCATGCGGCCCACCCCTATGCGCTGAGCCATCTGCCGCTGGCCTTGCCTGAGGGGGTCTACAAACTCGACGAGGCCAGCCTGGCCCTGCTGCCCGAAACGGCGGCGATGTCCTGGGAGCTGGGCGGCTACCGCTTCGATCTCTACAAGCCCGCCAGGCGCGCACCCGCGACGCTGCTTCTCAAGACCGGCGCCGACGCCCAGCGCGGCCTGGCGCTGGCGACCGCCATCGCCGCCACGCGCGACCTGGTCAATACGCCGGCCGAGCACATGGGCCCGGCCGAGCTGGCCGCCGCCGCCAGGGCCTTGGCCAAGCAGTACGGCGCCAGCTTCACCGAGGTCGTCGGCGACGCCCTGCTGAAGAAGAACTTCCCCAGCATTCACGCCGTCGGCCGTGCGAGCACGCGCCCACCTCGGCTGATTGAAGTGAACTGGGGCAATCCCAGGCATCCCAAGCTGTCCCTGGTCGGCAAGGGCGTCTGCTTCGACACCGGCGGCCTCAACATCAAGGGCGGCGAGGGCATGCGCCAGATGAAGAAGGACATGGGCGGCGCGGCCAATGCGCTGGGCCTGGCCATGCTGATCATGGCCTTCAAGCTGCCGGTGCGGCTGCAGTTGCTGATCCCCGCCGTCGAGAATTCGATCTCGGGCAACGCCTACCGGCCGGGCGACGTCATCAAGACGCGCAAGGGCCTGCACATCGAGATCGGCAACACCGATGCCGAAGGCCGCGTGGTGCTGAGCGATGCCCTCGCCTATGCCGCCGAGGGCCAGCCCGACCTCGTCATCGACCTGGCGACGCTGACGGGCGCCGCCCGCGTCGCTCTAGGCGCCCAGCTGCCGGCGCTGTTCGCCAAGCACATGGACACGGCGCGCGACCTGGTGGATCTGGGCCTGAAGCTGGACGACCCGCTATGGCATATGCCGCTGTGGGCGCCGTATCACGCCGGCATCGAAAGCAGCATCGGCGACCTCGTCAACACAGGCAAGAGCGCGCTGGCCGGCGCCATCAACGCGGCGCTGTTCCTGGAGGACTTCCTGCCCGCCCATCAGGACTGGCTGCACGTCGACCTGTTCGCCTGGAACGATGCGCCGCGCCCCGGCCGCCCGGTGGGCGGCGAGGCGCAGACGATCCGGACGCTGCTGGCCTACCTGGAGCAGCGTTACCCGGCCCGATAACTCCGCCCGATTACTCGGGGGCCTGATCCTTGACCGGCGGCAGCTGGTCCTGGGCCGGCTCGGCCTGGGCCGGCTGGCTCACCTGGGGTGCCTGAGCCCGGGGCGTCTGATCGCGACGCTGGTGATCGGGCTTGCGGGCGCCCGGCTGGGGCGGACGGCCGCCGCCTTCACGGCGCGGCTGATCGCGCCGACCCTCCGGAC
>NZ_JBQVNP010000183.1:0-8796 GCF_052436255.1 Roseateles sp. | reverse complement strand
GGCGTGGGCGCGGGCGGCATGGGCTCGGGCGACCGCGCCGGCTCCTTCAGCTGGATCAGACTCACGTCCAGGCTGCGCGGCAGGGGCGGCGGCGGCACGCGCGCACGCCAGCTCAGCACGGCGGCCAGCAGCAACACGTGGACGGCGACGGTGGCCACCAGCCCGATGCCGTTGAAGCGCCGCCGCCAGGGCGGAGATACGCCCGGCTGTGCGGGGGCGAGAGAGAGCGCGGAGGAAGGCGAAGTCATGGAAGACCGGGGGAAATCGGCCCGGATTCGTGGTGGGAGTCGCGGGGATAGCGCTCAGCGCAGCACCTGCTCAAGCATCCGGTGGTGCAGCGGCATGGGCGCCACCGCAGCGGCAAGGGCATCGCGACGCCCCTTCAATGCGGACAGCGCGCGCTCGGGCGGTATTTCGGCGAACACGGGGTCGTCACGCTCGGGCCAGTGCTCCATGCCGGCGTGGATGGCCAGCCAACTGGTCGCGTCGAAGCCCTCCTCGTCGTACTCGTGCAGCACACCGAAGCGGCGCCACAGCTCCAGGCGGAAGGCCAGCGTCTCGGGCAGTTCCATGCTGCTGACGTGGCGCCACAGTTCGCTGTCGCGCCGGCGGGTCAGGCAGTAGTGCAGGATGATGAAGTCACGGATGCGGGCGAAGCGCCGCACCGAGCCCTCGTTGAACAGCGCTTGCGCGTCCTCGTTCAACGGCCGGCCTTCGGTCAGCATCGTCATCAGGCGCCCGATGCCGTCCTGGATCAGGTAGATGCTGGTGGATTCCAGCGGTTCCAGGAAGCCCGAGGACAGGCCGATGGCGATGACGTTGTTGACCCAGAAGCGCTGACGATGACCGGTCTGGAAACTCAGCAGCCGCGGCTCGGCCAGCGGCTGGCCGTCCAGCCGCGCCAGCAGTTGATCGCGCGCGCGGTCGGGGTCGATAAAGCGGCTGGAGAAAACATGGCCGTGGCCGGTGCGGTTCTGCAGCGGGATGCGCCAGGCCCAGCCACCCTCCAGTGCGGTGGCCTGCGTATAGGGCGTCAGCTCCTCGGCGCTGCGCTCGCAGGGGCAGGCCCAGGCGCCGTCCACCGGCAGCCAATGGCTGAAGTCGACGAAGGGCTCGGCCAGCGCGCCGCCCAGCAGCAGGGAGCGAAAGCCCGAGCAGTCGATGAACAGGTCGCCCTCGATGCGGCGGCCATCGTCGAGCTGCACCGCCGACACGCCGCCATCGGGCCGGCGCTGCACGTCGACGATGCGCCCCTGCGTATGGCGAGCGCCGCGCTGCATCGCCAGCTGGCGCAGGAAGGCGGCGTACTGCACCGCGTCGAAGTGGTAGGCGTACTTGAACTGCGAGTCGTCCCTGGGCAAGACGAAGCGACCTTGCATGGCCATCACGGTCGGCAGGCATTGCGTGCCGAGCGGCTCGGTCAGCCCCAAGCGGCGGTGGTGGGCCCACAGCGTCTGAGAGCCGAACAGGTTGCCGAAGTGGCCGAAGGTGTGGAAGTAGTCGCGCCCGACCTCCAGCCAATCGCAGAAGCGGATGCCGAGCTTGTAGCTGCCATTGGTGGCGCGCAGAAACTCGGCCTCGTCGATGCCGAGCAACTGGTTGTAGTTGCGTATCGACGGGAAGGTGGCCTCGCCGACGCCGATGATGCCGATGTCCTCCGACTCGACCACCTCGACGGTGGCGCGGCCCTTCAGACCGGTGACGAGCGCCGCAGCCGTCATCCAGCCGGCGCTGCCGCCGCCGACGACCACGATGCGGTCATGTCTTTGCGTCATGTTGATTCCCTCGAACACATGGGCGAACTGTCGCGCACGCCCGCAATGACGAGCAAGCGCTGCAACGCTGGGTAGTGTTCCGGCGGAACAAAAAATGGCTGGTCGCAAGTACTGCGACCAGCCTGTCCGATGAGCCGGGGCTCAAGCCCCTGCTCGCATCAGAAGTCGTAGCGGCCAGTGACGTAGTAGCTGCGGCCCGGGAAATTCCAGCTCGCGCCCATGAACCCCGGCGTCTGCATGTTGCTACGGCGCACGGTCACGTTGTTCAGGTTCGTCACGCTGAGCGACATGCCGAACTTGTTCGTGAAGCTGTACGAGACACCGCCGTCCCACTGGCCGAAGGCCTCCTGGTACTGGGGCAGGCCCCACCAGGTGTCCTGCATGCCAAGGCGAGCCGGATCGGCACTCGTGCCGTTCTGGCCGTTCGGGCTGTTGTCATTGCCGACATTCTTCAGCACGCGGCTGGTCCAGTTGTAGGCCAGGCGGGCGGAGAAGCCGTAACGGTCATAGCGCAGCGCGAAGTTGGCCGCATTCTTCACGAGGCCCGGTATCGGCAGCGCTCCGAACTGCAAACCGTTGGTGTCGCAGCCATAGACCTTCAGCGCGTCGCTGGTGATCGCGCCGTTGGCCGGGCAGTACTGCACCTGGGCATCGCGGTAGAACTTCTGGCTGCTGCCGATGTAGGTGTAGTCGGCGGACACGCCGATGCCCTTGGCCCAGTCGGGCAGCCTGCCCTTCAGGAAATCGAGATGGTCCAGGTAGGTCTCGCCCTTGATCTCGATGCCATGCAGCCAGGCGCGGGCGGCGTTGCGGGGCCCCGTGATCAGGAAGGACTGGGGGTTGCCCGCGGCGCTGTCGTAGCTCCGGCTGTAAGCCGACTTGTAAATGACGTCCTTCACGTCCTTGTAGAACAGCGTGGCGGTGAGCATCTGGCCAGCGCGCGGATACCACTCCAGACCGAGGTCGAAGTTGTCGGAGGTCAGCGGCTTGAGCTTCGCGTTGCCGGTGTTCACGCCCGAGTAGGTGATCCGGTTGTTGGCGGTGTCGATGTTCTGTTTCAGCTCCACCGACTCCTGCAGCTGGTTGAAGCCCGGACGGTAGACGCTGCGGGCCATGCCCACGCGGCCCAGCAGCTTGTTGTCGCCGGTCAGGTTGAACTTCAGGTTCATCGAGGGCAGCACGTCGACGTGGCTGGCGCTCACATCGAGCGGGTCGTTGACCGTGTCGAAGCGCGGCACGTCGGGCGCCGTGCGGTCGTTGTAGTCCGGGTTGAAGTTCGTGTGGCCATGCGAGGCACGCCCCGTGTACACCACGCGCACGCCGATGTTGCCGTCGACCGGCACCTTCCAGTCGTCGAAGCCGAAGCGCAGGGTGCCGTAGACGGCATGGGTACGCTCGGCGACGTTGCTGATCTTGTTGGGGTTGAGCCCATAGCGCAGCGTCGTGTCCCAGATGTAGGTGGACGCATCGCAGGTGGGCACGTTGATCTGCGTGCCGGTCGGGTTCTTCGCGTTCTCCGCCCGCGCCCAGCCCTGGGAATCCAGGCATTGGTTGTAGCGGACATCGCCAAGCAGCTTGGCGTAGGTGTTGTAGTCCTTGATGCCGTTGTAGGTCGGGAACACCACGCTCGGCGGGTTGTTCCCGCCGAAGTTGCGGTAGTTGAACACCTCAACCGGCGCCGCGGCCGCGTAGCGTGGATCGCTCAGGTAGGCGAAGTTCGCGCGCGACTGCCAGCTCTGATCGTCGTTCGCGCCGGGCAGCTGGCCGGCCGTCCCGGTCTGGCGCACCACCCAGGGCTCGGCGATCGACTTCCAGCCCACGCTGTTCAGGTCGCCGGCATAGACCGCCTGCTCGCGCACGGAGGTGCGGTGGGTGGTGCGGAAACCGACGCGCAGGTCGCGCAGCACCTCGTGATCAAAGACGAGCTTGCCGTCCACCTTCCAGGCATAGAGGTTGGCGTCGCCCTTCAGACGCCCCGGCATCACCGACAGCCAGTAATAGTTGCCCGGATCCGCCAGGAAGGTGCGCGTCTTGTCATCGAACCCAATTTGCACCGGGCTGTTGCCGGAGGTGGTGATGTCCATGCTCGGCGCGAAGGTGGCCGTCTGCACTTCCTCGCCGCGGGTGCGGAAGCTGGACTTCACCCACTGCAGATCGTTCTGCAGCGCAAAACGTTCGCTGACGTTCCACTGGAAATTCCAGGCCAGCTCGCTGGTGCTCGTGCGGTGCTGGGTGAATGCCCGGCTCGTGCCCATGCTGATGCCGCCATCGGGGAACTGGTTCGCCCCCTTGCCGCCACGATTCCACGCGGTCACGTTGCCGTTTGCATCGCGAGGCAGCCGCAAGGGATAGCTGTAATGGGCCGAAGTGATCACGCCGCGATCGTCGATCACCGGGTTCTCGATCAGCACGTTGTACGGCGACGCGTTGAAGTTGGGGTCGCCGAAGCTCGGGTAGATGTTGGAGCCGGTGTTCTCCTCGAGCCCCTTCGAGACAAAGGCCGTCAACGACGACTGCATCTCGTTCTTCTTCCACTGCAGCGCGCCGTAGAAGCCCTTGCGGTCACTGGTGCCGAGGTTCTGGCCCCAGTTGGCGCCCGTCGGTGCCCACACGGTCTTGCCGTCCATGGTGCGCGGGAAGTAGGGCTGGACCTCGAGCTTCTGCGACTCATAGGCCGAATGGTTCAGCGCCAGGTCGACCAGCACGCCCCAGCGGCCGGAATCTGCATCCCACCGCGTGGAATAGAGACCGGAGAGCGTCGGCGATGCCTTCTTCGTGCGTTGTTCGTAGTTGCTGCCGAAAGTGACTGTGCGCTTGGTGCCGCTGAAGTCGAACGGCAACCAGGTGCGCAAATCCACCTGGCCGGCCACGCCGCCTTCGATCTTCTCCGCCGACGGATTCTTGTACACGTCCACGCCGGCCATCAGCTCGGACGGCACGGCGCTCCAGCTCAGGTCGCGCCCGGGCCAGCCGGCGGAGAAGATCTCGCGGCCATTGAGTGTGGACGAGCCCCAGGACAGGCCGCGCACATTGATGCGGTCATCGCTGCCCTCGGAGAAGTGCTTGGGGTCGTTGTTGGTCGAGCGCACACGCTCGACAGTCACGCCGACGATGCGTTGCAGCACCTCGGTGATGGACTTGTCGGGCAGCTTGCCCGCCTCTTCGGCCACCACCGAGTCAACCACCTCCTCGGCGTTCTGCTTGATCTTCTGTGCGTTCTGCAGCGCAGCGCGCTGCCCCTTGACCACGACGGTGTCCAGCGTTGCCGGCGCGGTCTGCGCCATCACGGCGCCGCCGGCGCTCAGCAGCGCCAACTGGATGACGCCACGGTGGATGGCCGTGGGTCGGAACTGTTTGTTCATGGGTGTCTCCGTTTGCTTCGAATTTGATGCATGCGCGCCGACAGGCCGCGCGCGCCGCGGCGCTGGGTCGGTGAACGCGGGCGATGCGCCCGCGCGACTACTGGATCGTGATGGCGCCCTTGAGCGTCAGGTCCGACGCATACACGCCGTTGGTCTTCTGGGTGTCATTGACATCCATCAGGCGGAAGCGGACCTGGACGATGTTGGATGACTTCATCAGCGTCATCGCCGAAGCGCGCGCGCCGGAAATCCTCTCCAGCGCAGCCTGGAACCTGACCAGACCATCAGCGGTGACCGGATTCGGCAGGGTCCGGATATCGGTGCCCAGGGAAGCCGCCGTGACGCCGGCCAGGCCACAGGCGTTGGTGACGGCGAAATTGGTCAGCGGGATGGCGTAGCTGGTCAGGCCGTTCAACGGCCAAACCAGCGTGCTCAGCTCCACGTTGCAGCCGTTGTTCCTCTTGCCCAGGTTCAGGTGAAGGACGACGGGCTTGTTCGCCGCGTAGAGCCCGCTGTTGATGCCGAGCGTGAAGCCCAGGGCCGTTTCCGTGGTCACCTGCAGGCCGCCGGTCGTGTCGCCGGAGCCGTTGAAGCCCGTCAGGCCCGGGGTGAAGATGTCGATGCGATTGAAACCTGTCTGCCAGCCACCTGGGGTCCAGTTCTTCTCGGGATAGCGCAGCGCCGACGTCAGGGTTGAACCGTCAGCCGGGATATCGCGGTAGCACCAGTCTCCACCCGCATTGCCGTCGCACCACTCCCATCCGGCGCTCAACGGGCTGCCCCAGGGATTGACCGACACGTTGCCGCCCTGCTTGGTGCTCATGGAATTGGACGAACCGCGCCCCGCGCCGCTCGGCTGGAAGCCGTCGGCGATCAACAGCGGATCAACGGCAATGAAACGATCCACCGACTGCTCGGCCCAATTGTCATTGCTCGGCGCCGTGGCCGTGACCGCGCAGGTGCCCTTGCCCAACAGCTTGAGGTTGCTGCCCTCGATGGCGCAGGTCGCCGGGGTGTTGCTCTTGAACGTGACGGCCAGACCCGAAGGCGACGTCGCGCTCAAGGGCACCGTGGTGGTGTTCGCGCTCAGCACGTAGTCGGGCGGCGCAAACGTGACCTGCTGAGTCTTCTTCAGCACGTTGAACAGCTGGCTGACGTCATCGGCAGCGGCCCACGTCAAGCCATCGCTGCTGTTGCCGCCGGCCTGGCTGGCCACCACGCGGCACTCGCCCGCCTTCACCAGCGTCAGCTGCGCGCCAGACACCGTGCAGATGGCCGGCGTGCTGCTTTGGAAGCCCACTGGCAGACCCGATGTCGCCAAGGCGGACAAGGTCACCGGCCCATCCAGCAGCATGCCGCCACCCGGATACTTGAAATCGATGGTCTGGAAGCGCCCCCCGCTGGTCGCGCCTTCGCCACCACCGCCGCCGCAGGCGGCCAACAAAGCGCCTGTCGCCAAAAGCGTCAACCTGCGCGCATGCGGAACCAATCTCTGTTTCACTGCTGTCTCCTGCTCTTTGATGAATGAGTCTGTGGCAACGGACCCGGCGATCTCCTCGCCGACCCCGAGGCTGGACGCCACCGAAACCTGTGATGCGATCATAAATTTGGTCTGACCACAAAGAACTAGGGCAAACTCGCGGCCTGACCAAATTAAGACACTTTGAGGGTTCGCATCATGCGAAGCGTTGGTCTTACCAAAATCGTCATCGTGGGCGGCGGGACGGCCGGCTGGATTGCCGCCGCGCCCCTGGCGCGCATGCTCTGCAGGCCGGACAACCCTGCCAAGCACTGCGAAGTCACGCTGGTCGAATCGACCGAGATCGGTACCGTCGGGGTTGGCGAGGCGACGCTGCCGACCATCCAGTTCTTCAACCAGTTGCTCGGCATCGACGAGGCCGACTTCGTGCGCAAGACAGGTGCAAGCTTCAAGCTCGGCATCGAGTTCAAGGACTGGGGGCGGCTGGGCCACCGCTTCTTCCACGGCTTCGGCGGGTTCGGGCCGGCCATCCACAACCGTCCGCTGTGGGCCTACTGGCTGCGCCTGCGCGCGCAGGACCCCGGCCTGCCGTCCTATGAGGAGTGGTCAACCGCGACCATGATGGCGCGCGGCCTGCGCTTCATGCCGCCGCGGCCGGGGGAGCCGTCTGCGGCCAATGCCTTCGACTACGCCTATCACTTCGATGCGACGCGCTACGGTGCCTACTTGCGCGACTACGCGCTGCGCCATGGCGCCCGGCGCATCGAAGGCACCATCGTGCGCGTGGAAACCTCGCCGGACGACGGCTTCGTCAAAGCCGTGCACCTGCGCGACGGGCAGCGCATCGAGGGCGACCTGTTCATCGACTGCTCGGGCTTTCGCGCCCTGCTGATCGGCGGCGCGATGAACTCGCCCTACGAGGACTGGAGCCACTGGCTGCCCTGCGACCGCGCGCTGGCCGTGCCCTGCAGGCGCGCCGAGCCGATGACCCCCTACACCACGTCGACCGCGCGCGGCGCCGGCTGGCAATGGCGCATCCCGCTGCAGCACCGCACCGGCAATGGCCTGGTGTACTGCAGCAGCCACCTGGGCGATGACGAGGCGGCGCAGCTGCTGCTGTCCCAGCTCGACGATGAAGCCCTGGACGAGCCGCGCCAGCAGCGCTTCGTGACGGGTCGCCGCCGTCAGGCCTGGGTGAAGAACGTCGTCGCCATCGGCCTGTCGTCGGGCTTCCTGGAGCCGCTGGAGTCCACCAGCATCCAGCTCATCATGGACGGCGTGAGCCGGCTGACCGCCCTGCTCCCGGACCGCGACTGCTCACCCAAGCTCGCCGACGAGTTCAACCGCCAGATGGCCTACCGCTACGAGTCGGTGCGCGACTTCATCATCCTGCACTACAAGCTCGGCGCGCGGCGCGACACCGAGTTCTGGCGCGCCTGCGCCGCGATGAGCATTCCGGACAAGCTGGCCCACCAGATCGAGCTGTTCCGCCAGACCGGCCGCGTGGCCATCCTGGAGCCCGAGGGCTTCGCCGAGCCGTCCTGGGCGTCGATCTACCTCGGGCTGGGGCTGTTCCCCGAGCGCTACGACCCCTACGTCGACCTCGTGGACCCAGACCTCGTGCGACGCCACCTGCACGGCGTGCACGATGCGATCCGTCGCTCGGTGGCCGCCATGCCCACGCACGCGGAATTCCTCGCCCGGGCCGCGCCGGCCGCGTGAGCGGCGGCGCCGCTCGCCTCAGGCGGCGTCGGCCCTCTTGGCGACGTGTTCGGCGGGCTCGCTGATCCAGCGGCCGTGCGATGCCAGCAGATGGCTGCACATCGCCGCAGCCGCCGCCTGCGGATTGCGAGCCTCCAGCGCGCGGTAGATGCTCTCGTGCTCCGCCATGGCCGTCTGCCAGGTACCCAGGGTTTCCTGCCCGCCGCTCATGCGCGATGCGATGGCGCCGTGCCGGCCGTCGAACAAGGTCCCCACCATGTCCACCAGCACCGAGTTGCCGGCCATCTCCGCAATGCTGAGATGAAAGCGCCGATCCGCATCGACCGGCTTGCCGCCCCGAATGTGCTCCTCTCGCATCGCGTTCAACGCTTCCTCGACCCGCTGCAGGCCGGCCTTGCTGACGCGCGCGGCGGCCAATGTAATGACGGCACTCTCCAGCACCACACGGGCCTGCATC
>NZ_JBQVNP010000182.1:0-8860 GCF_052436255.1 Roseateles sp. | reverse complement strand
CGCCGCGGCGGCCCAGGCCGGCTCGCCGCCGCAGGGTTGCGACCGGCCCGCGACGGTCACCGCTGCGCAGCAGGACCGGCTGCTGCGCTTCGCGGCCGTCATCCGCGAGGCGCTGACCGCCTCGGGCGCGCAGGCCGCGCTGATCGCACGCTCGGGCACCGACCTGTCGCGCTTCGGCCTGCGCTACTCGCATGGCGCCGTCGCGCTGGCCGACGGGCTGGACACGCCGTGGGCCGTGCGCCAGCTCTACTACGCCTGCGCCGAAGGCCAGGCGCGCTTGTTCGACCAGGGCCTGGCCGGCTTCGTGACCGGCAGCGACAACGCCGAGACCGGTTATGTGAGCCTGCTGCTGCCGCCCGCCGAAGCTGCCGGCCCGCTGGCCGCTGCCGCGCTGGACAAGGACGTCGCGCTGGGGCTGCTGAACGCGCGCTACAGCGCCAACGCCTACGCCTTCAGCACGCGCTACCAGAACTGCAACCAGTGGGTGGCCGAGCTGATCGCGGCGGCCACCACCGGCCTGGCCACACGCGCCGACACGCAGGCCTGGCTCCGGCGCGAAGGCTATGCGCCCGTGCCCGTGCAGGCCTCGCCGTGGCTGATGCTGGCGGGCCGCTTCGTGCCCTGGCTGCATTTCGACGACCACCCGGCCGAGCAGCTCGACGCCGGCGCGGTACAGACCAGCCTGCCGGCCAGCGTCGAGGCCTTCGCGCTGCGGCGCTGGCCAACGGCGCGGCGCATCGAGCTCTGTCATGGCCCGCACGGCATCGTGCAACGCGAAGGTGGCGAGCCCCTGGCCGCCGGCTGCCAGCCGCAGCCGGGAGACCGGCTCACGCCGCTGGACTGAGTCAGCCGCCGCGGCGCCCGGGCCAGCAGGGCAGGGCATCCTGTCCATCGGTAGGCGCGGCGTGTTGCTCGCCATGCCGATGGAGTCGCGCCGGCCCGCTGGCCACTGGTGGACCTGACAGGCCGCGGGCACGACCGGCGTGTCAGTCGCGGGCCGGAATCTTCAGCCCGCGCTGCACGGCCGGCCGCGCCAGGAAGGCCTGCAGCACGCGGTCCACCTCCGTGAAGCCGCCGTAGCCGACCAGGTCGCCGGCGCCGTAGAAGTCGATCAGGTTGTTGATCCACGGGAATGTCGCGATGTCGGCGATGCCGTAGTCGTCGCCCATGATCCAGGCCTTGCCCTTGAGGTGACCGTCCAGCACGCCCAGCAGGCGCCGCGCCTCGGCCACATAGCGGTCGCGCGGCCGCTTGTCCTCATAGTGCCGGCCGGCGAACTTGTGGAAGAAGCCGAGCTGGCCAAACATCGGCCCCACGCCGCCCATCTGGAACATCAGCCACTGCAGGGCTTCGTAGCGGCGCGCGCCGTCCTGCGGCAGCAGCCGGCCGGTCTTGTCGGCCAGGTAGATCAGGATGGCGCCGCTCTCGAACAGCGGCAGCGGCACGCCGCCCGGGCCGCGCGGGTCGATGATGGCGGGGATCTTGTTGTTCGGGTTGAGCGACAGGAACTCGGGGCTGAGCTGGTCGTCGGTGTCGAAACTGACGAGGTGGGCTTCGTACTCGACGCCCAGTTCCTCCAGTGCGATGGCCACCTTGACGCCGTTGGGCGTGGGCAGCGAGTAGAGCTGCAGGCGCTCGGGGTGGGCGGCGGGCCACTTCTTCGTGATGGGGAAATCGTCGAGTGCGGGCATAGGGGGCGGGTGCGAACAAGGTTCGCCGACTTTAGGGGCGCCCTGCATGGCCGTGTGCAGGCAGGGCTTAGCTGGCGCGCGCCGCCCACAGGCGCCGGACGCCGATCGCCAGCAGCGCCAACACGCCGGCGCCCCGCGCCGCGTGAAAATGCCCGCATGACGACCGCCGCTCCCGCTGCCGCACCGCCCTCGCGGCTTGCGCTCTACCTGCAACTGATCCGCTGGGACCGCCCCGCCTGCTGGCTGCTGCTGCTGTGGCCGACGCTGTCGGCGCTGTGGATCGCCGCCGACGGCTGGCCCGGCTGGCATCTGCTGGCCGTGTTCACACTGGGCACGGTGCTGATGCGCTCGGCCGGCTGCTGCATCAACGACGTGGCCGACCGCGACTTCGACCGCCATGTCGAGCGCACCGCGCAGCGGCCGGTGACGACGGGCGCGGTGTCGGTGAAGGAGGCGCTGATGCTCGGCGCCGTGTTGTCGCTCGTCGCCTTCGGCCTGGTGCTGACAACCAACCCGCCGGCCATCCTGCTGAGCTTCGCGGCGCTGGCGGTGGCCATCACCTACCCGTTCGCCAAGCGCGTGCTGGCGATGCCGCAGGCCGTGCTGGGCGTGGCGTTCTCCTTCGGCATCCCGATGGCCTTTGCGGCGACGCTTGGCGGCATGGAGTGGAACCTGCGCGCGGTGCCGCTGTCGGCCTGGGCGCTGCTGGTGGCCAACCTGTTCTGGGTGCTGGCCTATGACACCGAGTACGCCATGGTCGACCGCGACGACGATCTGAAGATCGGCCTGCGCTCGTCGGCCATCGCCCTGGGCCGCTGGGACGTGCCGGCCATCATGATCTTCTACGTCACCTACCTGGCGATGTGGGCGGGTCTTGGGCTTCGCCTCGGCCTGGGGCGCTGGTTCCTGCTCGGCATCGCGGCGGCGACGGCCCAGGCAGCCTGGCATTACAAGCTCATCCACCGGCGCAGCCGCGCGGGTTGCTTCACGGCCTTTCGCGCCAATCACTGGCTGGGCTTTGCCGTGTTCGCCGGCACCGTGGTCGACCTGGCGCTGCGCTGATGACGACAAGCCGCGTGGTCTTCGCCACCGGGGCCGCGGCGCTGGCCCTGCGCTGGGCGCAAGACCTACTGCCGTAGCGTCAACAGGCCCTAGACTGCACGCGCCGCGGCAGAGAACCGCATGCGCTCAATCAGGGAGTTTGTCGATGTCCTATCCGATTCGCGGCATGGCCGCGTTGGCCGTGCTGTTGCCGCTGTGGTTGACCGGCTGCGGCGGGGGTGGCGGCCCGGCCGGCACACCGCTGCTGGGCGGCTCGTCGCCCAACCCGGGCGGCGTCACCCCGCCGCCGCTCGCTGGTCCCTCGGCCGACCCCGCCGGCCCGTCGGCCAGCTTCGCCCAGCAATGCGCCGGCGGCAACACGCTGGCCGCAGCCAGCCAACGCACGTCGACGCTGGAGACCGAGAAGAAGTGGCTGCGCGCCTACGTTGACGAAGCCTATCTGTGGCGCGACGAAGTGCCACGCGTGGATCCCGGCCGCGCCGACTTCAGCGGCAGCGACATCCCGGCCGCGATGGACGCCTATTTCGAAGCGTTGAAGTCGCCGCAGACCACCGACTCCGGCGCGCGCCGCGACCGCTTCAGCTTCACCTACCCGACCAGCGAGTGGAAGGCGCTCAGCGAGAGCGGTGTCGAGGCCGGCTACGGCATCGAGTGGAAGCTCGGCAATGCGACGCCGCCGCGGCGCATCCGCGTGGCCTATGTAGAGCCCGGCAGCCCGGCCGCCACCGCCGGGCTGATGCGCGGTGACGAACTGGTCAGCGTGGACGGCACCGGCGCGGACGTCAGCGACAACGCCGGCGTCGACCGGCTGTATGAGGGCCTGTATCCCGGCGCGGCCGGCAGGCAGCATGCCTTTGTCTTCAAACGCGGCGGCGGCACGCTGATGCGCACGCTGAGCAGCGCCAGCATCACCAAGAACCCCGTGCCGCAGGCCCACGTGCTGACGCTGCCGACGGGCGCCCGCGCCGGCTACCTGGTCTTCAACGACCATGTGCTGACGGCCGAACCCCAGCTCATCGCGGCCGTTGGCGATTTCCGCGCCCGCGGCGTGACCGAGCTGGTGCTGGACCTGCGCTACAACGGCGGCGGCTATCTCTTCATCGCCAGCGAACTGGCCACGATGATCGCCGGCACCACGCGCACGGCTGGCCAAGCCTTCGAGACGCTGAAGTACAGCGCCCGGCGCAGCGCCGAGAACGAGACGACGCCCTTCTACGCCGAGTCCTGCATCGCCGTGGCCGGCCGCTGCAGCAGCGTGCAGCCGCTGCCAACGCTCAACCTGAACCGCGTCTATGTGCTGGCGCAGGCTGGCACCTGCTCGGCCAGCGAGGCCGTCATCAACGGCCTGCGCGGCGTCAACGTCGACGTGGTGCTGATCGGCGGCAAGACCTGCGGCAAGCCCTATGGCTTCACCGCCAAGGACAACTGCGGCATCAGCTATTTCCCCATCGAGTTCGCCGGCGTCAACGCCAAGGGCTTCGGCGACTATGCCGACGGCTTCGAGCCTGGCAGCGGGCCGTCGCAGCGTTTCGTGCCGGGCTGCAAGGTGGAGGATGACCTGGGCCGCGCCCTCGGCGACACGCAGGAAGGCATGCTGGCCGCGGCGCTGAGCCATGCCGCCACCGGCCAGTGCCCGGCGCAGCCGAGCGCCCAGGCGACGGCGCGCGCACAAAGCACGGTCGACGCCGCGCCGCTGGCGCTGCAGCGCCATCCGGCGCGCAGCAACCGCCTGATGTTGCCGCGTTAGGCGGCCTGCGGGAAACGGGCTCGGATCGCGTCCATCCAGCCGAGCAACGCCAGCGTCTCGGCATGCGGCATGCGCGGGCTTTCGAGCCGGCCCGCGCGGATGCAGGCCTGCGCCTCGGCGATCTCGCCCTCGAAGCCGTTGATGACATAGGGCGCCGCCATGCGCTCGGCGGGCGCCTTGCGCGTGACCAGCTCGAAGGCCTCGGCGCCCCAGAAGTCCACCGGAAAACGCAGGCTGGCCTGGGAACCCAGCGCCTCGAAGGCATTCACCGAGGCCGCATCGAAGCCGCAGCGGAACTGCGACGTGACGCCGCCAGGGAAGTGCAGCGTCACGTTGACCGCCGCGTCGACGCCGGTTGGCGCCATCTTGGCCTGCACGTCCATCGCGATGGGCTCGGGGCAGACGCCGCCGTTCATCTGCTGCAGCACCCAGCGCGTCACCGCCAGGTTGTAGATGCCGATGTCCCACAACGAGCCGCCGGCCAGCGCCGGGTTCCACTGGCGGTGCAGCGGGTCGAACACCGAGGCGAAGCAGAAGGTCGAATTCATCGCGCGCAGCTCGCCGATGGCGCCATCGCGCAACATGCGGCCGGCCAGCTCGTAGGCGGGCAGGAAGCGCGTCCACAGCGCCTCCATCAGAAAGACGCCCTTCTCGCGCGCCAGGTCCACCAGGCCCTGGCCTTCGGCGCGCGTCGTGACCAGCGGCTTCTCGCACAGCACCGGCTTGCCCGCCTGCAGCGCAGCGCGGATGTATTCGCCGTGGTTGGAGTGCGGCGTGGCGATGTAGACGGCGTCGATCGACGCATCGCTCAGCAGGCCGGCCAGGTCGTTCGTCACGCGCGCCGTGGCCTCGCCTTCGCGCTGCCACTGCGCGGCATAGGCCTCGCCCTTGGATGCGTCGCGCGCGAACACGGCCGCCAGGCGCGCGCCGGGCACCGCCGGCAGGGCGCCGGCAAAGCGGTTGGCGATGCCGCCCGGGCCGATGACGCCCCAGTTGAATGTCGTTTCAGTGGTCATAGCTGCTCAATGCTTTCACGAGGTCGGACTGGGTGAGGATGCCGACGGGCTTGCTCGCCGACGATGGGAATGTGGTGGTGGCCGGTGGCCGAGAACAGCGGCACCAGCTCGCCGATGGTGATGCGGCGCTGCTGCCCAGCGACGACGGGGCTGGACATGATGTCCGCGCAACTCAGGCGCGCCAAGCGATTGCGATAGCTCGGCAGCTCGGCCTCGTGCAGCCAGTCGGCGAGGTCGTCGCGCGGCACGTCCAGCACCTGGTTGTAGCGGGCCAGCACGGCGTCCAGCGCGGCGGCACGGGCACTGGCTGCGCAGCGAACTGCCGGTCCGGCGGGGTCGTCATCGCCATCAGCAGCGCCGCAGCGCCACCCCAGGCGCTCGCGTGCATCGACCGCTTGCGGCGCGGGCAGCAGCGCATCGAGCAGCGCGAGAAACCGGTCGGGCAACGGGGCAGAGGACATGGGCGGCGACAGGGCGAAAAGCCGAGCCGCCGATTGTGTGCGCTACCAGCGCCCGCGCCGGTTCAATCCGGTTTCACTGGCCGCTACCGGCAGCACCGACCCAGCATGCCCGCGCTCGCGTCCACGCCGAGTGAATTGACTCTGTCAGCCCTTGCCAAGCAGGGCGCTCATCTGCGTCTTGAGCACCTGGGCCTGGGCGCGGCGCTCCTTGGTCGCGGCGCGCTGGTAGGCGACTTCGGCCTTCTCGCGCAGCAGCACCGCGCGTTGCAGTGCCTCGGTGTAGCGCTCGACGGTATAGGTGTTCTCGGTACCGATGTAGACGCTGCGGGCCAAGGGCGTCTCGCCGAAGCGGGGTAGGGTTACCGCGAAGCTGCAATCACGGACACGACTACCCGCACGTTGACGCACGATGGGACCGGAAATGCCCGACGGCAGGTCGCTCTGCTTCTTGCGGCTCGGCGTGCGGCGCAGGCGCGACGGCGCAGGCATGGTCGCGATGCGTTTGAGCAGCTCTTTCGTCGCCATCGCCAGCGCGCGCCCGGCGCCGCTGCCGTCCTGGCTGTGGTCGGAATACAGCTTGGTGCCGCCGTAGCGCAGCTGCCAGCCGTGTGTCGACAGATGGTCGATTCTTTGTATGCATTGCGGCACGACAAAGCGCTCGCCGCTGAAGATCACCACATCACGCGTGTTCATTTCGCCCCCAGTGATTCAGCCCACCTTGCGTCATTGCCGGTAGGTCTACTAACGCCCCTCTGGTACTGACCGAGTTTATGGGGGCTTATGGGCGAGCCGCTAATTTATGACGTCATGAACACAGTTTCATTTGACGGCGGTCAGCTCAGCGACAGCTAGGCACCCCGCCAATCAAGGGTTCGCCCGGGTTGCCTGCCGGCCAGCGCGGGGGCGAATAGCTCCATCACACGCAATTGCGCGCCGCAACGGCTGAACACCGAGTGCCGCGACCACAGCATCTGCGGCGATGCTGGCACGCCGGTGGCTGCCAGCCATTGGCGTTCGGCATGCCGGCGCGTGTGGCCGTGGCGCGAGAGGCGGCGCGGCTGCAGCTCGCTGCGGCTGATGGCGCGGTCGTCATAAAGCAGATGTGCCAGCGGCTTGGTGCCCAGGCCCTTGAGCGCCCGCCAGGGCCCGGTGGTGGCGCGCTGATGCACGGCGGAACGCGCCCAGACCAGTGGCTCGCCGTCCACGCGCAGGATGACCTCGCGCACCACCGTCAGGCCGCGCGGCGGCAGGCCCAGCGCCGCGCGCTCCAGCGCCCGGAACGGCGCCACGCCCTGGCGCAGCACCTGCACCTCGAAGCGCTCGCCCAGGCGCGCCAGGCGGCGGCTCAGCGAGCCCGGCGCGCGCAGCCAGTCGCGCAGGCTGTCGCGGGTGGCGATGCCCACGTTCAGCCGAACTCTCGGCCGAGTTCGGCCGCGCGCTTTTGCGCAGCCAGCACGGCACGGCGGATGGCCGCGTCAACGCCGTCGCCTTGCAGCGACGCGACGGCCGCATGAGTCGTGCCGCCCTTGCTCGTCACGCGCTCGCGCAAGGTGGTGGGCGATTCATCCGACGCCAGGCCCAGCGCGGCGGCGCCGCCGCAGGTGGCCAGCGCCAGGCGCCGGCCCTGTTCGGGCGTCAGGCCCATGTCGACGGCCGCGGCCATCATGGCCTCGACGAAGAAGAAGAAATAGGCCGGGCCCGAACCTGACAAGGCCGTCACGGCGTCGAGGTCGTCCTCGGCCGCCACCCACAGCGTCTGGCCGGTCGGCGCGAGCAGGCGCTCGACGCGCGCACGCTCGTCGGCAGACACGGCGGGCCGCGCATACAGGCCGGCGATGCCCTGGCCGATCAACGCCGGCGTGTTGGGCATGGCACGCACGACGCGCTCGCTGCCGGTGGCCGCGACGATGGCGTCTGAGCGGATGCCCGCCATGACCGACAGCTGCAACGCGCCGCCCACCCAGGCCTTGACCGGTTCCGCGGCGGCGCCGAAGAGCTGCGGCTTGACGGCCCAGACGACGGTGCCAGCACCGGCCAGCACGGCGTCGCCCGCGACGAGTGCGGCGATGCCGAACTCGCCGACCAGCTTGTCGCGCTGCGACGCATGGGGCTCGACGACGACCAGGCGCGAAGCCGCCATGCCGGCGCGCAGCAAGCCGCCGATGATGGCGCTGGCCATGTTGCCGCCGCCGATGAAAGCGATCAGTTCTGCACTCATGGACGCGAGTCTAAGCGGGTGTTTTCAGGGCCGGGCGCAGCTATCGTCACGGCCCATGAGCCACCCCTGCCTTGACCGTCGCCAGCTCCTGCTCGGCACCCTGGCCCTCCTCGGCGGCTGCGCCAGCCCGCCTCCGCCTTCCCGGGGCTGGGCGGAGGCGGCGGCGCGCGAGTTGCAGCTGTCGGTCAGCCACTTCGCGCTGCAGGGCCGGCGCGTGACGCTGACGCGCCGCAGTGCGGCGGCGGGGCTGCTGCCGGTCATCGTCTACCTGCCCGGCATCGGCCAGGACGCCGATGCCGGCCAGCGCTGGGCGGCCGCCTGGGCCCTGGCAGGGCATGCCGTGCTGACCGTGCAGCCGCTGGAGGACGACGCCAATGCCTGGCGCTCACCGCTGGCGCGCACGGGCGAGTTCAGCGCCTTGGGCGAGCTGCACTATGGCCAGGCGATGCGCTCGGCCCGCCTGGCAGCGCTACGCCGCCTCGTCCCCGCGCTGCAGGCCCATGCCGGCGCGGCGCTGGACTGGCAGCGCGGCGCCATCGCCGGCTATGAGATCGGCGCGCAGACCGCACTGGACCTGGGCGCCGAGGCCGCCGGCTGGCAACCGCAGGCCGCCATCGCGATCAGCCCGCCGCCGATGGATGCGGCCGCGGCGACGCCGCCGGCCC
>NZ_JBQVNP010000181.1:0-8874 GCF_052436255.1 Roseateles sp. | reverse complement strand
GTGCCCGCCCTGCTGCCCTTCATGGTGCTGGAGCGCGGCTACAGCTACACGGCCGTCAGCGGCCTGATGCTGGCGGCCACCGGCCTGTCGAGCGTGGTGCAGCCGCTGTTCGGCCTGTATGCCGACCGCCACCCGCGCAGCTGGCTGGTGCCCACCGGCTTCCTCGTGGCCGCGCTGGGCGTGGTGCTCGCGGGCCTCAGCCAGAGCTACCTGCTGACCTGGATCGCCATGGTGCTGTGCGGGCTGGGCATCGCGGCCTACCACCCGCCGGCCACCGTGGCGGCGCGCGCGGCCGGCGGTGCCTCGCAGAAGGCGATGAGCGTGTTCTCGGTGGGCGGCACCATCGGCGCCTCGTTCGCGCCGGTGCTGGCCGCCACGGCGGTCGGCGCCGGGAGCCTGTCGCGCAGCTATCTGCTAGGCCTGCCGGCGCTGGCGATGGGCGCGCTGTGGTTCATCACAAACGCCCGGCGTAGCGCGGCCTCGGGCGCGGCGGCCGCGTCCGGCCCGAAGCCTGGCGCCCAGGTGCTGAAGCCGCACAACGACTGGCGCGCCTTCGGGCTGCTGGTGGCGACCATCGTGGGCTGGTCGATCCCGTACGTCACGGTGCTGTCGATGCTGTCGCTGCGCATCACGCGCGACCTGCACGGCTCGGCCTTCCAGGGTGCGGCGGCGCTCACCGCGTTCACTGCGGCAGGCGCGGTGGGCACCCTGCTTGGCGGCTGGCTGGGCGACCGCATCGGGCGCATGGGCACGATCCGCGCCGGCTATCTGCTCGCGCTGCCGTCGCTCGCGGGTCTCGTGCTCGCGCCGACCGCCGGCTGGGCGCTCGCCTGCACCGCGCTGCTCGGCATGTGCATGTTCCTGCCCTTCGCCGCGCAGGTGACCTTGGCGCAAGACTATCTGCCGCGCAACCCGGCAACGGCGAGCGGCATCGCGCTCGGATTGGCGCTGTCGGTAGGCGGGCTGGTGTCGCCGCTATTCGGCATGCTGTCGGACGCGCGCGGGCTCGGCGTCACGCTGACGGCGGTGCTGTGCGTGTTGTGCGCTGCAGCAGTGATGGCGCTGCGGCTGCGCAACCGCACAGTGCAGGCCGTGCCGGCCGAAGCCGAAGGGGCCGCCGCCTGAACCCTGGCGGTTCCAGGGGCCTGACCGGCCCGTCGCATGTTCGCTGCCAGAATCGGGCAAAGGGCCAAGGGCCGACAACCGATAAGGAGGGGACTGCGCCATGAATCGATTCCTGAGCTGCCTGCTGGGCGGCGCATTGCTGGCACCGGCGGCCTTCGGCGCCCCGCCCGCAGCGCCCGTCGCACCGGTAGCCCCTGCATCGGTGGCAGCCGCACCGGCCGATCCCGCAGCCGGCATCCGCGAAGTCGAAGCCGCGGTGCGCGCATGGGCCGTGGCCTGGTCCGCGCGGGACGTGGCGCGCTACCTGGCCGCCTATGCACCCGACTTCGCGCCACTGCGCGGCCAGGACCGCAAGGCCTGGGAGGCAGACCGCCGCGCGCGCATCGAGGACAAGGCCGTCATCAACGTGGGCATCGACAGCCTTGTCATCAGCGTTCAGGGGCAGTCGGCCACCGCCACCTTCCAGCAGAGCTACAGCGCGGACAAGCTGCGCGAAAAAGGCCGCAAGACACTGGAGCTGCAGCGCGTGGGCAACCGGTGGCTCATACGCAAGGAAAGCGCAGGCTGAGAACCGCCGAAGGAATTGCCCCTGTAAGGCAAACGGTTCACAGAGATGTCACCACTTGCAACGATGCTGCAGCCCTCGATTCCCGAAAGCTGTGGCTGCCATGTTTCCCACCAAGACCGACAAGGCGCGCGACGAACTCCAGGGCGGACAGCGCACGCTCAGCCAGCGCGAACGCGCCCTGCTCCTGATGGCCGACGGCCGGCGCTCCCTGACCGACTTCAGTCCGCTCTTTGCCAACCGGGGTGAGGCCGAGCTCGCGATCCAGGGGCTGATCGACAAGGGTTATCTGCAGCCCCTGAAAGCTGCATCCGCAACGCCGCCCGCTGCTGCAGCTCCCTCCGCCCCCGCGCCCATTCCCGCCGCCGAGCCGATCAGCGTCGCCACCTCGGCCGACACCTTCGACGGCAAACGCTCGCTGGCGACCACGCGCATGTTCCTGTTCGACATCTGCGAACGCATGTTCGTGCGGCGCGACCCCAAGTTCGCGCTGCAGATGCGCGACGCCCTGCGCGAGGCCCGCGATCGTCAGGCGATGCTGACCATCGCCGCGCTGATGCTCACCGAGATCGAAAAGACGGCCGGCCCCGAACGCGCCGAATCGCTGCGCGAGCGCATCGACCGGCTGCTGCCGCCGGCCGAGATCGTTCATTGAAGAAGAAAGAGAAAGCGCCCGGCCGGGCCTGTGACACCATCACCGGATGAACGCCCGGCCTCCCGCAACCCCTTTGTCCGAACGCCTTCGCAATTGGGCCAGGCGCCTCAAGCGCGACGGCGTCACTCTCTGGTTCGCCGGCAGGCATCCGTCCACGCCATGGCATGCCAAGGCACTGGGAGCATTCGTGGTCGCCTACGCTCTCAGCCCGATCGACCTCATCCCCGACTTCATTCCGGTCCTGGGCTACGTCGACGACGTGCTGCTGCTGCCGGGGCTGATCTGGCTGACGATTCGGTTGATTCCAACATCCGTCCTCGCCGAATGCCGGGCGCAGGCCGATGCCTGGCTGCGGAGTTCCGGCTCCAGACCGACCAGCCGCTGGGGCACCGCGCTGGTCGTGGCCGTGTGGATCGCGGCCGCCGCCGGGGCCTGGTACCTGTGGGCGCGCTGAGCACATCGAGAATATAGCCAGCGCGGAGCGCGCCGAATCGCTGCGCGAGAGCCTTGACCAGCTGCTGCAGCCGTCAGAACTCGTTCATCGAAGCAGCTTGAGTGAAAGGCAGTCGACGCTGGTGGCCCGACATCGGTTCTTGCACGGTATTCCGTGCCGCGCATTGAACACCTCGAGCTGTCAGTCGCGAATCTTGCAGACGAGAAGCCCGGTCCGGTGGTAGGCTGAATTGGAAGCAAGCAACAGCCCAAGACGTCGCTTGCTTCAACGCGCTCATCCAACGCATAAACGGAGAACAAGCTCATGGCCCTCACCAAGTTCGGATTCATCGTGACCGGAGACCGATTTGTCCAGCATCAGGGAACAGACAAGTTTCAGATGAAGGTGGTGGGGGTCGCGACGGCCTCCGAGGGCATCGAGGTCGCACAAGAGATGGTTCGGGAAGGCGTGCAGCTCATCGAGCTGTGCGGCGGATTCAGCCCCGTGTGGGCGGGCAAGATCATCGAGGCCATCGACTACGCCGTGCCCGTCGGCGTGGTCGCGTATGGACCGGAGTCGATCGACTCCATGCACCGCTTGTTCTCCTGAGGCGGGACGATCCTGCGGCAGCAGCTCAGGTCTTCTGGCTGCCGAGAAATCTCGCGGCAAGGGGTCGCAAGGTCTTTCTTGTGACCCTGAATATCCTGGCCCTCATGGGGAATGTCGAAGGCAAGGGGCGCAGCACGATTCCCCTGCTTGGCGCCTTGCCCAGGCTTTCCTGAACGATCGCCAACCCAACCCCTGCATCCACGAGTCCGAGCACAACGGACGGCTCCGCCGCCTCGAATCGAACGCTCGGGATGAAGCCTGCGCTTGCGCACGCCCCCATCAGGCTCTGTCGCGCCTCGGGGGAGTCTTTCTCGGGAAGGGCGATGAATGCCTCGCCGTCCAGCTTGCGCGGATCGAAGCGCCCTTTGGCGAGCGGATGATTCCTGGGCATCGCAACGGCAAACCCTTCATCCGCGATCTGCTCCGCGACAAGCAGACTGTTGCGCAAGGGCGGCGAGTACGTGAACCCGACATCGATCCCGCCGAACTGCAGCGCTTCGAACTGCTGTCTCGAGCGAAGGTTCTTCAGTTCGATCCTGGCATTCGGAGCGACCTTCAGGAAACGCTTGATGGCCGTCTGCAGCGCTCCCACGTGAATGGCGCCCTCCACGAAACCAAGCGTCAAGGAACCTGTCCTTCCCTCGGCCTCATCCCGGACCCGATCTTCCAGTTGCTGCGCGTGTTCTATCAGTGCCTTCGCTTCATCGAGGAACTGCCGACCCGCATCCGTCAGCTGAAGCCGCTTCCGCTCTCGTGAGAAGAGTGCCGTCCCCAGGCGCTCTTCCAGAGCAATGATCTGACGGCTCAACGGCGACTGGGAAATATGCAGCAGCGTTGCCGCTTTTCCGACGTTCAGCGTCTCTGCAACGGCGACGAAATAGTGGAGTTTTTGAAGCTCGATCATCAGACCTTTTATGTCTCACAGGATGCAAAAACAGACATAGACAATCTTATCCCTTACGAAAAGAATCACCCGAAACAAATCTACTCAGTTGAAAAGCCGAGTCGTACACCCCGGTGCACCAGCCCCAGGGACTGGCTTGAGTTGGAATGATCCGGGAGGAGTTTTCGCGTGAAGTTGGGAAGCTATGCCGCCGACTGCGGCAACGGATTTCGATCGATCTGTGACTACGTCAGCTTGAGAGGAGAGAACGACCGCAACCTGGTTGCCTATACCTTCCTGCATGACCCTGACGACAAGAGTTCGCACCAGCAAATCACCTACGGGGAACTGCTGGATCGCGTCATCTCGTTCTCGGCCCGCCTGCAGCGAGTGGCAGCGCCGGGCGACCGCGCAATTCTTCTCTATCCCCCCGGCATCGACTACATAGTTGCCTTCTACAGTTGCCTGTGGGCCGGCCTTGCCGCAGTTCCGGCATATCCGGTCAAGAACAACCAGCACCGTGATCGACTCGGTGCGGTCATCTCGGATTGCAGCGCGTCGATCATCCTGACGCACGCGGCAGACCTGGCGAAGCTCCAGGAAAGCCGTTCATCGAGTTTTCCCTCCCTCGGGGAGCATCAGATCATTTCCGAAGCGATCTGCCCGGAACCGAGTCAGTCGACGCTCCGTTTGCTGCAAGCTGTTCCCACGGAACTGGCCTTCCTTCAATACACCTCCGGCTCGACCGGTGACCCGAAGGGGGTCATGGTCACCCATTCGAATCTGATTCACAACCTGGGCGAGATCCGCGACAAGTTCGGCAGCACGCGCGAAACCGTGATGGTGAGCTGGCTCCCTCCGTATCACGACATGGGCTTGATCTCCGCGATCCTCGAACCTCTGTTCGTGGGATTCCATGCGGTCCTCATGTCGCCCTTCTCGTTCATTCAGCGCCCCATGCGATGGCTGAACGCGATCTCCGAGTACAAGGCAACGTTGTCAGGTGGGCCGAACTTCGCCTTCGACCTGGTTGCCAATGCCCGCGACCCGGTACCTGAGACGCTGTCACTCAAGACCCTTCGCATCATGTACAGCGGCGCCGAACCCATACAGGTCGCGACCTTGAAGCGATTCTGCGAGAGCTTCTCCGCGGCAGGATTCGTGCCCGAGATGCTCTACCCCTGCTACGGTCTGGCCGAAGGCACCCTGTTCTCCTCGGGCGGAGACGCCGCATCTGCGCCCGTCCTCCTGAACATCGCCAACAAGCGGATGGTGCACTGGAACGTCGCGACGTCGCCCGAGACGTCGGCATCGCTTCCCGAGCAGCGAATCAGGGTCGGATGTGGCCGCACCCTCGCTCAACAGGAGATCCGCATCGTCGATCCCGAGAGCCTCCGGGAACTCGAGGACGGCGAAGAAGGCGAGATCTGGGTCAGCGGTCCGAGCATTGCCAAAGGGTACTGGCAACGGGAAGCGCAGACCCGCGAGGTTTTCGATGCGCATACGGAGTCCGGAACGGGTCCCTTTCTGCGTACGGGCGATCTCGGGTTTCTCGTGGATGAAGAGCTGTTCGTCACGGGCCGCATCAAGGACACGATCATCGTCAGGGGCAAGAAGTACTACCCCCAGGACATCGAGCGTGCCGTCGAAGCGGCCGTCGCCGAAGTCAGGCCGTCATGCACCGTTGCATTCAATCTCGGCGATCAGGGCGAGATTGCCGTGGTCGCCGAGATCGAGCGTACCGCGCGCAAATCGGACCCGGACGCATTGCTTGCGGACATCCGCAAGGCTGTCGGCAAGCAGTCCCAGCTCTTTCCCTTCACCGTTGTCATCGTCGCGCCAGGAAGAACGCTGAAGACCTCCAGCGGAAAGGTTCAGCGACGCCTCACACGCAAGTTGCTGGAGCAGCAGGAGATGGAGGTCTGGGCGCGGTGGACCCGGCCTTCAAGCCAGAACAGCCACACCGAATCAAGCGAATCTCAAGCAATTGCCGTCGAAGGCTAGACACATGCTTACTCCAAATGCTCCAAACCAGGCGCTCCTGAGACAACGCGCGCGCACCAGCAGGCGGGATCTGATCCTGGCACTGACGGCCAACATCGTGCCGCTGCTGGGAACCGTTTTTCTGCTCGCCTCGACTCTTGCATTCGGGATGCCGGTCCATCTCTTCGACATCGTGCTTTTCGCGGTGTGCTACTTCCTGGCGATGGTCGGCCTCGAGGTCGGCTTTCATCGGTACTTCGCTCACAAGTCCTTCAAGACATCGAAGTCGATGGAAATGCTCCTGGGCATCCTGGGATCGATGAGTTTCCAGGGAGGCGTGATTCTCTGGACCGCGACCCACAGGCGTCATCACGGAAATACGGACGAACCCAGCGATCCGCACAGTCCCGTTGCTCCGGCGGGCAGTTCCCGCGGTCGTCGCTTCGCCCAATTCATGCACGCGTACATCGGATGGATGTTCAACCCGAACTCGCTCAAGCCCAAGGGCTGGGAACGGATGACGCCCGACATGTTCCGCCGCCCCGACCTGTTCAGGCTGCATGTGAGCTATGCCAAGTGGGGAATTCTGGGCGTCCTCATTCCCGCGCTCGTCGGCGCTGCCTGGTACCAGTCGTGGCAAGGATTTCTCTCGGGACTTCTTTGGGGTGGGTTGCTGCGAATCTTCGTGGCCAATCAGATGTACTACATCACCAACTCATTCGGGCATCTGGTTGGCACACGGCCTTTTCGCCGCGCCGACAACAGCCGCAACAACCTGCTGCTCGCGATCCCGACCCTCGGACTTTCGCTGCACAACAACCATCACGAATTTCCTGCCTCTGCCAGCGTTTCGCTGCACTGGTGGCAGCCAGACATTTCAGCTCTCGTCATCCGCGTCCTCGAACGCCTGGGACTTGTCTGGGATGTTCGCAGACCCACGCGAGAGCAGATCCTCGAAGCAAAGCAACGGTACTCGGTCCAGTACGAATCAGGAGAGAAAGAAGCATGAAGCAGCAAGAAGCAGGCGCACAGGTCGATCCCGGTGCGCTCAAGACCTGGTTGGTCAACTACATCAGCAAGCGATGCGACATCCCGGATACCGAATTGCATCCCGGCATCCCGTTCGAGGAGTTCGGCATCGACTCCGTGCAGGCCGTCGAGATCACGGCGGAGCTGGAACAGGAGTTCCGGATCCCCGTCGATCCGACTGCACTCTTCGAGTTCAACACCATCGAACTTCTCGTGGCGCACGTGTCGTCCTGCAGCAGTCCGGCGGCGGTGCAGTGAACCACCAGAAACTCCCGGTACGCAAATGAGACCCGCAGAGACAGTTGCAGCGCCGCAGCGACCCGGCCTGAGCGTGCCGGGATCGGTAGTGTTGCTGGCGCTGGGGATGTTCGCGATCGGCGCCGATGGATTCGTGATCGCAGGCATCCTTCCAGATCTTGCGACAGGGCTGCAGGTGCCGCTGTCCCAGGCAGGCCTTCTCGTATCGGCATTCGCGTTCACCTACGCGATAAGCGCACCGATTCTGGGTGCCGTGCTCGGCGGGAAATCTCTCCGGACGATCCTCGTCGCATCGATGGGCGTCTTCGCCGCCGCCAATCTTGCCGCGGCCCTGTCGGAGCACTACGCCTGGCTCCTGCTGTGGCGCCTGGTCGCCGCAATGAGTGCTGCAGCCTATTCACCTGCCGCCGTCGCCGCCGCGATCAACCTTCTGCCCCCCGAGAAACGTGGACAGGCCAGCAGCTTTGTCCTGGGAGGATTGACGGTCGCCCTCGTCACTGCCGTCCCCTTGGGCGCGATGCTCGCTAGCGCGAGTTCATGGCGGATGACTTTCGTCCTTATCGCGGCGCTGGCTGCGACCGCTACCGCGACTCTCTGGTGGGTGATGCCAGCCAGCTTCCAGTCCAGGAATCTCTCGCTGAAAGAGCGTCTCTCGCCGCTTCGAAACAGCGATGTGATCTGGGCTCTTGTCAGTTGCTTCGTATGGATGGCCGGCGGCATTGCCACGTACACGTTCATCGTTCCGATCAGCCTGTCGGCGACCGGTTGGTCGCCGGACAAGGCGGGCTTCGTCCTGTTGATCTATGGCGCAGCGGCCATCGCTGGAAACCTCATCGGTGGAAGGCTCAGCGATTTCCTCAAGACACCGGTACGCGCGTTGCAGTATTTTCTTTGCACGCATCTCGCCTCGTTGCTCCTGATGGGCTTGGCCGTTTTCAGCGGCCCACCCTGGGGCGCCTGGCTCTTTCCCGTTGCTGTCGCTGTCTTCGCCGCGTCCGGCTGGGCATGCACGCCACCGCAAGCCTCCCGTCTTGTTTCACTGAGCCCGCCCCACGCCGTGCAAGTGATTGCGCTCAACACCATGGCCACCTACCTCGGCATGGCCGTGGGGGCCGCGGCGGGAGGTTTGCTCTCGACGAACGGCCCCTTGCTTTTCATTCCCCTGGCCGGCGCCGCAGCCCAATGCATCGCCTTATGGATGGTGGCTGCCCGCGGAGAACAACGTTCATGAAAGCTGTACACGAGTCACAACCCGACGTTGCGGTCATTGGCGCAGGCCCCTCGGGTCTGGCCGCCATGCGAAACCTGACGGCGGCGGGCCTCGCCTTCGTCGG
>NZ_JBQVNP010000180.1:0-8901 GCF_052436255.1 Roseateles sp. | reverse complement strand
CTTGATCGACGACGCCTTCTGGCCGATGGCGACGTAGACGCAGGTCATGTTCTGACCCTTCTGGTTGATGATCGCGTCGATGGCGACGGCGGTCTTGCCCGTCTGACGGTCACCAATGATCAGTTCGCGCTGGCCCCGGCCGACCGGCACCATGGAGTCGATGGACTTCAGGCCGGTCTGCACGGGTTGGTCGACCGACTTGCGGGCGATCACGCCCGGGGCGACCTTCTCGATGACGTCGGTCATCTTGGCGTTGATCGGGCCCTTGCCGTCGATCGGCTGACCCAGCGCGTTGACGACGCGACCGATCAGCTCGGGGCCGACCGGCACTTCCAGGATGCGGCCCGTGCACTTGACGGTCTGGCCTTCCGAAAGGTGTTCGTAGGCGCCCAGAATCACGGCGCCGACCGAATCGCGCTCCAGATTCAGCGCCAGACCGAAGGTCGGCGTGCCATCCGGCGCGGCCTCGAATTCGAGCATCTCGCCCTGCATCACGTCCGAGAGGCCGTGGACGCGGATGATGCCATCCGACACCGACACGACGGTGCCCTGGTTGCGGATGTCGGCGCTCGGGGTCAGACCCTCGATGCGGCTCTTGATCAGTTCAGAAATTTCTGCAGGGTTCAGTTGCATGTCGGTCTCCACCCCGGCCGGGGCCAGGGGGTTGGATGTTTAGGCAATCAGGGCGGTCTTCATCCGCTCAAGGCGGGCGCGCACGGACGTGTCGAGCACTTCGTCGCCCACCGTGGCGCGCACGCCACCGATCAGCGAGGCATCGACCCGCACGTCCAGCGTCAGCTTGCAGCCGAAGCGCTTCTCGAGCACCTCGGTCAGCTCGGCGACCTGGGCAGCATTGAGCGGGAAGGCGCTTTCCACGGTGGCTTCAGCAGCGCCAAGCGCCGCGCTGGCCAGCACGTGGAACTGCGCAACCGCTGCGGGCAGCGCGTCCAGCCGGCGGTTCTCGACCACCGTCTGCAGGAAGTTGCGCACGCCGGGCAGCAGCGGCTGGCCGAGCTGCTTCTCAGCAGCCTCGGCAGCCACGCCGGCGACCTGGTCGGCCGATGCCTTCGGGTTGTCGGCGAACTGGCGCAGCGCGGCGTCACCCGCCACGGCGGCCAGCGTGTCGAGCTGACCGCGCCAGGCAGCCAGATCAGCGTTGCGGGCGACCTGGAACAGCGCCTCGGCGTACGGGCGTGCAATGGTGGCGAGTTCGGCCATGCTCAGAGCTCCTGCTTCAGACGCGTCAGCAACTCGGCGTGGACGCCGGCGTCGACTTCCTTGCGCAAGATGGCTTCGGCGCCCTTGACGGCCAGCGCGGCGACCTGCTCGCGCAGCGCCTCACGGGCCCGCACGAC
The DNA here is from genome assembly GCF_052436255.1 of Roseateles sp. Classification (GTDB taxonomy): domain Bacteria; phylum Pseudomonadota; class Gammaproteobacteria; order Burkholderiales; family Burkholderiaceae_C; genus Pelomonas. Next base: position 7,546 of record NZ_JBQVNP010000180.1, on the reverse strand, counting down.
CTGCTGGTCAGCATCGGCCTTGGCCTGCGCGACGATCTTGGCCGCTTCGTCCTCGGCACGCCTCTTCGCCTCCTCGACGATGGCCGCAGCGCGCTTCTCAGCGTCGCCCAGCAGCCGGGTCGAGTCGGTACGCGTCTGCGCGAGTTGCGCTTCCACCGCCTTGTTGGCGGATGCAAGCTCCGTCTTCGCGCGGTCGGCCGCAGCCAGCCCGTCAGCGATCTTGGCGGCGCGCTCGTCGAGCGCCTTGGCAATGACCGGCCAGATGAATTGGGCGGTCACCCACGCGAGGATCGCAAACGGGATCCACTGGATCCACAGTGTTGCGTTGATGTTCACGGCTTATCTCCTTTCAAGCGTGAAAGGCAGTCGTGATCAGCGCGCGACAGTAGCCAGGAAGGTGGCGGCGAACGGGTTGGCGAAGGCGAACAACAGGGCGATCGCAACGCCGATCAGGAAGGCCGCGTCGATCAGGCCGGCCAGGATGAACATCTTGGTTTGGAGCTGGTTCATCAGTTCCGGCTGGCGGGCCGAAGACTCCAGGAACTTGCCGCCCATCAATGCGATGCCGATCGAAGCGCCGACAGCGCCGAGGCCCACGATGATGCCGCAAGCCAGAGCAACCAGACCGAGGATGTCGTTCATTTGAAATCTCCTAGAGACAGTAAAGGAAAGGGAAAGGGAGGAAGGAAAAACAGCGATCAGCGATCAGTGATGGTCGTGCGCCTGACCGATGTAGATCAGCGTGAGCATCATGAAGATGAAGGCCTGCAACACGATCACAAGGATGTGGAACAGCGTCCAGATCGTGCCGGCGATGACGTGGCCGAAGGCCAGGCCCCAGCCCGTCACGCTCATCGCGAACGCGCCGCCCATCAGCGCGATCAGCATGAAGACGAGCTCACCGGCAAACATGTTGCCGAACAGCCGCATGCCGTGGGACACGGTCTTGGCCACGAACTCGATCATCTGCATGGCGAAGTTGAACGGCCACAGCGCCCAGTGATTGCCGAACGGCGCGGCGATCAACTCGTGGCCCCAGCCGCCCAGGCCCTTGATCTTGATGTTGTAGTACAGGCACAGCAACAGCACGAAGGTGCTCATGCCGAGCGTGGTGGACAGGTCGGCCGTCGGCACGACGCGCAGATAGTCCTTGAAGCCCAGCGCCGGGCCGGCGGTGTGCCAGATCTGCGGCAGGGTGTCGACCGGGATCATGTCCATGAAATTCATCAGGAAGATCCAGACGAACACCATCAACGCCAGCGGGCCGACGAACCGACGGCTCTGGGCGCTGTGGATGACACCCTTGGCTTGGTTGTCGATCGTCTCGAACAGGATCTCGACGGCTGCCTGGAAGCGGCCCGGCACGCCGGACGTCGCCTTGCGCACGCCCAGCCACAGCAGGAACACGCCAAGCAGGCCCAGCGACGACGAGAACACCAGCGAGTCCAGGTTGAACAGGCTGAAGTCGACGATGCTGGTCTGCTTCACGCTCTCGAACGAGAAGTTCTTTTGCAGATGCTGCAAGTGGTGAGTGATGTACTCACCGGCGCTGGGCGCGTGCTGTTCGCTGCTCATCGTCGTCGTCTTTGACTCAGGTTGTTCTCTGACCGGGCCTCGTGAACATCCACCAGGCCCACACATGCACTTTCAAGCACGCGACCAGCGCGACCAGCAATGCTGGCCAGCTCAGATCCCGTACCCACCACGCCGCTGCCACCAGGATGACAACAGCGCAGCCCACCTTGACCAGTTCCCACACGAGGAACGACAGGAACGCGGCCTGAGCCTGTGCGGCCTGGTGGCGCAGACCCCAGGCCATCAAGGCGTGGGGCAAGACCACCGCGGCCGCGCCCCAGACCGTGGCGCGCACCTGTTGCGCAGGCGCGGTGCCAAACAGCCACCATGCCAACGCCAACAAGCCGCCGACCACCGCCTGGAGGGCCACGATGCGCCAAGGCGACACGGGCTTGTCTCGCGCCACCAGGGCTTTTACCTGCTGCGCGGTCCAGGGCGGCGCGGGCACGGAATCAGGCGCTTCATCTTCCCAAGTGCTGGCAGGACGGTGCTGGGGGGCGGTCATGTCGGCGCTTGAAAGGGTGACGGCGCCAGCCCAAATGCCGGCCGGCAAAACCACGGGAGTATATGTGGAAACCCGTACTTTCCAAAGTGCTGGCGCTGGCGGCCTGCCGCCGGGACGCCGGCAGCCGGCCTGCTAACGGGTCGACTCGACGGCCGGCAGACCCGGCACCTCGACGCGCAGCCGCAGCACCGCGCCGGCCAGCGGCTCGCGCTCGAGTTCATCGGCGGGGCGCTTCTCACGTGCCGTCGTGATGTAGAGGGTGCGCAGGTCGGGGCCGCCAAAGGTCGGCATCGTCGGGCAAGTCACCGGCAGTTCGAGCCGCTGCACGACCTCGCCGCTGGGCGCAAGGCGCACCAGGCTCCTGCCTTCGAACATCGCGGCCCAATAGCAGCCTTCGGCGTCCATCGCGGCGCCGTCGGGGCGACCGCCGTAGTGGTCGCCCGGCGTGCGCTGCTTGAACTCGGCGAACACGCGCGGCGAGGACAACGCACCCGTGCGCACGTCGAAATCTGCAGCGTAGACGCGGTGTGCCTTGGTGTCGGACCAGTGCACGCGGCGCCCATCGGGGCTCCAGGCCAGGCCGTTTGAGGTCGTCAGGCCCGGCACCACGGCGGCGAAGACCCCGCCGTCGAAGCAATAGAGCACGGCCTCGGGCTCGCGCGCGTCGGAGATGCTGCCGATCCAAAAGCGCCCTGCCGGGTCGACCTTGCCGTCATTGAAGCGCAGCCGGGTCGCGTCGTAGGGCGGTGGGCTGAGCAGCTTCTGCGAGCCGGTCGCCGCGTCCAGCGTCCACAGGCCGTCGCGCCGCGCGACGAACAGGCCGCCACCGGCGCGCGCCGCGATGCAGCCGGGCTCGGCGTCCTGTGGCCACATGTCCGGCGCGTCGGCGCCTTCGCGCCAGCGCAGCACCTGACGACCAGGGATGTCGACGGCGTAGAGCGCTTGCTCGGTGGGATGCCACAGCGGAGATTCGCCGAGCAGGCAGCGGTGGGAGCCGAGGGGCTGGATATCTTCGAGGGCCATCCCGGCACTCTAGGCGGTTATCCGAAGTAACTCGGCCGGAAGGCGCCCAACTCGGCCTTCAGATAGTGGGCGCCGGGGATGGGATTGAAATAGAACGGCGGCACCTCGACGAAGCCGAGGCTTTCGTACAAGCCGCGTGCGGCTTCCATGTCGTCGAGCGTGTCGAGCAGCATGCTGGAGTAGCCCGCCTCGGTGGCACGGTCCATCAGCGCCTGAGCCAGGATGCGGCCCAGGCCGAAGCGGCGGAAGGCCGGGCGCACGAACAGGCGCTTCATTTCGCAGGCGTTCGCGTAATCGGCGTCGGGCAGCGGACGGAAGGCGCCGCTGCCGGCAATCGCGCCGTCAACGGTCGCCAACAGCAGCAGGCCGCCCGGTGGCGCATAGGCGCCGGGCAGTGCGGCAAGTTCCTCTTCGAAGCCCTGGAAGTCGAGATCAATGTCCAGGCTGGCGGCGTACTCGCGCAGGATGAGCCGAGTTTCTTGCCAGTCCTGGGCGGACTCGGGCGTGATGAGCTGGATGTCGGGGCCGACCATAGGCCGCGAAGTTTAGCCAGCGAAGCCCAGCACGACCCTGCGGGTCTTGGCGCTCTTCTTCTCAATCTTGGTCACGACCACAGCACCAATCTCGGCAGTGTTGGAAACATGCGTGCCGCCGCACGGCTGCAGGTCCACGCCATCCACCTCCAACACCCGGATGCGCCCCAGCCCGCGTGGCGGCTGGACGCTCATGGATCTGACCAGGCCGGGGTTGGCGTCAAGCTCGTCTTCGCTGATCCAGCGGTGCCCGACGGGATGCGCCTCGGCCACCAGGCGATTCAGTCCGGCCTGGATGGCCTCCTTGTCGAAAGGCTCATCGGTATGGAAGTCCAGCCGCGCATAGGTCTCGGTGATGGAGCAGCCATCGACCGGATAGGGCAACAGCGCGCAGAGCAAATTGGTCGCCGTGTGGAAGCGCCGATGAGCGTCGCGGCGCCCGGCATCCACCTCGACGCGCACCGCCGCGCCGACCGATGGCAGTTCGCCTTGGACGAGATGGACGATGGCCTCGGGGTGGGCTTTGCTCTTGCGCGTGTCGGTCACGCGCCAGCGTTGCTCGCCAGCAATCAACCAGCCGGCGTCGCCCGCCTGGCCGCCACCGAGGGGGTAGCAGACGGTGCGGTCGAGCAGCACCCCGCCCTCCACTTGCGCGGTGACGACGGCGTCGCAGGCCAGCAGCGTGGCGTCCTCACGAAACAGGTCCTCGGTCTTCATCACAGCCTCACCTGGCCATGGATCAGCGGCGTCACATCGCCGCCTATCCACGTGCCCTCGGCGTCGCGTAGCACATGCACGCGGCCGGCGCGGCCGAGTGCGGCGCCCTGGGCCGCGACATAGCTGGCGCCGGCCAGACCCGAGTCCTGCAGCCACAGCGCCAGACCGGCGTTGAGGCTGCCGGTGACCGGGTCTTCCGGGATGCCGAGGTCGGGCACAAAGGCGCGCACCTCGAACTGGCACTCTCCGCCGGCCGGGTGGGCGCCAACGACGCCGAGCTTGAGCCCCTGCATGGCGATGAAGTCCGGTCGCAGCGCCAGCACGCTGGCGGCGTCGGCCAGGCGGGCGGCCATCCAGCCCGGGCCGTTGTCGACCCAGACCAGATCCAGCAGCGCCTCGGGCGCGATGCGCAGCGCAGCAATGGCCTGCGCCCTCTCCGTCGCGCCAACTTCGCCGCTGCGCTTGAGCGGCGGCGCGGCAAAGGCCACCCGAGCCCCGTCGCGCTTGACGCGCACCAGACCGATGGCGCATTGCTGCACCACCTCGCCGGGCTTCTTCGCATCACCGCCGCTGGCCAGGAAGGCGTGGGCGCTGCCCAGGGTCGGGTGGCCGGCAAAGGGGAGCTCGCCGCCGGGCGTGAAGATGCGCACGCGGTAGTCGGCGGCCGGGTCGGTGGGCGCCAGCAGGAAGGTCGTCTCGGACAAATTGGTCCAGCGCGCGAATTCGGCCATCTCGGCGTCGGACAGGCCCCCACCGTCGATGACGACCGCGAGTGCATTGCCCTTCAGCGGCGTGGCGGTGAAGACATCGACCTGGGCAAAGCGGCGCAATTGAGTCATGGCTTCAGATAGAGATTGGGACGGACGATTTCCATACCGCGTTGCGGGTTGGCCAGCGGCTGGAAGCCGTGGCCGGTGTAGACGGCGTGGGCGTCGCGGGTGAAGAGCATGAATCGGCGCAAGCCCTGCAGGTCGGCGTGGGCCAGCAGCGTCTGGACCATCCAGTTCGCCAGCCCCCGGCCGCGATGCCCGTCAAGCACATAGACATCGCACAGATAGGCAAAGGTCGCCCGGTCCGTCACGACGCGGGCGAAGCCCACCTGGCCTTGGCCATCGGCATGCAGCGCAATGCACAGCGAGTTCGCGATCGAGCGCTCGACCAGCGCCAGCGGGATGCCTTCCGACCAATATGCCCCCACCAGAAATGCATGCGCAGCCCCCGCGTCGATGTCCTCGGGCGCAAAGCTGAGGCGATAGCCCTCGCGCCGCGTCATCAGGGCGCGGTTTCCACGGCCAGCGCCAGCGCCTCGTGCAGCAGGCGGCCGAGCTTCTCGACGCCCTCGCGGATCAGCTCGGGCGTCAGCGTGACGAAGGACAGGCGCAGGGTGCGCGGGTCGGGCTGGTGGGCATAGAAGGCCGCGCCGGGGACGAAGGCGATGCCAGCCTCCACCGCCTGCGGCAGCAGGGCCATCGCGTCCAGGCCCGCGGGCAGGCGGATCCAGAAGAACATGCCGCCCTTGGGGGACAGGTAGTCACAACCCGGCGGCAGGTAGTCGCGCAGCGCCGCGGCCATCGCGTCGCGATTGGTCTTGTAGAGCGCACGGATGGTGGGAATGTGGCTGTCCAGGAAGCCGTTGCGGATGACCTCATGGACGACGCGCTGGTTGAAGCCGGGCGTGTGCAGGTCGGCCGCCTGCTTGGCCTGCAGCAGCTTGGGGTAGAGCTCGGGCGGGGCGATCAAGTAGCCCAGGCGGAAGCCCGGCGTCAACACCTTGGAGAAGGAGCCCAGATAGAGCGAGCCCTCGGGCCAGAGGCTGGACAGCGCATCGGGCGGCGGCTCGTCGAACCAGAGGTCGCCATAGGGGTTGTCCTCGACGATGGGCACGCCGGCCCGGCGCGAGGCTTCGACGACGTCGACGCGGCGCTGGGCGCCCATGACGCGGCCGGTCGGGTTCTGGTAGTTGGGCAGCAGATAGCTGAAGCGCGTGCCCGGCGCGTCATGCGGCAGGGCGCGAATAGCCTCCGGGCGTGGGCCCTGATCGTCGCTGGCCAGGCTGGCGAAGATCGGCTCGAAGGGCGTGAAGGCCTGCAGCGCGCCGAGGTAGGTCGGCGTCTCGACGGCTACCGGCGCACCGGCATCGCAGAGGATCTTGCCCACCAGGTCCAGGCCCTGCTGCGAGCCACTGGTGATCAGCACCTGGTCAGGCTTGACCGTCATGCCGAGCGAAGCGACTCGCGCGGCCACCCACTCGCGCAGCGGCGCATAGCCCTCGCTGGCGGCGTACTGCAGGGCCTCGCGCGGCGCTTGCGACAACACACGGTCGCAGGCCGCCTTCAGTTCATTGACCGGGAAGGTGTCGGCGCTGGGCAGGCCGCCGGCCATGGACAGCACGCCCGGCTTCTCGGTGACCTTGAGGATCTCGCGAATGATGGACGGGTTCATCCGCGTGGCGCGGCGCGCTTGGGTCCAGACGGTGGTCATGGTGGTTACGTGGGATTTCAAAGCAGTCAGCCTAGCATCCAGTCGACCGCGGCGCGGGCCTGCAAGTCGGTGGAATCGAACAGGGGCAAGGCGGCAGCGCTGCCCGCCGGCAGCAGCAGGCCAAGCTCTGTGCAGCCGAGGATGGCGGCCTGGGCGCCACGTTCAGCCAGCGCCGCGACCTGGGCACGCAGCACCTCGCGCGAGGCCGGCTCGAAGCGGCCGCGGCACAGCTCCTCGTAAATGAGGCGGTGCAACTCGGCGCGACTGGCTTCGTCGGGCACGATCAGCTCGATGTCGAAGCGCTCGCGCATGCGGTCGCGGTAGAAAGCCTGCTCCATCGTGAAGCGGGTGGCCAGCAGGCCGGCGCGCCGCACGCCGGCCGCGCGCAGGGCCTCGGCGGTCGCGTCGACGATGTGCAGCACCGGCAAGCCCGCGGCCTGCTCGATCTCGCTGGCGACGAGGTGCATGGTGTTGGTCGCGATCAACAAGGCCTCGGCGCCGGCGCTCTTCAAGCCCGTCGCGGCGACGCCCAGCACACGCGCCGCTTCGGCCCAGTGGCCGGCTGATTGCATCGCGGCTATCGGCGCAAAGTCGACACTGTGCAGCACCAACCGGGCGCTGTGCAGGCCCCCCAGGCGCGCCGCCACGCCGCGGTTGATCAGCGCATACAGATGCTGGGTCGACTCCCAGCTCATGCCGCCGAGGATGCCCA
>NZ_JBQVNP010000179.1:0-9345 GCF_052436255.1 Roseateles sp. | reverse complement strand
TGGACGGATGCACGGTGTCGCCGCGAAAGTCGCGCAGGAAGTCGAGATGCTTCTCCAGCACGACGACGGGCACGCCGGCCCGGGCCAGCAGCAGGCCCAGCACCATGCCGGCAGGACCGCCACCTGCGATGCAGCAGCGTGGGTTTGTGTCCATGGCTTCGATCTTTTCTCTCCCTGATCCGCTTTGGTGACCGACCTCATGTTCGCGCATGGCCCGGTTCGTGCGTGTAGGTCCGCAGGCATTGCACTGCGGGCCGGCGAGCGCCGTATCCGGGTTTTCCATTACGCAAAGCCACGCGCCCGCCCCGCGCGGTCCGACGGATGCGCCGACGCCCCGGTCCGGCAAAACTCCCCGGGTTCAATACCTAGGAGACATCCGCATGCACAGCATCCGACGCCATCTGGTGTGGCTGGTCGTGGCCGTGATCGGCGCGTTCGCGCTGGGCACTGTGGCCCTGACCCGAGGCGAAAGCGTCAACGCCCTCTGGGTGGTGGCCGCCGCGATCTGCACCTACCTGATCGCCTACCGCTACTACAGCCTCTTCATCGCCGACAAGGTGCTGGGCCTCGACGGCAAACGCAAGACGCCGGCGCACCGCCACAACGACGGCCTCGACTACGTGCCGACCGACAAGAACGTGCTGTTCGGCCACCACTTCGCGGCCATCGCGGGCGCGGGCCCGCTGGTGGGCCCGGTGCTCGCGGCGCAGATGGGCTATCTGCCCGGGCTGCTGTGGATCCTGGCCGGCGTGGTGTTCGCCGGCGCGGTGCAGGACTTCATCGTGCTGTTCATCTCCACGCGGCGCGACGGCCGCTCGCTGGGCGACCTGGTCAAGCAGGAGATGGGGCCGGTGCCCGGCATGATCGCGCTGTTCGGCACCTTCATGATCATGATCATCATCCTCGCGGTGCTGGCGCTGATCGTGGTGAAGGCGCTGGCCGAATCGCCGTGGGGCACCTTCACGGTGGCCGCGACGATTCCGGTGGCACTGTTCATGGGCGTGTACCTGCGCTACATCCGCCCGGGGCGCATCGGCGAGGTGTCGCTGATCGGCTACGTGCTGCTGATGCTCGCCATCTTCGGCGGCCAGGCCGTGAGCCAGAACCCCGAATGGGCGCCGCTCTTCACCTTCGACGGCAAGGCGCTCACCTGGATGCTGGTGGGCTACGGCTTCTTTGCGGCGAGCCTGCCGGTGTGGCTGCTGCTCGCGCCGCGCGACTATCTCTCGACCTTCCTGAAGATCGGCACCATCATCGCGCTGGCCATCGGCATCGTGTTCGTGATGCCCACGCTGCAGATGCCGGCCATCACGCAGTTCGCGCAGGGTAACGGCCCGGTGTGGTCGGGCAGCCTGTTCCCGTTCCTGTTCATCACCATCGCCTGTGGCGCCGTCTCCGGCTTCCACGCGCTCATCTCCTCGGGCACCACGCCCAAGATGCTCGACAACGAACGCCATGCGCGCTTCATCGGCTACGGCGGCATGCTGGCCGAGTCCTTTGTCGCCGTGATGGCGCTGGTGGCGGCCTCGTGCATCGAGCCCGGCATCTACTTCGCGATGAACAGCCCTGGCGCGCTGGTGGGCACCACCGCGCAACAGGTGGCTGCCACTGTGTCGAGCTGGGGCTTCGTGATCACGCCCGAGATGCTGGTGCAGACCGCCAAGGACGTGGGCGAGACCACCATCCTCGGGCGCACCGGCGGCGCGCCGACGCTGGCCGTGGGCATGGCCCACATCCTGCACCAGGCGATCGGCGGGCAGGCCATGATGGCCTTCTGGTACCACTTCGCGATTTTGTTCGAGGCGCTCTTCATCCTCACGGCCGTGGACGCCGGCACCCGTGCGGGCCGCTTCATGCTGCAGGACCTGCTGGGCAGCTTCGTGCCCGCGCTCAAGCGCACCGACTCGCTGCCGGCCAACCTCGTCGCCACCGCTCTGTGCGTGGCTGCCTGGGGCTACTTCCTGTACCAGGGCGTGGTCGATCCGCTGGGCGGCATCAACACGCTGTGGCCGCTCTTCGGCATCTCCAACCAGATGCTGGCCGCCGTCGCGCTGATGCTGGGCGTGGTGGTGCTGTTCCGCATGAAGCGCGAGCGCTACGCGTGGGTGGCCATTGCGCCGGCGGCATGGCTGCTGGCGTGCACGCTCACGGCGGGCTGGCAGAAGATCTTCTCGTCCGACCCGAAGATCGGCTTCCTCTCGCACGCGGCCAAGTACACCGAGGGCATCGCCAACGGCGTGCTGGTGGCGCCGGCGAAGACGCCAGAGGCGATGTCGCGCATCGTGTTCAACGACCGCCTCGACGCCGCGCTGTGTGCGCTCTTCATCTTCGTGGTGCTGAGCGTGCTGGTGTACAGCATCAAGGCCTGCATCGCGGCGCGCGCGGCCAACCGGCCGACCACGCAAGAGACGCCGTTCGAGGCGATGGGCGCCGCCACCACGGCCGCCCACTGAACGCCATGGGCCTTGCTGCATTGCCGGAAGCCGGGCGCTACTTCGCGCGCTCGCTCAAGCAGTCGCTGCGGCTCATGGTCGGGCTGCCCGACTACGACGCCTACCTGACGCACATGGCGGCCACCCACCCCGACCAGCCGCCCATGAGCTACGAGGCCTTCTTCCGCGAGCGGCTGGAGGCGCGCTACGGGGCGGGCAAGGGACGCTGCTGCTGAGCCCAGCGCGGCATTGCGTTACAGCTCTTGCCTGTCGAAGCCCCGTTCCGAGGGATGGACGGGTCAGCTCCCCGGGCCTAGAGTCCCGCCCATGTCCACAGCCTTGTGGCTGACATGGAGGGCCATATGTCCCAGGATCCATTTGCGGAGTTCAAGAGCCGCCAGCGCGAGATGTGGTCGACCTTTGCGCCGACCGCCATGTTCACGACCCCGGTGGCCGGGCATCTCGTCAGGTTCGCGCAGGTCGAGCAGGGCGAGTCGGTACTGGACGTCGGAACCGGAACCGGCGTCGTGGCCGTCACGGCGGCACGCCGCGGCGCACGCGTCACGGGGCTCGACCTGACGCCCGAGCTGATCGAGGCCGCGGGAGAGAACGCCCGCATCGCCGGGCTCGAGGACATCGTCTGGACCGAAGGCGATGCAGAGAATCTGCCGTATGCCGATGCTTCCTTCGACGTGGTGCTCAGCCAGTTCGGCCACATGTTCGCGCCGCGTCCGGAAGTGGCCATCGCCGAGATGCGCCGCGTGCTGAAGCCCGGCGGGCGCATCGCCTTCGCCACCTGGCCGCCGGAGCACTTCGTGGGGCGCCTGTTCGCCTTCATCGGCCGCAACTCGCCGCCCCCGCCGGCCGGCGCATCGCCGCCGCCGCAATGGGGTAACCCGGGCATCGTCACCGAGCGCCTGGGGCCGCATTTCGAGGCGCCGTTCTTCGGCCGCGGCACCATGCACTTTCCGGCCCTGAGCATCGAGCACTTCCGCCTGTTCCTGGAGCGCTCGGTCGGCCCGATGCGCAAGCTGGTGGAGAGCCTTGCGGACGATCCGCAGAAGCTGGCGGCGCTGCGGGCCGAGTTCGATGCACTTGCAGAGCCGTACTACGTCGACAACGTGGTGCACCAGAGCTACCTGCTGACGCGCGCCCGGGCACGCTGAGCGCCGCTGGATCCCTGCGGGGCGGCATTTAGAATCCGCACCGTTCGTGCGATGCGATCCCCTTCGCCGCCACAAGCCCCGGACCTGCGCGCCGGTGCCGGCCGGCAAGGGCACCCAACCCAGATTCTTCCAGGCAGGGCACATCCGGTTTCCTTTCCTCGTCCGAGCGGCGGGAGGGCGCCGGCGTGGCGCCTCGCGATCCAAAAAAATCGCCCTGAGGGAAATCAACCATGTCCGTCCGTTCGCGTGCGCCGCGTTCCCGCCTTCGTTTTCGCCTGCGTCATTCGTCTCTCTTCCTCGCTGCGGTAGCGTCCCTGCATGGCGCTGCTCATGCACAGGACACCGCCAGCACGCTCAAGGAGGTGACAGTCACCTCCGAGCAGGACACGGGCTACGCCCCGTCCGCGAGCAGCACCGCCACCAAGGGCAGTGCACCGCTGCGCGACATTCCGCAGGCGGTCAACGTGCTGCCGGCACAGCTGCTGCGCGACCAGGGCGCGACCTCGATGCAGGACGCGCTGCGCAACGCGCCGGGCGTGTCGTTCAACGCGGGCGACGGCCAGCGCGACCAGGTGGTGATCCGCGGCTTCACCGCGATTGCCGACTGGTTCGTCGACGGCGTGCGCGACGACGCGCTGTACTTCCGCGACCTGTCGGACACCGAACGCATCGAGGTGCTGAAGGGCCCGGCGGCCGTGCTGTACGGCCGCGGCTCGTCGGGCGGCCTCGTCAATCGAGTGACCAAGAAGCCGATCTTCGAGCGGCCCTTCGGCGAGGTGTCGCTCGGCCTGGGCACGCACGACTTCAAGCGGCTCACTGCCGACCTCAACACGCCCATCGGCGAGAACATGGCGTTCCGGCTGAACGTCGCGCGCGAGAAGTCGGGCAGCTACCGCAACCAGCAGTTCATCGACCGCTACAACATCGCGCCCTCGCTGGCCATCAAGTTCAGCCCGCAGACCGACCTGCTGCTGCAGTACACCAACGCCTACGACCAACGGCTCACCGACTTCGGCATTCCGGCGCTCAACGGCCGCCCGGTCAACGTGCCGATCGGCACCTACTACGGCTCTGCCTTCGCGAAGCGCGACGACACCACCACGACGAAGGTGCAGTCGTTCACCGCCACGCTGAACCACCGCTTCAGCGATGCGCTGAGCCTGCGCAACACCACGCGCTACTACAGCTACAAGCTCGACCGCTTCAACACCTTGCCCAGCGGCACCACCGACCCGGTGCGCCTGACGGTGGGCCGCACGCGCGGCTTCGTCGACCGCGACGAAAGCGGCTGGTTCAACCAGACCGACCTGACGTGGCGCAACGAGCTGGGTGGCTTCAAGCAGGAGTGGTTGATCGGTGCCGAGTTCGGCCAGCAGGACAAGCGCCTGTACTCGGTGAGCTCGGCCACCGGCTACGAGCGCGTGAGCATACTGAACCCTGTGGCCGTGCCGGCGCCGCTGCCGCTTTCGAGCTACACGGCCAACAGCGCGATCCCCAGCAACTCCAGGTTCAAGACGGCCGCGCTGTATGCGCAGAACCAGATCACGCTGGCGCCGCAATGGAAGGCGCTGGTCGGCGGCCGCTACGACGTGTTCGGGCAGGACACCTCGTTCGAGCGCACGCTCGCGCCGCTGTCGCGCACCGACCGCAAGTTCAGCCCGCGCGCGGGCGTGGTGTGGCAGCCTAGCGAATCGCAGTCTTACTACGTGTCGTACAGTCGTTCGTTCCAGCCTTCGGCCGAGACCTTCGCGCTGTCTGCCAACAACACGGCCAACGACCCCGAGATCACGGTGAACAAGGAGATCGGCGCCAAGCTCGACTTCCTCGACGGCGCGCTCAACCTCACTGCGGCGCTGTTCAACCTGGAGCGCTCGGGCATCAAGAACACCGACCCGGCCAACCCGGCGCGGCAGATCAACGTCGGCACGCAGCGCACCAACGGCATGGAGCTGGCGCTGGCCGGCAAGCTGCCGGGTCGCTGGGACGTGAGCGCGGGCTACGCGTACCTCGACGGCCGCATGGTCAAGTCGCTGGCCACGGTGAGCTCGCTGCAGCTGCCGGTGGGCGCGGCGATTCCGGTGCAGGGCAAGACCGCGCCGCTCACGCCGCGCCACTCGGCCTTCGTGTGGCTGATGAAGGACCTGGGCAACGGCCTGAGCGCGGGTGGCGGCGTCAACTACGTGGCCGCGCGCTATGCCTCGCTGAGCAACCTCGTCACGCTGCCTTCGTACGTCACGGGCGACCTGGCTGCGAGCTACAAGACCGGGCGCTACGAGATCTCGGTGAACCTGAAGAACATCACCAACCGCAAGTACTACGTGTCGGCGCACGGCAGCGTGGACAACCTGATCATGCCGGGCCCGGGGCGTGAACTGCAGGTGGGGCTGACCGCGAAGTTCTGAGGCTCAGGCGCGGGCTGAGGCCGCCTGCGCCAATTCCAGCTTCTTTCTTCGGCGCGTCGGCGCGACGATGTCCTCCATGTCAATCGTGGAGAACATCGATGCAATCCGAACTCAACCAGCTTGCCGGCCTGTCCTTGCGCTGGCGGGTCTTGTTCTCGGCAGTGCTGCTCCTGGCGGCCGCGATCAGCGCAGCCCGTCCGCTGGATGCGGGCACCGAACTGCAGGCCGAGCAGCGCTTCCAGCTCGCGCTCGAGGCACAGGCCGCGCGCGACTACCGCGCGATGCTCGAAGAGCTGCGGCAGGCCGCGAATGAAGGCCACGCCGAGGCGCAGGAAATGCTCGGCATGGTGCTGATGACCGGCCCCGCGCTCTACGGCACGGCCGTGAAGGCCGACCGCTGCGAGGCGGGCACGTGGATGCGCCGTGCGGTGGCGCAGGGCAGCGAGACGGCCAAGGTGCAGCTGACCTTTCTCAACAGGCTGCGCACTGCACCCGGGGGCAAGGTCGCCTGCGGATGAAGGCCGGCGGCGCCGGTCGCACAATGTGCCTGCCGAGGGCGCACCGCCGCCCTTGGCCTTCCACCAGGAGGGCATGCCATGTTCAGAGACCGGGCCGACGCCGGCCGGCAACTGGCGCCGTTGCTGGACCGATACCGCGATGCGCAGCACTGCGTGGTGCTCGCGCTGCCGCGCGGCGGCGTGCCCGTGGCGGCGGAAATCGCACGCGCGCTGCACCTGCCGCTCGACGTGCTGGTCGTGCGGAAGCTCGGCCTGCCGGGGCATGAGGAATACGCGGCGGGCGCCATCGCAGTTGGCGGCGTCCACGTCACAGGAGAGGATGCGCCCGGCATGGCGCGTGTCCTGAAGCGGGAGCGGCGCGAACTGCAGCGGCGCGAGCGCGAGTACCGCGAGCATTGCGAGCCGCTGAACCTTCGCGGCATGACTGCAATCCTGGTCGACGACGGACTCGCCACAGGCCTTTCGATGCGCGCGGCGGTGATAGCGGCACGAGCGCTCGGTGCCGCATCGGTCATCGTGGCCGTACCCGTGGGCAGTGCGACCGCATGCCGGGCATTGGGTAGCGTGGACGCTTCGGACCCCGCAACGGCTCACGCCGACGAGGTGGTGTGCATGCAGGTGCCCGAGCCTTTCGTTGCCGTCGGTGCCTGGTACCGGTCGTTCGAAGCGCCGGGCGACGAGGAGGTGCGGCGCACGCTGGCGCAGTGGCGTTGATCCTCTCCGATGGACTATCGCTGCGAGGCGTTCATCGCATCGAACCCACGCGCCAGATCCGCCGTCAGATCCGCAGGCGCTTCCAGTCCGACATGCAGTCGCACCACAGCCCCGCGCTTGCTCCAGTCCGTCACGCTGCGCGCCGCGCGCATGTTGGTCCAGGCCACGAGGCTCTCGTAGCCGCCCCATGACGAGCCGCGGCCGAACAGGCTGAGCGCATCGACGAATCGCTCGACCGCCGCGTTCTCGATGCCAGGCTGCAGCTCGATGGAAAGCAGCCCGTTCGTGCCGCTGCAGTCGCGCTTCCAGATCTCGTGTCCCGGATGCTGCGGCAGCGCGGGGCAGAACACGGTCGCGACTTCGGGCCGCTTCTCGAGCCAGTGCGCCACTTCGAGCGCATGCCGCTCGTGCATCTGCAGCCGCGCCGACAGCGTGCGCATGCCGCGCAGCACCAGCCACGCGTCGTCGGGGCTCACCGTCATGCCGAAGGCGTCGCAGCGTTCGTTGAGCGGGCGCCATGCAGCTTCGGTCGTGGCGACGGTGCCCATCATCACGTCGGAGTGGCCCGAGAGGTACTTGGTGGCGGCCATCGTCGAGATGTCGGCGCCCAGCGCGAGCGGGCGGTACTGGCAGCCGGAGCCCCAGGTGTTGTCGGCCGCGAGCAGCGCGCCGCGCGCGTGCGTCAGTTCCGCCAGCCTGGGCAGGTCGCACATCTCGTAGACCAGCGAGCCGGGGCATTCGGCGTACACCAGCCGCGTGTTCGACTCGAACAGTTCCTCGATGCCGCTGCCGTCCGCCGCGAAGAACGAACTGCGGATGCCGTACGGCTCCAGGAACGAATGCACGAGGTTCCGCGTGGGCTCGTACACGCTGTCCGACATCAGCACGTGGTCGCCCGGCTTCAGGTACGAAAGCAGCACCATGCCGATGGCAGCGAGGCCGGTGGGAAAGAGCCGCGTGCGGTAGGCGCCTTCGAGCTCGCTCACCGCGTCTTCCAGCGCGAAGGCGGTGGGCGTGCCGCGTGCGCCGTAGCTGAAGATGCGCTCCTCGTCGCGCCGGGCCCGTGCGTCGCGCATTGCGCCCACGCTGTCGAACAGCACGGTGCTGGCCCGCACGAGGGGCACGTTGACGGGCGATCCGCCGGCGTATGACGGCGTCTTGCCGGTGCGCGTGAGCCGGGTGTCGAGCCTCAGGTCGGCGGGGACGGTGTGCGAGTCGGACATGGTGAAGTGGGGGCGAAGGGAAGTCGGGCCGCTATGTTGCTTCAATCAGTCGGCGCGCGCACCGGAAAGCTTGACGATGCGCGACCAGCGTTCGATGTCCTGTTTCAGCTGCGCAGCGAAGGCTTCGGGCGTGCTGGCCACCACTTCGCTGCCGCCGTCGGTCACGAGCTTGGTCACGTCGGGCAGGTGCAGGGTGCGCACGATGGCCTCGTTCAGGAAGGCCACGCGCTCGGGCGGCGTGCCGGCCGGGGCGAAGAAGCCGTACCAGTCCTCGAAGCGTGCGCCCTTGTAGCCCAGCTCTTCCAGCGTGGGCACCTTCGTGAACACGCCGATGCGGCGCGGGCTGGTCACGGCCAGCACGCGCAGCTTGCCGTTCTGCACGAAGCCGGCCACCGAGGCGGTGGAGGTGACCATCACGTCGACCTGCCCGCCGATCAGGTCGGTCAGCGCCGGGCCGGCGCCCTTGTAGGGCACGTGCGTCATTTCCACGCCGTTGTCCTTCGCGAGCACGACGCCGACGAGGTGCGACAGCGTGCCGTTGCCCGGTGTCGCGTAGGTCACCTTGCCGGGGTTGGCCTTGGCCTTGGCGGCGAGGTCGGCGAAGCTCTTGATGGGCGAGTTCGCTTCCACCACCAGCGCGAGCGGCGCGGCGTTGATCTGCGTGATGGGAACGAAGTTCTTGATCGGGTCGAAGCCGGGCGACGCATACAGCGAAGGGTTCACGGCCATGATCGACACCTGCGAGGTGAGCACCGTGTAGCCGTCGGGCTTGGCGTCGGCCACGGCCTTGGCGCCGATGTTGCCGCCGGCGCCGCCGCGGTTGTCGACCAGTGCGGGCTGTCCCATGATTTCCGGCAGCTTCGTGGTGACGAGGCGCGCGGTCGCGTCGT
>NZ_JBQVNP010000178.1:0-9396 GCF_052436255.1 Roseateles sp. | reverse complement strand
GGCGCAGGCCGATGGCGCGCGTGGGCAGCCTGGCCGGGGGGGCCAGCGGCAGGCGGTCGCCCTCGCGCAGGGGCCGGCCGTCCAGGCCGCCGAAGCCGGCCTTCAGGTCGGTGCTGCGCGAGCCCAGCATCGCCGGCACGGCGATGCCGCCACTGATGACGACATAGCTGCGCATGCGCTCATGCGGCGCGGCGAGCTGCAGCGTCTGGCCGGCGCGCACGTGCTGGCGCCACCAGGGCCGCAGCGGCTGGCCGTCGAGCGTGGCCTCGGTGTCGGTGCCCGTCACGGCGATGCAGCAGTCGGCGTTCAGGCGCAGCCTGGCCGGGCCGAGCGTGAACTCCAGGCCAGCTGCGCCGGGTGCATTGCCGACCAGCAGATTGCCCCATTGCAGGGCCAGGTCGTCGAGGGCGCCGCACCGGCTCAGGCCGCGGTCACGCCAGCCGGGACGGCCCAGGTCCTGCACCGTCGTCAGCGGCCCGGCGCGCAGGATCTCGATCATTCGCTCATCGCAACGAAGCGCACCCGGTCGCCCGGCGCCAGCAGCGTCGGCGGCTCGGCCTGCGGGTCGAACAGCGCCACCGTCGTCCGGCCGATCAACTGCCAGCCGCCCGGTGTGGCCAGCGGATAGATCCCGGTCTGGGCGCCGCCGATGCCGATGCTGCCGGCCGGCACGGCCAGGCGGGGTTCGGCGCGGCGCGGCGTGTGCAGGGCCTCATCCAGCCCGCCGAGGTAGGCGAAGCCGGGCTGGAAGCCGATGAAGTAGACGACGTATTCAGCCTGCGTGTGGCGCCGCACAACTTCACCGGCGGACATGCCGCAATGCGCGGCCACGTCGCCGAGGTCAGGCCCGTCGGCGCCGCCATAGCGCACCGGGATGTCGACCCGGCGGCCGAGCTTTCGGCTGCGTGCCGGCTGCGCCCAAAGCGCGTGCACGGCCTGTTCCAGCGTGGCGGCCTCGGTGCGCAGCGGGTCGAAGGTCAGCGTCAGGTTGTTCATGCCGGGGATCAGCGCCTGCACGCCATCGACCTTGGCCAGGCCCGCGGCAAGCTGCCAGATGCGCTGCTGCTGCGCCAGCGAGTCCTGCGGCGACAGCGGCGCCGGCAGCGTGCAGCACAGGGCTGCTTCGCCGAGCGGATGCAGGGACAGCGGGTTCATGCGCGCAGCATGCCATGGGTAAACTGCCGCCCCTACATGACCGAGCCCCTTTTCACGCCCGCCGATGAGTACGCGATGCGGCTTGCGCTGGACCAGGCCCAGAACGCCTGGCTGGTGGGCGAGGTGCCGGTGGGCGCGGTCATCACGCGCGGTGGCCAGGTCGTCGCGACCGGCTACAACCGCCCGATCACGACGCACGACCCGACGGCCCATGCCGAGATCGTTGCCCTGCGTCACGCCGCCACGCTGCTGGAGAACTACCGGCTGCCGGAGTGCGAACTCTTCGTCACGCTGGAGCCCTGCGCGATGTGTGCGATGGCGCTGATGCATGCGCGCTTCAAGCGCGTCGTCTTCGCGGCGCGCGACCCCAAGACCGGCGTGGCCGGCTCGGTCATCGACCTGTTCGGGCAATCCCAGCTCAACCACCACACGCGCGTCGAGAGCGGGCTGCTGGCCGATGCGTCGGCCCAGCTGCTGCGCGACTTCTTCAACGAGCGCCGCGAGGCCGCCCGTGCGCGCCGCGCGGAGCGACGCGGGCTGATCCCGACCGGCGAAGCCACCCACCTGGACGACACCCCATGACCGCCCTGACGCTGTTCACTCCGGCCGGCGCGCTTGCCAAGGCGGGGAGCCTCAAGCGTGCTGCCAAGCGGCTCGCGCAGCTCGGCTTCGAGGTCGGCGTCGACGCCGATGCGCTCGCCAGGCACCAGCGCTTTGCCGGCGACGACGCCACCCGGCTCGCGGCCCTGCACCGCGTCGCCGATGCAGCGCCGTCCATTGCGATGGCCACGCGCGGCGGCTATGGTCTGACCCGGCTGCTGGACCAGATCGAGTGGGGCCGCATTGCGCGCAGCGTCGAGCGCGGCACGCGCTGGGTTGGCTACAGCGACCTGACGGCGCTGCACAACGGCTTCATCGCACGCCACAAGGGCCTGGCCATGTGGGCCGGCCCGCTGGCCTGCGATGACTTCGGCCGCAGCGACGCCGAGGGCGGTGTGGACGAGGTCACGCGCGACTGTTTCCTGGAGGCGATGAGCGGCGCGCTGGAGGCGGTGGGTTTCCGCGCTCCGAGCGCCGACTTCGACGGCCTCGAGGCGCGCGGGCGGCTCTGGGGCGGCAACCTGACGGTGTTGTGCTCGCTGCTGGGCACGTCGCACTGGCCCAAGGTCAGGGGCGGCATCCTGTTCCTGGAAGACATCAACGAGCACCCCTATCGCGTCGAGCGCATGCTGCTGCAACTGCAGCAGGCCGGTGTCATCGATGCCCAGGCCGCCGTGCTGCTGGGAGATTTCAGCGGTGCGCCCAGCTCACCGCTGGACCGCGGCTATCGCCTGAAAGACGCGGTCGCCGCGTTGCGCGCCCGCACCAAGACGCCGGTGCTGACCGGCCTGCCCTTCGGCCACGTCCGCACCAAGGTCTGCCTGCCGGTGGGCGGCACGGTGGATCTGTATGTGCAGGGCCGCGAGGCCATCGTCGGCTGGCAGTCGGACCCGCGGTTGGCGCACGGTGGGCACGACCACCAAGATCACGACCATCACTGAAGTCATAGCGGGTTTTCCACGCCGCCTTATGCGGGTGTGGCGGTCTTGTATAGACGAGTTGCGCGTCTATGATTGCGCCCGTCGCCCCGGCCCGCGCCGGGGCGCTTGCTTTTCGAGGGTGCAGTGTGGCGGCAGTTTTCGCATGGACGGTGAGGGGTTGGGGCGCGCTGGCGTTCGTCCTGCTTGCCGGCTGCAACAACAGCCCGCACCCGCTCGGCGCCGAGCGCGAGAACACGCTCTACATGGCCTTTGCCGAGCGCTCGCCGCGATATCTGGACCCGACCTCGTCATACACGGCGCCCGAGAGCACCTACACCTACGAGATCACCGAGCCACCCTACGGGTACCACCCGCTCAAGCGCCCCTACACCCTGATCCCGCGCGCGGCGTCGGCGCTGGCCAAGCCCTACTTCCTGGACGCCCAGGGCCAGCGCCTGCCCGATGACGCGCCGGACGAGAAGATCGCGCAGGCGGTCTATGACGTGCCGATCCGTCCGGGCCTGAAGTGGGCGCCGCACCCGGCCTTCGCCAAGGACGCGCACGGCCGCTACCGCTATCACCAGCTCAAGCCCGGTGAGCTGGGCGACAGGCGCAGCCCGCTTGAGTTCGAGCACCAGGACACGCGTGAAGTGGTTGCCGAGGACTTTGTCTACGCGCTCAAGCGCCACGCCAGCCCGCGGCTGGAGGCGCCGGTGGCGGCGGTGTTCTCGGAGCATGTGCTCGGGCTCAAGGACTACATCGCGCTGCTCAAGCGCGAGAACCAGAAGCAGCTCGCGGGCCTGCCCGAGAACCTGGCCGACAAGCCCTTCCTGGACCTGCGCCGCTGGCCGTTGGCCGGTGCCGAGGCGGTGGGCGACCACCTGCTGCGCATCCGTCTGAAGGGCCGCTATCCGCAATGGCAGTACTGGCTGGCCACCGCCTTCACGTCCGCCATTCCCTGGGAGGTTGATGCCTTCTACGCCCAGGCCGGCATGGCGGCCAACTCGCTGAGCTGGAACCAGTGGCCCGTCGGCAGCGGGCCTTTCATGATGACCGAGTACGTGCAGGACCGCCGGCATGTGATGCGCCGCAACCCCCACTATCGGCATGAGACTTATCCCTGCGACGGCAGCCCCGGCGATGCCGAGGCCGGGCTGCTGGCCGATTGCGGCAAGCGCCTGCCCTTCGTCGACAAGGTCGTGGCCATCAATGTGAAGGAGCGGGTGCCGATCAAAGAGCTGTTCAAGCAAGGCTACCTCGACCTGCCCGAGATGGACCGCGCCGACTGGGGCGTCACCTTGGGCGTGGACCGCGACGACTCCGACGAGGTCAAGTCCCTCTACGAGCAGCGCGGCTTCAAGCTGCCGATGACGGTCGACATCTCCAACTGGTACCTCGGCTTCAACTGGTTGGACCCGGTCGTCGGCCAGGGCGAGACGCCCGAGCAGCAGCGCCGCAACCGCGCGCTGCGGCAGGCCATTTCCATCGCCATCGACTGGGAGGAGGGCTATGGCCGCATCTTCCGCGACAAGGGCGGCGACGCGGCCCACGGACCCATCCCGCCGGGCGTGTTCGGCTCGCGCGAGGGCCAGTCGGGCGAGTTCAACCCGGTCACGCACCGACTCGTCGACGGCAAGCCGGTGCGCCGGCCTATCGCCGACGCCCAGCAGCTGATGATCGAGGCCGGCTACCCCGGCGGCCGCGATGTAAGGACCGGCAGGCCGCTGGTGTTGAACTACGACTTCCAGCGCGTCGTCACGCCCGAGCTCAAGGCCGAGAACGACTGGCTGGTGCGCCAGTTCGCCAAGCTCGGCATCCAGCTCGACATACGCGCCACCGACTTCAACCAGTTCCAGGAAAAGATCCTCAAGGGCAAGCACCAGATCTTCTGGTGGGGCTGGTTCGCCGACTACCCGGATGCCGAGAACTTCCTCTTCCTGCTCTATGGCCCCAACAGCAAGAGCCTGCACCACGGCGAGAACACGGCCAACTATGTGAACCCCGAGTTCGACCGGCTCTACCGCAAGCTGCAGTCGCTGGAGGACGGCCCCGACAAGGCCCGGGTGATGGCGCAGATGAACGACATCGCGCGCCTGGATGCGCCTTGGGCCTGGGGCTACTGGAGCTACTCGGCGGTGGCGTTCCAGCGCTGGGTGCACAACGGCAAGCCCGGTGTCGTCCTGCGTGACCGGGCGCGCTATCTGCGTGTCGACACCGAGGACCGCACGCGCAGCATCGCCGCATGGAACCGGCCGGTCTGGTGGCCGCTGCTCGCGCTGGCGGCCGGCGTCCTGGCGATCTTTGTGGCGACGCGCCGCGCCTGGCACGCGCGTGAAACCGCCACGGCGCTCGGAGGCGGGCGCTGATGTTCAGCTTTGTCATGCGCCGCCTGGCCTATGGCCTGGCCATCCTGGTGGGGGTCAACCTCTTCACCTTCGTGCTGTTCTTCTCGGTCAACACGCCCGACGACATGGCGCGGCTGAACATCGGCGGCAAGCGCGTCACCCAGGACCAGATCGACACCTGGAAGCAGGAGCGCGGCTACGACAAGCCGCTCTACTTCGACGCCAGCAAGGCGGGGGCGGCGCAGTTGACGCACACCATCCTGTGGGAGCGCTCGGTCAGCCTGTTCGCGCTGGACTTCGGCAAGAGCGACGCGCGCCAGGCCGTCAACATCGGCCACGAGGTCAAGGTGCGCATGGGTGTAAGCCTGGCGCTGGCGCTGCCGCTGTTCATCCTGCAGGTCATCGTCAGCGTGGCCTTCGCGCTGCTGCTGGTGTTCTTCCGCAACAGCCGCATCGACTTCTGGGGCGTCGTGCTGTGTGTGCTGATGCTGTCCATCAGCAGCCTGTTCTACATCATCGTCGGCCAGTTCCTGTTCGCCCGCGTGCTCAAGCTGGTGCCGATGAACGGCTTCGCGCCGGGGCTGGACGCGGTGCGCTTCCTGGCCCTGCCCATCCTGCTGTCACTGCTGTCGCGGCTGGGCGGCGAGGCGCGGCTGTACCGGGCCATGTTCCTTGAAGAGATGGGCAAGGACTATGTGCGCACTGCGCGCGCCAAGGGCCTCTCGGAGAGCCGCGTGCTGAGCCGGCATGTGCTGCGCAATGCCCTGATCCCCATCATCACCAGCGCCGGCAGCTATCTGCCCTATGTCTTCCTGGGCAGCCTGGTGTTCGAGAGCTTCTTCGGCATCCCGGGCCTGGGCGCCTTCGTCATCGAGGCCATCACGGGCCAGGACTTCGCCATTGTGCGGACCATGGTCTTCCTCGGCGCGCTGCTCTACATCGCCAGCAATGCGCTGATCGACATCGCCTACACGTGGGTGGATCCCCGTGTTCGGCTGCAGTGAGGCGGCGATGAAGTTCGTCCTGCTCTGGACCGATATGGCGCTGTGGCTGATGGTGGCGGCCATCGCCGCATATGCGCTGCGGGTCAGGCGCCAGGCGCATCTGCGTGCGACCTGGGAGCGCGTGCTGCGCGACCCGGTTGCCGCCAGCGCCGGTGTCGTCATGGCCGCCTTCCTGCTCGTCACGATGATCGACAGCGTCCACCTGCGCCGTGCGCTGCCGGTGGCTGCCGGCGAGGCGACGGTCTACGACACGCGCACGCTGTCCACGCTGGACCTGCTGCTGGAACGCCAGATCGGCATGCGCGAAGTGAGCTACTCGCTGCCGCTGGGCACGCATGGCTTCAACAAGGAAAGCGTCATCGAGCCCGGCGGCGGCGTGCGCCGCGACTACCCGCGCCTGCAGTTCGGCGGCGCGCACCTGAGCGACCCGGCCACGCAATGGGCTGGCGATGTGGCAAAGCGCGCGGGCATCGGCCTGGCAGCCGGCCTGGGCGTCGCGCTGCTTTGTGTCGCGCTGACCGCCGGGCTGCTGGCCGGGCAGCATGGTGGGTGGCGCGGCGCGCTGACCGACCTGGCGGCGGACCGCACCGTCTATCCGCTGCGCGCGATGCTCGTCACGCTGGCGATCCTGCTGCTGCTCGCCGGGGCCGGCGTCGCGCTGATGCCTTGGTATCACGTGTTCGGCACCGACCGCACCGGCAACGATGTGCTGGTGCAGGCGCTCAAGAGCGTGCGCACGGCCTTCGTCGTCGGCGCGCTGTCGACGCTGGCGACGCTGCCGTTCGCGCTGCTGCTGGGCGTGCTGGCGGGCTACTACAAGGGCTGGGTCGACGACGTCATCCAATACCTCTACACGACGCTGAGCTCGGTGCCCAACGTGCTGCTGATCGCCGCCTGCGTGTTGATGGTGCAGGTCTACTTCGACAAGAACCCCGACGCCTTCGAGACCGCCGTGGAGCGCTCCGACCTCAAGATGTTGATGCTCTGCCTCATTCTCGGCCTGACCGGCTGGGCAGGGCTGTGCCGGTTGGTGCGTGCCGAGACCTTGAAGCTGCGCGAGCTGGACCATGTGCAGGCGGCGACGGCCTTCGGTGTCGGGGACCTGCGCATCATGGCCCGCCACATCGTGCCCAACGTGATGCACCTGGTGCTGATCACGGTGGTGCTGAGCTTTTCCGAGCTGATCTTGTATGAAGCGGTGCTGACCTATGTCGGCGTCGGCGTGGACCCGGTCATGAACAGCTTCGGCGGCATGATCAACCTGGCCCGCTCGGAGATGTCGCGCGACCCGGTGGTGTGGTGGAGTTTTGCGGCGGCCTTCGGTTTCATGGTGAGCCTGGTGCTCGCGGCCAACTTATTTGCCGACGGCGTTCGCGACGCCTTCAATCCGAAGGCGCGCTCGACGCGACCGCGCCTTTTGCAGCGCAGGGCGGACCATGCTTGAGATCGACGACCTGCATGTGGCGCTGGACGCCGACGCCGGCCTGGTGCGCGCCATCGAAGGCATGCGGCTCGCGCTGGCGCGCGGCGAGACCTTCGCGCTGGTGGGCGAGAGCGGCTGCGGCAAGAGCATGACGGCGCTGGCGCTGATGCGCCTGCTGCCCGAGAACGGGCGCATCACGGCGGGCGCCGTGCGGCTGGACGGCCAGGACCTGCTGGCCCTGCCGGAAGGCCGCATGCGGGAAGTGCGCGGCGGCCGCATCTCGATGATCTTCCAGGAACCGTCGACCAGCCTGAACCCGGTCATGCGTGTCGGCGACCAGATCGTCGAAGCCATCGAGGCCCATACGCCGCTGCGCGGTGCGGCGGCCCGGGCCAAGGCGATCGACTGGCTGGCGCGGGTCGGCATCCCCGAGCCGGCGCGGCGCATCGACGACTACCCGTTCCGCCTGTCCGGTGGTCAGAAGCAGCGCGTGATGATCGCCATCGCGCTGGCCGCCGAGCCCGACTACCTGATTGCCGATGAACCCACGACCGCGCTGGACGTGACCATCCAGGCGCAGATCCTCGACCTCATCCGCGACCTGCAGCGCGAACGCCAGCTCGGCGTGCTGCTGATCACGCACGACCTCGCCGTGGTCAGCGGCATGGCGCACCGCGTGGCCCTGATGTATGCCGGCCAGATCATCGAGGTGGCGCCGGCGGCGCAGTTCTTCGCGGCGCCCAAGCATCCCTATGCGCGCCTGCTGCTGCAGGCCCTGCCGGACGCCGCCCGGCGCGGCCAGCCGCTGGCGGCCATCGCAGGCATGGTGCCGCCGCTGTGGCTGGACTTTGCCGGCTGCCGCTTCTGTCCGCGCTGCGACAAGGCCATGGGCCATTGCGCTGGCACGCCGCCTCAGCTGACCGAGGCAGGCCCGCAGCATCAGGTGCGCTGCCTGCTTTACAGCCAGCCGGGTGAGGCACTGCCGCGCGCCGCCCCGGAAGCCAGGAATCTGCCGCCCGTGCCGGCAGGGCAGGGCGCGCCGCTGCTCGACGTGCGCGACCTGCGCGTGAGCTTCATGTTGAAGGCGCCCTTGTTCGCGCGCGGCCCGCGGCACTTCGACGCGGTCGACGGCATCAGCTTCCAGCTGAATGGCGGGCGCACGCTTGCCCTGGTCGGCGAGTCCGGCTGCGGCAAGACAACCTCGGGCAAGGCCATCGTGCAACTGCTGCGGCGCCAGGCCCGCATCAGCGGCGAGGCGATGTTCGAGGGCCGGGACCTGTTCAAGCTGGATGGCGCGGCACTGCGGCAGGCGCGGCGCCAGGCCCAGATCATCTTTCAGGACCCGTTCGGGTCGCTGAACCCACGCATGCGCGTGGCCGAGGTGCTGGAGGAAGGCCTCGTTGCCCTGCGCCCCGACCTCGACGCGGCGCAGCGCCTGGCCCGGCTGCATGAGCTGGTCGACCAGGTCGGCCTGCGTCGTGACGCCTTGGAGCGCTGGCCGCATGAGTTCTCCGGCGGCCAGCGCCAGCGGATCGCCATCGCCCGCGCCCTGGCGGTCGAGCCGCGCCTCATCGTCTGCGATGAACCGACGTCGGCCCTGGATGTGTCGGTACAGGCGCAGATCCTGAACCTGCTGCGCGACCTGCAGCGCGAGCAAGGGCTGGCCTATCTCTTCATCACGCACAACATCGGCGTCGTGGAGTACATCGCGGACGACATCGCCGTGATGCAGGCCGGCCGCATCGTCGAACAAGGTGCCTGCGCAGCGGTGCTCGCGCAGCCGCGCGAAGACTTCACGCGCCAGCTGTTGGCGGCGGTACCCCGGCTGCTTGTACCTGCGCTGTAACTCGTCGCGTGGCGACAACGCTGCAACTTCCTCTCTAGGGGGTGTCTCGCGAGTTTGTTGAGTCGAATCAACAACTTAAACATCGCATTCGTGGGTCTAGGGG
>NZ_JBQVNP010000177.1:0-9445 GCF_052436255.1 Roseateles sp. | reverse complement strand
GCCGTCTGACGCATAAAGAGACCTGGCGGGCAGGGCAGAGGGGCGCGCACAGAGGCCGCATGCCCGCAGCGAAGCGGAGGGACCGGGCGAGTACGCGAGCGAAGCGGTACCCGGCGCCCTGACGGGCAGGGCTATGCGTCGGAAAAAGACGGGTCCAGAACGGCAGACGACCACCAGCGACCTCGACCGGGAGAACGTGTTTCACACAGCGCAAACAACACGCGCCAGCCCGAAGGGTTGGCGATCTGTCGCCGCTGCTGCGGCGCTGGTCAATGCACCGCCGTGGCGGTGCAGCGGCCCGCCCTGCGGGCCGTCAACACCTGGGGCATCCGGCTTCGCAGAAGACGGCTTCGCCTGCTTGCGCGCCCTGCGCGCCTGGTCGTGGTCTGTGCATCGCCGTCTGAGGCGATGCTGGATCTGGAGTGCAGGGAGGGGAGTCCGATCCCGCGTGCGGACTCTTCGAGGCTGGGCTGGCCAGCCTCGCCCGATCTGACGATGCTGCAGGTTTTCGGGATCACAACCGGGGCAAAAGGAGCGGTGCCGCATCGCCAGATGTGGCGTGCATGCTGGTCTTCAGCAACCGGAGGGCGCAGGCGCCGGGTGTGCCTGGAAGGGTGCCGGCCTGCCGGCAGTCCCGAAGGGACCAAGCGCGAAGGCGCGCGCCCTGGAACGGTCATCCCGGTTCCGCGCAGCGGAAAGCCAAAACGTGCATTTTGGCTATTCGGATTCCTTGACAGCATCGCCATTTCCGGCGATGATTGGTGCCACGGTCGGATACGTGCCGTAAGAGGCGGCGGTAGCAGGTGCGGGAACACCAGCCACCGCCTAACCACACTCAACCTGTCATGGAGATTGGTATGGCTGGACGAACTCTAGCAAACACACCTCACGAAGAACGGCCGGCGAAGCGCGACGCCATCACGCCACAAAGCGCACAGATGACCACCGACGAAATCAAGGCGAAGGTGGGCGAGCGGGTGACCGAAGCCGAAATGGTGGCCATGCTCAAGTCGAATCCGATCGGCACCTCTCCCGACGACGTGCGCGTGCGAAGCGGGGTGCTGTCGTTCTCGTTCGGACCTCAAGGTGTCCGGCTGACAGGCGCCGAGATTCGTACGCCGCTGCCGACCAACGCAAGTGCCTCCGGGCTCGAGAGCTGATTCGGGATGGGCTACCTGAATCCACTGCTGCGACTGCCGGCAGGAAGGGCGTTGCTCAATCTGCCCAAGGAACAGCGGGCACCACTCGAAGCCGTCTTGCGAGAGCTTCGACACCAAGCCGACCAACAAGCCGAACTCGCATGGAAGCGGCGGAAGGGGCCGATGGCGGCATATTTTCGAGCTGTGGCAACCTATGCGCGGCATCTTGCACATGCACTTTCGAGGGGAGAACGACATGGGAAATGACGTGAGAAAGCGCTCGCCATACAGGACGGAAGAGGCCTTGGTGTGCGCGTGGCTGGCACTGGTGATCTTCGCCGGGACGTGCGAGCTGTGGTCGCGGCATGTGGTCGCGAGAATCAACGCGAAGGCCGAGGCCGAGATGCAAAAGCTGAAGCCACAAGGGCCGAAGCTGAAAACAGCAGCGCTGGCCGACCAGGCCAGCGCCATCAAGTAACACCGTCAGGGAGATAGACATGGGAATTCTGAGCAAACTCGTCACGCAGGTCACTGGTGCGCTTCACGATCTGATCGACAAGAACAGCGATGCCGGCCGCACTGCCCGCCAGGGCGTGCGCCAGTTGGACGAACAGATCCAGAAGGCCGAAGAAGGCGTAGCCGACGTGTCGGCCGAGCTGCGCCTGATGGCGCATAACCGCGACAAGGCGAACGGCGATGCCGGCAAGTGGGGCGCGATCGCGAAGACGGCCGCGGCCGACGGCAACGAGGTTGAAGCCGTCAACGCCGTGCACCGTCAGGTGCAGGCGGAAGAACTGGCCGCGTCGTTCGAGACGCACGTGGCAAGGCTGAGCCCGATGGTCGAGCAGCTCAAGGGCCGGCTGGGGAGCCTGCGCAAGGTCAAGATCGAAATGCAGAACAAGACCAGCGTGCTCGACGCGCGAAGCAAGGTCGCGCAGGCCGAGAGTCGCGCGGCTCGCGCGCTCGGCAACATCGGCACCGCAGGTGGCGGGGTGGACTTCGACCGGCTCGAAGAGAACGTCGATCGCGAAGAAGCGAAGGCGGCTGCGCTTGCGGAGCTGGCGCACGAGAAGAGTGCCGGCAATCCCGATGCGAAGCTCGCTGACTACGCCAGGCGCGAAGCGATCGGCGAGAAGCTGAAGGCCCTGGGCCTTCAGCCCACGGCCGC
This sequence comes from Roseateles sp., assembly GCF_052436255.1. GTDB lineage: Bacteria > Pseudomonadota > Gammaproteobacteria > Burkholderiales > Burkholderiaceae_C > Pelomonas. The sequence continues at coordinate 7,138 of NZ_JBQVNP010000177.1, read as the reverse complement.
ACCGGTGGAGGCAAGGACGATTCAGGGGGCAAAAAATGCGAGCTAGAACGCTTCTCGTCCTTTTGACTATTCCGGCCACTGCGTTCGCACAGCTCGACAAAGTGACGACGGCCGTCGATTCGCTGACGGCAATCATGTTTCCCCTTGGCGGCGTGGTGATCGCGCTGGGCCTGGCATGGGCACTGTTCAAGATGGTCTTTGAAGGGGACGCCGAGAAAGCGGGGCCTGTTCTCGGCGGGGTGTTCTTGATGGCCATGTCGTTGGGCGTGGCCGTCGTATTTGGCAAGTTGATGGGTGGAGGCAATCCAGCGCCGGCCTCCGAGCCCGACGCGAGTGAGCCGGGTTGGTTTTCGCATGCGTGGGATTGGATCGGCGGGCACGCAGTGCCGCTGGCTATCGGCGCAGGTGCGCTGCTGGGTGTCGGCGTGTATCTGATGGTGCGCAGCTCGCGGAAGGCGTCGCAAGCGCGGCTGAACGGCGATCGCGCCGCACTGCTTGAGACGATCGAACGTGCCGACGTACTTCAGAAAATGATGGCGATCAAACCGACAGGGGTGATCGACAAATTGAAGTCGGCCGCGATGGCCAGCTTCAAGCGAGGTCTGCCAGGCCGAGCACCGGCAATGACGGAAGAGAAGCTTCAAGGGGCCATCGAAAGCTTGATGGTGATGCTTGGACAGGTCCACGACGAACGTCGCGAGCTGGATGAAACGCAGCGCAAGTCGCTGGAGACGATGCGCAACGAGTTGAACGACATGGCGGCACGCATGTCGGCCGACGCGGAAGAAGCACCGGCGAGCCGGGCGCCGATCGCGGAACGGAAGAGTAGGGCAGCGCCAACGCCGCAGGCGGTGCGCCAGGCCGTCGACGCGAGGGCACCAGCCATTGCCGCCAGCACGCCGGCGCCGTCAGGTGACGGATTCATGAGTGGGTTGCTTCTGAACCCGCTGTTGAGCCCGCTCAGTCCCTTGAGCCCATTGAGCCCGATTTCGGTATGGCACGGCCAGCGGAGTGAGGGCCAGGCGGGGCGCAGGGAAGAGAGCCGGCAGGCTTTCGTCGACGACAGCACGCCCGCTCCGGCGCCAGCATGGCGCAGCGAGGACCAGTCGTGTCCTGCACCTGCACCAGAGCCCGCCCGGAGCTACGAAAGCAGCTCGTGGTCGAGCGATTCGGGCTCCAGCAGTTTCGATTGCGGCACCAGCGACAGCGGTTCCTCAAGCAGCAGTGATTGATTCGGAAGTACCACCAGAATGCTTTTCCTTCTTGCGCTGATCCTCGTGGTTTCCTACGCGATCGCGTCTTTCTTCAGCTTGCCCCGCACTGCGCGCGGTCTTCGGATCGGCATGGGCGCGGTGGCAGTTCTGACGGCGCTGACTTTTGTGTTTGCCACCGATCTTTTCGCCAAGCTCTTTTTTCACGGGGCGATCGCTGGCGACGCGATCAACTGGACGCCGATCCTGGCTTTTGCAGCGGGCATCGGTGCGCTGCTCGTGTTCACGTACGAGTCGACTCTGTGGGCTCATGCGGGCTCGCAGTGGGGGAACGATCGGCCGCTGGCAAAGGGGCGACGCGTTCTGAGCGGCGTGGGTATCGCGCTGGGGATCTATCTGGCGTTCACCGCCATCGATCACTGGTGGTTCTTCCGCGGCGATGACGCAGGGTTCGCGGCGGCGGATTTCGTGGGCGCAGACGAAGTTCCTTGCGAGGTCGCACTGGTGCGCGTCGACGGGGATGCTCTGGCGTTTCGCTGCCCAACAGCGTTGACCTTCAATGTCTTGTACGGCACTCCATTCGTACCGTGGCCTGAGTACACCACTGGGCGAAGCGTGGAGTTCAAGAACAAGATCGACGAAATGATGCGCGAAGCGTCGAGGCCGTAGATGCGTTATCCAGGTGGCAAAGGCGGCTCGGGCGCCTATCAAACGATCATCAACAACATCCCGCCCCACGATGTCTACATCGAGACGCACCTGGGCGGCGGCAACATCTTCGAGCGCAAGAAGCCTGCCGCGAGAAACATCGGTATCGACATCGATGCCGATGTGATCGCGAAGTGGACCGCGCGCCAGGTCGAAGGCCTGGAGCTGCACCAGGTCGACGCCGTGGCATTCCTCAAACGCTTCAAATTCACCGGGCGCGAGTTCGTCTACGTCGATCCGCCCTACGTCATGGGGAGTCGGCGGGGCGGCAAGCTGTACCGGCACGAGTACAGCGATGACGATCACAAGCGGCTGGTGGAAACGCTTGCGACATTGCCGTGCAATGTGATGGTGTCCGGCTACGCCTCGGCGATGTACGAGAGTTCGGCGCTTGGCGCGTGGCGGTCTGAAGAGTTCACCGTAATGACGCGCGGCGGCCCCGCCGTCGAGCGCATCTGGATGAACTACGACAAGCCCGAGCTGCTGCACGACATGCGGTATGTGGGCGTGAATTTTCGCAAGCGCGAGCAGATCAAGCGGAAGAAGGCGCGATGGCTTGGCAAGCTCCAGAAGATGGAGCCGCTGGAGCGCGCAGCGATCATGGAATGTCTGCGCGAGCTGGAGGCCTCCGAGTTGGCCACGGCGGGCCAACAATGACCGCAGGACCTGGCGCGCACCGTGCGCTGCGCATGCTGGAGCTGGTGGGCCACCAGCTCCCCGGCATCTGGAAGCGCCATGCGATGCTGCGCGAGCAGTTCATGGCCGATGTCGCGTGGGAGCCATGGTGCTATGCACCCATGGCCGTTGCGTTGTCGATCACTGGCGAGCGCCCGGTGCTGGCGGCGAAGCTGACGGCTCTGGCCGCGTGGCGGATGACGCAGGGCATTTATCGCGTCGACGAGACGCTTCTGGAAGCACTGACACAAACGCCGCTGGATGCGGCGGTCCCGGTCGAAGTGCTCCGGCGCTTGCCTGAGTGGTGCGTCTACATCGAGCTGCCCGGCATTGAGACATTCAAGGGTGCTGCCCGTGGCGTGTGGGTGCTGATGGAGTCGGCAGGCAAGCACGAGGGTGGCGCCGTCTTCTTGACGATGCTTTTCGACACGGATCGGGACTTCAGCCGATCGCTCGACGAAGCGACGATGCTGCCCTTGACGATCAAGCTTTCGGGTGAATCGCTGCTTGCAGCGATCGAGAGTACCTACCCGGCCGCGAGCGGGCTTCACAGCTTTTTCGAGAGAGCAGCGAAGCCGGTCCTGTCGATCTTGCTCTATCTCTGCTCGGCGAATGCCGAGCTGACGCGAGGCGGGGTGCCGGCGACGCCGTTACCGCCGAAGGCGGTGAGGACACGTCGAGACGGCTGGAGGGTCTTCCCGGCTCCTGGGCCGGTGAACTGGGAGCTTGGCGTCCGCATGGGAGCGGCGCTACGCGCCGCGTATGCGAGTGCGGCGGCCGGGGGCGTAGCCACCGGCCGGACACTGACGCCGCATGTCCGGGCCTTTCACTGGCATACGTTCTTGAGCGGTCCGCGCAAAGGGGTGCCGACGGAGAAGCGCCAGCGCGACATTCGCTGGCTCCCCCCGATCGGGGTCAACATTCGCGAGCCTGGTGAACTGGTGCCGGTCGTCCGACCGGTGAGACAGTAGGAAAGCCATGCAATTTTCAACCGACCAGCGGCACGCCGCTACGCTCGACTTCCTGGCAGAGGTGCGCGACTACTTGATGCGCTGGCCACCGCATCCGATGAATCGCGAAATGATTCAGCGGATTGAGGCCCACCTGGCCGAGCCGACCCACAAACTCATTCGTTCGCAGAGCTACACGCGTTCCGGGGGCGCGTACACGCCCATGGGGATGTGCATTGTGCGAGTCAGTGTTACGGGCACGCTAGCGACCGTCAGCCTGCCAACTGGGACGGACGCGGCGCCGGACAATATCCTCCTGCGCGCACTCAAACGTGGCCAGGAGGTTGACTTGAAGGTGAACACGATATGAGTAACTACGAACCGCCACGGCATGCCCGGCATTTGTCGCGCGAATCCGAGGAACGCTGGCACAGGGCGAACAACGCCTACGCGGCAGAGTTCGCGCGCGCGATCCGTGATCCGCGCCTCTGGCGGGCGCAACTTGCGGTGACGGCTGCGCTTGCCCTGCGATTCTTCTGTGTCCCGCTTGCGTGCGGTTGCCTTGGCGGGGCCATCGCATGGGCAATGGGACTTGATAGTGGCGCCTTCGCGGCCGTCGGATTTACAGCGGGGACCGCGATCGCGTGGGCGATCATGCTGTTTAAACCGACTTTCGCGGCCCGCAGCCTGTTTCATGAACGTGCCGACGCGGCCTTCGATGCCTCGCTCAAAGAATACCGGCGCACACAGAGAGGCCCACTGTGAAAAGGCGAACGATTTACATCGGAATCGCTGTCTTCCTGCTCGTGACTGTGATGGGTTCGCTCATCGGCAGATGGGCAGGGGAATCCATGGCGAGAGAGGTACACGCGCGTTTGTCGCTGCTGTGGCCTGACGTGATGGGGATGCCAGAACAGGATCGCGCACTGCTGGCTCTGCTCGCTTACGAATGTCGATTGTCGGATAAACCCGACGGCCGAAGCAGCACGATCGCGTGCCTACATGCCGCAACGGATGCGGACAGGGTTAAGCGGGTCAGTGCCGATCCAGAGGCGCATCTGAACAAGCTGCTTGCGCAAGCGCGTGGTGCCGAATGAGCGGTTGCGGTTGGTCGTGCCTGGCGGCTTATGCACTCGCGCTAACTGATGCTGAGCTGCTGCGGGCCTGCGTCGGGTTGCTCATCATCCTGCCGATGCTGCTTACGGTATTCCACGAGGCCGGCCACTACTACGCTGCCAAACTGTGCGGCATTGACAGCAGCGAGTTCAGTCTGGGCATAGGACCGGCCATCCTGCGTGTGCCGGCGACTGCATCGGGCTGTGATCTGACATTTCGCCTATTTCCGTTCGGTGGTCGAGTGACCTACGACGAACGCTATTTCCAGCTCGGCTATGGAAAACGGGCGCTGCTGAGTGCCGCGGGTTGGCTGGTCGATGTGGCCGTCGCAACGACTGTGGTTCTCGTGATTCACGTCAGTGACGCGACAGGTCCTGTCACCACGATCATTGCCGTCATGGTTGCTTCACGAGCTGCCTTGAATCTGCTGCCAATCACCAGCGACGGCCGAAGGTTCCTGCATCATCTTTGGCTGTTGGCAATTGGTCGAGCGGCGTAAAGCATCGGCCCCGTAAGGCCGATGCCGGCGAGCATCGCCGTTTCCGACGATGCCGCTGTCTAGCGGCTCTTGCCAGCAAAGTAATCCGGCCTGGCCGAAAGCTCGCGCTCGGCCAGCTCGTCGGCAAAGAGTGGCGCCGTCGCTTCGAGTCGGCGCACCAGGTTGCGCCGGCGCGTTTTCGCCTTCCGATCATCACTCCAGCGCTTGATGGTCAGCGATTCGAGAAAGTCGATGCTGACGGCGTAGCCGGTGCCGGGCGTCCAGCGCTCCGCCACCTCGGGCGGGCATGGTTTGCCGGCTGCGACCTCGGCCACCACCAGCTCGACCGGGCCAGGGCAGGGGCGATGGGGCATCGCCCACCGCAGCGAATAGCGCCACATTCTCGACATACCGCCCCCGTTATTCGACGCGTGCGATCGCGGCCGGATCGGCCAGCGAAAGCAGCATGCCGTTGGCGTGCACCTTGTAGCCGCGCGACATGCGCACGGCGCGGGGAGCGGGCTGGCCAGTGGAGCGCAACCACGCGCCCACGAGCCAGGCCATCGCGGCCGGGCTGCTCTCCATGTAGGGGCACGCGGCCAGTGCCTGCTCGCCTTCGCAGCGTTCGGCAGAAAATCCATCTTGCGCGATGGGGGTGAGGTCGACGGACGATGACATGGAGGCTCCTAGCTCGATTGAATGGTTGTCGTGAAGAGGCCAGCGGCGCCGACCTGCCATCCCGTGCCGTGGTTCGCACCATTGCAGGAACAGTCGCAAGAGAAACCGCGTGCGTGCTGGCATGTGGCGTTGCACTTCACTTCCGGCCGCAGGCTGGAAGTCAGTTTTCCGTAGCTCATAGCCTTGCCGCACCCTGCACAAATGCCCAGCGGATCGCCACCGTAGACCGTTGGCAGGCCGCCACCGCTGCGCTCGATCCAGACACCCGACGGGATGCACTTACCCGCCTCGTCGAGGCGTGAAGCGTGGCCATTGATCGAACCCTTGATGCGCGTGTACTCGACGCGTTTGCCGAGCCGGCATCGCTTGCATGAGTACATGACGATCACAGGCACCGTTTCGCGAGAAATTCGGTCCACGGTGCGCCTTTCAGTGGGTGACAGGCTGACCGGCCTTCATGATCTTGTCGGCGGCGCCGAAGATCTTCTTGGCGCTCTTCTCGGGCAGCTCGGCACCAGCAAGCCAGCCTTGGATGTAGGCCCGGCTTTCGGCTTGGCCCGGCAGGTCCAGCAAGGTGCAGAGGATGTAGGCCACGCTTTCGGCCTCGGCTTCCATCAAGCTGCGCGGTGTTTCCGGTCCGTCGATCACGTCGCCTTCGGCGGTATGGCCGAGCACGATGTGGGCGAGTTCGTGGAAGCGCGTCTTGTGCTTGAGGTTGTTGAGCGGGCTGATTGCGATGGTGCGATTAGCAGTGGCATAGCCTAGGCGGTTGCCCAAAAGCTCATCAAAGCGCACTTCGCGGATGTCCAGCGCCGCCATGGCGGTTTCAGCGTCCCACATGGGCGTGACTTGCTCGGGCGCGAAGTCCTCGCCGTGCGTCTGGTCCAGCGAAAACCAGTTGGCGCGGAGCATGAAAACATTGAACGTCCCGCCTTGTGCATCGTCAGATTCGGCGATGGCGGCCGCAGCGCCGTTCTTGGCGCGGGACTTCACCGGCACCGGCATGAACAGGGAAATTGCCTTCTCGCCCTTCTTGACCGAACGACCCTTTTCCTTCCACGCATTGAAGCTCGCGATAGGCGACAGCGGCAGGCCCTTGGCCGAGAGCTGGATGGCCGCAAGAATCTGGTTCCCGATGCTGTAGTTGCGGAAGGCCCGATACGCTTCGTTCACGATCCCCGGCTTCGTCAAAGCTTCCTGAAGGATGTGGCTGAATTCGGTCCCCACCTTTGCTGCTGTTTGGTGAGTCTGGGGTGCGAGGAACTGCGCTTGTGGGGCGTTGCTGGCGGTGGGGGTGTTGTGTGCGTTCGTGTCGGTCATGG
>NZ_JBQVNP010000176.1:0-9637 GCF_052436255.1 Roseateles sp. | reverse complement strand
GTGCGGGCCAGCGCAACTTCGAGCGCGGCCAGCTCAGCGCCGCGGCCGACAAAGGGCGCCAGGCCGCGGCGCACGCTGGCCTCGAAGCGCCGCCCCACCGGGGCCCGGCCGAAGACGCGGTAGGCGGCCAGCGGGGTCGCGCGGCCGCGCAATTGCAGCGAGAAGCGCGGGCCAGTCTCGAAGAACTGGCTCTGCAGGCCCAGGCTCTCCTCGCTGGCGATGATCTCGTCGCGCTTGGCGGCCTCCGACAGGCGCGCGGCAATGTTGGGCGCGTTGCCGAGCAGCTCGAAGCGGCCGCGCATCTGGTCGCCGTCATTGACGAGGACGATGCCGGCATGGATGCCACTGTGCAGCGACAGGCCGGAGAAGCCCGCCGGCCGCGGGCCAGGCGGCAGCAGGCCGCGCACGGCGGCGTGCAGCTCCAGCGCGGCCTCGGTGGCGCGACGGCCGTCGTCTTCGCGCACCTCAGGGTGGCCGAAGACGGCCAGCATGCCGTCGCCCTGGATGCGTGCGATGACGCCGCCATGGTGGGGCACGATGCGCTCGTAGAGTTCGCGCAGACCGGCCAGCATGGCCGCGTAGTGCTCGGCCTCCATCCACTCCGCCATGGACGTGGAGCCGCTCAGGTCGACGAACAGCAGCGTCAGCAGCCGGCGCTGACCAGCGGCGTTGGGACTGGCGACAGTGAAGGCGAAGGACTCGGTCACAACGCGGGGGATGCTAGCCGCTGCGGCCCGCGACGGCGGCGAATACGCGCCGTTTGCCGACGTAACTCCAGGCGCGGGGCATCAGGCTAGCCTTGCATCGGCGTGAAGTCGGTGTCGGCCACGGTACGCGGCGAGTCCGTGGGCAGGTCTTCCTCGCGCAGGCCCAGGTAGATGGGCTCGCCATTGCGGCGGTGGATGTTGATCTTGGCGTTGTAGACGCGGTGGATCAGGCCATGCTTGTCGGCCATGTGGTATTCGCTGATGCCCCACAGCCCCGTCGCGTCGCGGCGGCCGGTCAGGTAGCAGGCGATCTCGTCGACCTCGGAGCCGGCGAGCTTGAGCCCGTTCAGGCTGCGCAGCGGCGCGCGCGTGCGCTCGACGAAGTCCAGGCTGTCGATGCGCACGTCTTCGCCGGTGGCCTCGTCGTGCATCAGCGTGTTGAATTTGCCGACCAGGATCTGGCCCGGCTCGGCGCGCTCGATCATGCGGGCCAGCTCGATGGTGACCTGGCCGACCAAGTAGCTGAACGAGGTCGGGTTCAGCCCTTCGGATTGATAGAACTCGTAGTGCGAGCCGACATGGAAGCAGGCCCGCAGCCGCGGCACCGATTCGGGGCGCGTCGCGCGCTCCTGGGCCAGCGCGTTGTCGGCCAGGATGAACTGCATCAGCTGATACAGCTCCACATTGGCCTCGATGCCGCGCATGCGGTTCCAGATGTAGAAACCGTCGCCCGTCGTCGTGCGCGCGAAGTTGATGTTGATCTCGCGGTCCAGCAGCTTGGCGTAGGCCGCGTTGACCGAGCAGGACAGGCTGTTGAGCTGCACCACTTGCTGCAGCGGCGTCAGCAGCGAGAAGCCAACGGCGTCGAACAGGATGACGGCGCGGTCCTCGACCAGGCGGATGCCATAGCGCGCCGCGATGGCAGCGATCAGCGGCAGGCCCAGGCCGCGCTCGGGCGCGAAAGGCAGCTCGATGAGGCGGGGCACGATGCCCAGCGCCGCTGCGACGGCGTCGAAGGCCTGCTTGTCCAGGTGCTCCTGGTTGGACAGCAGCTTGTCCAACAGGCGCGCGCGCCGCGTCAGCTCCTCGGACGACAGCGTGCCGTCGCCGAGGGCGAACTCGGTCAGCATGGGGTGGGGCGCGACCAGCACGCGCAGGCCGCGCGGCTCGGGTGTCCAGCCGTAGATGAGGTTGTCACCCAGCGCCCACAGCGCGTACAACGCCTGGTCGAGCCGGATGATGTTGTCGCGCAGTGCGGTTTCACTCAGGCCGGGCGGCGCTGGGTAGGCCATGAAGCCATCCAGCCAGGATCGGCGTTTGCGCAGCTCTTCTTTCACAAGCGGGCTCCGATGAAGAAGCCCGGATTGTCTTTCAGAGATGTATCAGCCGGCGCAGGTCGCAAGCCGACTCGGCGGCGCAGCCCCGGCCGGCGGCCTGCTGCGCCGGCGACTCGGCTCGGTGATTCATCGTCGAAGGCATCGTCATGCCGGGCTCAGGCGCGGCGGACGGTGACGCTAACGCGGGGCAGTTGCTGCACCTGGGCCACTTCGCGGACGGCATGGCCGGTCACGACGACGCGGGGCAATTGGGCAATTGCCGGCGTGGCCTTGCCGGTGATGACGACGCGGGGCAGCTGCTTGATTTCCTGTGGGGCAGCGCTGGCACTGAAGGCGGTGAACGCGAAGGCAGCGACTGCGGCGGCTTGGATGAGTACGGTGGTGTTCATGATGCTTCCTTGGGGTTTCGCTCAGCGCTATTGCTGTGTCGATGGAAGCAGTTTCGTCACCGAAGCCGCGCGCCGCCATGACGCTGCGATGAAGCGTCGGACGCAGGCGGCGAACTGCATGCGGCCGCGATGGACGGCTATTTGTCTGGCGCCAGATGCGCGGCTAGGAAGGCCTCGATGCGCCGCCAGTGATCCTGGCGGTTCTCCCACTTGTAGAAGCCGTGGCGCTCGCCCGGGTAGGACACCCACTCGGGCGGCCGGCCGGCTGCTGTCAGCGCGTCGCGCAGGTCCTTGCCGTGGGCCAGCGGCACGCGCTCGTCGAGTTCGCCGTAAGCCAGCAGCAGCGGGCCGAGCAGCTTGTCGACCAGGCGAATGGGCGAGTTGGTCGTCAGCAGCGTCGCGTCGGCCTCGGCGTCGCCCACCGCGATGGGCAGGTGAAAGCTCAGCGCTTCCAAGGGCGCGTCGGACCAGTGTCGCGAGGTCAGCTTGCCGAGATCGGTGGGCGCCATCGAGGCGACCGCGCAGCTGATGCCGCCGCGTGCCAGGCCCATCAGCGCGGCATAGCCGCCATAGCCTGCGCCGACGATGCAGACCCGCTTGGGGTCGGCCAGGCCGCCCTTGACGGCCCAGGCCAGCGCGTCGGCCAGGTCGTCCTGCATCCGCAGGCCCCACTGCTTGTCGCCGGCCAGCAGATGGCGCTGGCCATAGCCGGTGCTGCCGCGGAAGTCGACCTCCAGCACGAGGTAGCCGCGCGACGCATAGAACTGCGGTTCGGCTTGCCAGGCCCAGTGATTGCCACGCACCCAAGGGCCGCCATGCACGAGCAGCACGGTCGGCGCCGGACCCGGCGTGCCGGGATGGGTGAGCACCAGCGGCAGACGCAGGCCGTCACGCGCCGCAATGGCGGCCGTCTGGCGTGGCCGCCCTTCGGTAATCCACGGCATGCTGGCGGCCACAGGCGTCAGCTGACGGGTCGCGCGGTCGAACAGGAAATAGCGTGGCGGCCGGCGGTCCGAGACGGAGGTCACCAGCAGCATCGGTGCGGCCAGGCAGCGCTGGCAGCTGACGGTGTTGGCCGCGCCGGGCAGGCGGCGGTCGATGTCGGCCTGGGCCTCGGCCAGCTCGGGCGAGAACCACGCCGTCTGGGGCACCTCGGCCTCGAAATGCGCGCCGAGCAACTGGCCGCTGTCGGCGTCGTGCAGCAGCCCGGGGTTGACGTCGTGGGTGGCCGAGGCGACCACGCGCGTGGTCGGCGCGCCCGGCGCTAGGCTGTCCGCCCGGTGCAGCGCGCGCCGGCCATGCTCGTGCACGCTCAGGTACAGGCGGCCTTCGCGGTCGATGGCCAGCGGCCAGCGGTCCGATTCGCGCTGTTCGGATTCGTGCCAGACCTTCCATCCCGCGTCGCCATCGCGCCAATGGATGCGCGTGCCGCCACGCCCGTTGCTGCCGGCCGCGAAGGCTGGCTGGCCGGTGGCATCCAGCACCCAGTGGGTGATGCCCTTGGGGGCGCTGTCGGTCAGCCCGCGGCGCCGCCCGGTGGCCACGTCGAGGCTGGCCAGCTCGACGTGGCCGAGATGGCGCTGCCGGTCGCCGACGTTGTGGCGGATGACGAGCTGGCCTGGGCGCTCCGGCGCGGGAGGCTGGAACAGGCTCCAGTTGCCGTCCAGCATGCGGCTCGCCTGCGGCGTGCCGCCGCGGCTGCCCCAGCCGGTCGGGTTGACCCACTGCTTGAAGCCGCTGCCATCGCGGTTCATCGTCCACAAGCCCGGCGCGATGCCCCGGCCTTCGCCGTCGACGCGCGGGCGAACCGTGAATGCCAGACGGTCGTCGTCGATCCAGAAAGTCTCCCTGATGTCCGCCTGACCGAAGGCCTTGATCGGGATGGCTTCGCCTGGCTTGTCGGTCGCGAGGACGGCGACGCTGGTCGTCTTGCCGTCAGGGTTGATGATGGCCGCGACATGGCGGCCGTCGGGCGACAGCACGGGTCCCGAGAAGGCCGGCGGGCGCTGGAAGTCTTCGATGCTGGGCGGCGCGGCCCGGGCGGCGCAGACGACGGTCAGCATGACCAGGGTCAGTGCTTTGATCATGGTTTTGCGGCGTTGCCGATGTGGCGGGACAGGAAGCGCTCGACACGCCCCCAGAAGTCCTCGTTGGTCTTCAGGTCGAACCAGCCATGGCCTTCATCGGGGTAGACGACCCATTCGAGCGGCTGATCGGCGCGCAGCGCTGACTTCATGTCGGTGCCGTGCTTGAGCGGCACGCGGCGGTCCTCGGCGCCGTAGGCCATCAGCAGTGGCATGCGGATCTTGCTGGAGCGCGCCAGCGGCGAGGTCTTGCGCATCTGCTCGGCGTCGGTCTCCGGATCAGCCACCAGGCGCTTCATGCCGTACTGCTTCCACTCCTCGGAGAAATCGCTCCAGCTGATGCTGGACATCAGGCCGATGTCGGTCACGCCGAGCCCCCGTAGCTGGCGCCCATGATGCAGGCGCGTTTGGGGTCGGCCCAGCCTTGCTTGACGCCCCAGGCCAGGGTGTCGGCGAGATCGTCCTGCATGGCCAGGCCCCATTGCTTCCAGCCGGCACGAAAGTGCTTGAAGCCGTAGCCGGTGCTGCCGCGGAACTCCGGCTCCAGCACCAGATAGCCGCGGCTGGCGAGGAATTGCGCCATGGGCTCCCAGCGCCAGTGCGTGCCGCGCACATACGGGCCGCCGTGCACCAGCACGACGGTAGGCGTGGCGCCCTTGACGCCGCCGGCCGGCTGGGTGACGAGCACCGGGATCTCCAGCCCGTCGCGGGCCTTGATGCGGTGGTAGTCCCGCTGGCCCATCGCCGTCACCGGCAGGTCGGCTCGCATGCCGGCCAGCGGCTCGAGCTGCTGGTCGGCCGTCTTGTAGAGGTAGTACAGCGGCGGGCGCAGGTCGGACAGCGCGGTGACGATGAGATGGCTGGCGCCCACGCAGCGCAGGCATTCGATGAGGTTGACGCTGCCGGGCAGGCGGGCATCGACGTCGGCCTGGATGGCCTTCATCGTCGGCTCCAGCCACGCGGTGCCGGGCGCGTCGGTTTCGAAGCGCACACCGAGCAGCCGACCGCTGCCGGGCTCGGTGATGAGGCGGCCCCGGAAGTCGTAGCCCGGCGTGGTGACCAGCGGCTCGCCGTCGCTGTGGCCCGTCTTGCTGTCCAGCTGGTACAGCGCCTGGTAGCCGCGGTGGCCCTGAATACCAAGCATCTGGCCGTCCGGCCCGAGCCAGGTGGGCCAGGGGTTTTTGCGCGCGTGCGGGTCGTCGTCATGCCAGAACTGCCAGTCGCCCGCCTCATCGCGCCGGAACAGCCGGACGCGGCCCTGGTGCAGGGTCTCGATGATGCGCGGCTCGGCGCGCCAGTCCAGCAGCCAGTTGATCGTGTGGTCGGGGATGCCTGTGCTGAGCGTGCGGGTGATCCCCGTCGTCGTGTCAAGCCGCGCGAGCTGCACGCCGGTCGCGGCGCGCTCGTCCATCCAGGGGCGGCGCAGCACGACGACCTCGTTGCCGTCCAGCCCGGGCGGGACGCTGTGCAGCGTCCAGTTGACGTCCAGCCGGCGGTTGCCGATCAGCGTGGCGGTGGTGATGAAGGGCTTGTCGGTGTTGATCAGCTGGCGCAGCTTCGTGCCGTCACGGTCCGCCGCCCACAGGCCCTGGCCGTTGACGCGCGTCGTGCCGTCGGGCGAGTCGGACACGTCGAAGACCAGCCGATCCTCGTGGATCCAGTGGTGGCTGGCGATATCGGCATCGCTGAAGCCGGCGACGAACTTGGGCGCCTGCAGCGTCTGCAGGTCCAGCACCCCCAGCCACATACGGTCGCCCTTGCCGGCGGCCTGGATGGCGAGGTAGCGGCCGCTCGGGCTGAGCTTGGGCGCGCGCACCTGCGGGCGCTTGAAGAAGGCGGTGGCCGGCGGTGGTTCGGCCGCGGGGGCGGTCGGCGCCAGCACGGCGGCGGCCAGGGCCAGCATCACGGCGGCCAGGCGGTTCTTCATCAGCACTCCCTGCTGTTTTGAGCCCGGGATTGTGGCGGCCTATCATGGCCGGTTCGTCGTGAAAACTCCCATGTCAGCCCCTGAGTCCAAGTTCATCCGCGTGCGCGGCGCCCGCACCCACAACCTCACGCACATCGCCGACGACCTGCCGCGGCATCCGCAGGTCGTGCTCACCGGCCTGTCGGGCTCGGGCAAGTCCTCGCTCGCCTTCGACACGCTCTATGCCGAGGGTCAGCGGCGTTATGTCGAGAGCCTGTCGAGCTACGCGCGGCAGTTCCTGCAGCTCATGGACAAGCCCGACGTGGACATCATCGAGGGACTGTCCCCGGCGATCTCCATCGAGCAAAAGGCCACCTCGCACAACCCGCGCTCGACCGTCGGCACGGTCACCGAGATCCACGACTACCTGCGCCTGCTCTATGCCCGCGCCGGCACGCCGTTCTGCCCCGAGCACGACCTGCCGCTGGAGGCGCAGTCGGTCAGCCAGATGGTGGACGCCGTGCTGGCCATGCCCGACGAGTCCAAGCTGATGCTGCTGGCGCCGGTCGTGCGCGACCGCAAGGGCGAGTTCCTCGAACTGTTTGCCGACCTGCAGGCCCAGGGCTATGTGCGTTTCCGTGTCGACGGCGCGACGGTGGAGGCGCCCGACGTCCCGGCGCTGAAGAAGGCCGAGAAGCACGACATCGACGTCGTCATCGACCGCATCAAGCTGCGCCATGACTCCGCCGACAGCCTGCGCCAGCGCCTGGCCGAGAGCTTCGAGGCGGCGCTGCGCCAGGCCGACGGCCGCGCGTTGGTGATGGACATGGACAAGGACGAAACGACGCTGTTCTCCAGCAAGTTCGCCTGCCCGATCTGCTCGTATTCGCTGCCCGAGCTGGAGCCGCGGCTGTTCTCCTTCAACTCGCCCGTGGGCGCCTGCCCGAGCTGCGAGGGCCTGGGCCAGGTCACCGTCTTCGACCCCGACCGCGTCGTCGCCTTCCCGACGCTGTCGCTGGCCAGCGGTGCGGTCAAGGGCTGGGACCGGCGCAACCCCTACACCTTCTCGCTGCTGGAGTCGGTCGCGGCCCACTATGGCTTCGACGTCGAGGCGCCGTGGGAGAGCCTGCCCGCGACAGCCCGCGAGGTGCTGCTGCGTGGCTCGGGCGACGAGGACATCAGCTTTGTCTACCACGCCGAGACGGCCTCGGGCAAGAAGCGCTCGGTCAAACGCCAGCATCCCTTCGAGGGCATCCTGCCCAACCTGCAGCGGCGCTTCAAGGAGACCGATTCGGCTGCGGTGCGCGAGGACCTGGCCCGCTACATGGCCGCCAAGCCCTGCACCGCCTGCGAGGGCTCGCGCCTGCGCCGCGAGGCGCGCAACGTGGTGCTGCAGCCGGCCGATGCGCCGGCCGGCACGCGCGGCCGGCCCATCTTCGAGGTCGAGCATTCGACGCTGCGCGAATGCCTGGACTATTTCGAAGGCCTCAAGCTCAAGGGCAACAAGGCCGAGATCGGCGACAAGGTCATTCGCGAGATCGCCTCGCGGCTGCGCTTCCTGAATGACGTGGGGCTCAACTACCTCAGCCTCGACCGCAGCGCCGACACCCTGTCGGGTGGCGAGGCGCAGCGCATCCGGCTCGCGAGCCAGATCGGCTCGGGCCTGACGGGCGTCATGTATGTGCTGGATGAGCCCAGCATCGGCCTGCACCAGCGCGACAACGACCGGCTCATCGCCACGCTGCGGCGGCTGCGCGACCTGGGCAACTCGGTGCTGGTGGTGGAGCACGACGAGGACGCCATCCGCGCGGCCGACTGGGTGCTGGACCTGGGGCCCGGCGCCGGCGTGCATGGCGGTCGCATCATGTCGCAGGGCACGCCCGCGCAGGTGGCCGCCGATCCGAACTCGCTGACCGGGCGCTACCTGAGCGGTGCCGCGCGCATCGAGGTGCCCAAGGAGCGCCACAAGCCGGCCGAGGGCGCCAGGCTGCGCATCGTCAATGCGCGCGGCAACAACTTGAAGGGCGTGACGGTCGAAATCCCGGTCGGCCTGTTCACCTGCGTGACCGGTGTGTCCGGCTCGGGCAAGAGCACGCTGGTCAACGACACCCTGTACGCCGCCGTGGCCAAGAAGCTCTACAGCAGCCACGCCGACCCGGCGCCCTATGACGAGATCGAGGGGCTGGACGCCTTCGACAAGGTCATCAACGTCGACCAGAGCCCCATCGGCCGCACGCCGCGCTCCAACCCGGCCACCTACACCGGGCTGTTCACACCCATCCGCGAGCTGTTCGCCGAGATGCCCACCGCGCGGGAACGCGGTTACGGCGCCGGCCGCTTCAGCTTCAATGTGGCCGGCGGCCGCTGCGAGGCCTGCCAGGGCGATGGCGTGCTGAAGGTGGAGATGCACTTCCTGCCGGATGTCTACGTGCCCTGCGACGTCTGCCAGGGCCGGCGCTACAACCGCGAGACGCTGGAGGTGCTCTACAAGGGCAAGAACATCACCCAGGTGCTGGGCATGACGGTGGAGGACGCGCACGAGCTCTTCAACGCCGTGCCGACGCTGGCGCGCAAGCTGCAGACCCTGCTGGACGTGGGCCTGGGCTATGTGAAGCTGGGCCAGAGCGCCACGACGCTGTCGGGCGGCGAGGCCCAGCGCGTCAAGCTGGCGCTGGAACTGAGCAAGCGCGACACCGGGCGCACCCTCTACATCCTCGACGAGCCGACCACCGGCCTGCACTTCGCCGACATCGCCCTGCTGATGAAGGTGCTGCACCAGCTGCGCGACGCGGGCAACACCATCGTCGTCATCGAGCACAACCTGGACGTCATCAAGACGGCCGACTGGCTCATCGACATGGGCCCGGAGGGCGGCGCCGGTGGCGGCAAGCTGCTGGTGGCCGGCACGCCCGAGGACGTGGCGGCCTGTGAGGCCAGCCACACCGGGCGCTATCTGGCGCCGTTGCTGCGGCGCTGATCAGCGCCGTTGGCGCAGGCGAAAGGCGATGACGAGCAGGCCCAGGGCGATCATGGCCCAGGTGCCGGGCTCGGGGACGGCGGGGACGCTGTCGCCCGGCAGACTGGTATCGGCCGTCGACACCCGGCCGGGCGGCAGGGCCGGCATGCCGAGGTTGACCAGGCCGATGCCGCCGCCGCCCGCCGTCGCCGGCGTTGGCGCGCTGCCGCCAGCCAGGCTGAAACCACCGCCCTGCGC